>DAOQXO010000022.1:14878-31156 GCA_035342635.1 Steroidobacteraceae bacterium
GACGGCATCATCGGCTCGGGCACCAACGGGATCATTGGTTCCGGTACCAACGGGATCATCGGGTCCGGTACCGACGGGATCATCGGCTCGGGTACCGACGGGATCATCGGGTCCGGTACCGACGGCATCATTGGTTCCGGCACCAACGGGATCATCGGCTCGGGTACCAATTAGCCGACGTTGGCGGCCGCTCACGCTCCGTCCCTCGGAGCGATGCCGAGACCATTCGCTATTCCTCCTGGCGCACATCTCAATGCCGAGATGTTTCAGCTATCCATTACCCCTCCCGTTCACACTAGCCCTCCATCTTTTCAGATTCGCAAGTTGACATTGGTGGGCTCGTGCGGCACTAGCGAGTAGGGAGGGCTACTAGAGTTCCTATTCATTCGCCGATATTGGGGTTGAGGTGGCGTCGCGAGTTCACCGCAGAGGAATGCACAAGAATTCTGCTGGCGTTCATGTTGCCAAGATGCCAGAGATTGAGTCCGCGGAACTGGCGATGACACCGCTCCTTAAGCAGCTCGCAGTTCTGGCGACTCGATTTGGTACGACTCCAATGGAGCTTGCGGATATCCTTAAACTGGAGTGTGTTCGCCAGGCTGCGCTCAGCGCCAGACTACGCAATGGGCGAGTTAGCTATTCGCGCATCGCCGTGGTCACAGGCCTGAGTCGTGTCGAAGTTCGGCGGCTAATGACCAAATTCAAGGCAAACGGTCCCATCGCCGCGGCGCCAAAGCATCGTGCATGGCGTCTAGTATCGGCCTGGATGGCCGACAAACGGTTCTTGGACGCACAAGGTCGTCCACGACGGCTGGAGCTAACGAGTGGGAAAGACGGGTTCTCCGTTCTCGCACGTAGCTATTGTGGCGATGTACCTGAGAAGGCTGTGCTCGCAGAACTCCAGAGCGCCGGTGTGGTGCGCGTGAGTCAAGGGATGGTCTATCTACGAGCCAACGCTCGTTCGCGATTGCGACGGGACCTCGGTAATACAAGAGCGATAATTCGAGCAACAAGTGAAGCCATTGGTCAAGTGGCCGTGTCTCGCCATGGATCCCCTCCGATTGTGCAGAGTGTCGCTATTGCAGTGCAGACTCGCGCGGACGAAGCGGTGATACGACAGCGAATTCACACAACGCTCGCGGCTGCTATGCAGGCACTCAAATCTCTGGGGGAGCATCCCGTCACGCGTGGCACTACCAAGCGTAAGGGCTTCGTCAAAGTTCTGGACATAACCGCAATTGTTACTACCGGAGTTCGAGCTCCCGATCGTGAGAAATCCTAGTTGCAGTCAAGAATCGCCGAATTGCTACAGGTGGGGGGATGCATGGATAGCTCAAACCGAGGAAATGTACTTGATTACTATCAGGACATTCTGCTGGCCATCTTCATTTTCATGCTTCAGGACCGAGGCCGACTACGAGATGTAAAGCGCCTCACTGTCCAGCAGTTGGCCCAAGCTCAGCTAATAGTCAGAAGTGAGGATAGGCGTCGGGAGAGCACTTCCGGCATCTTAGGAGCGGTACTCCATGAGTGGCATCGGAACGCTTCCTATCTGGATAACAGCATCGTACCGAAGGCAATTCGGCTTTACGGCCCCAAGCCAAGTGTCGCGGCTCTGGTCCGCTCACAGGATCTTAAGGCTGATTCTGCTGCGGTTGTACGAGAGATGGTCCAGCTCGGTCTCGTTCGCCGCGCGGCGCGCGGCAAGTATCTGCCGGTTGGGCGCGTGGCCACCATTCGCCGCCTCAGCCCAGCGCTAGTAGACCATGTTGCTCGCTCACTAGAGCGCCTCTTGGCAACCGTTAATTTCAATACTCGGCTCAACGGGGAAGGGAACACCCTCATAGAGCGAACAGCCTTTGTTCATGATCTTCCACAGGAGCACCTAAGAGATTTCAGGATGTTTGCCCAACAGCAAGGGTCGGCATTCTTGGCAAATGCAGATGAATGGCTTGAGTCGCGGCGCGCCCCAAAGACGAGATCCCGACGCACTCGATGTGTACGTGCGGGCATTCACGTTTACGCATTTGAAGAACCGCTGTCGCGGAGAACTACTGTAGGGCCACCCCGGCGCGCTACGCGACGTCATCCCTCAGCGTCCGCCTGAGAATCTTCCCGACATTTGTCTTCGGTAGCTCGTTGCGGAAGTACACGAACTTCGGCACCTTGTAGGCGGTCAGCGATTCGCGCATGAACGAGATCAGCGCCTCCTCGGTGAGTGCGGGGTCCTTGCGCACCACGAAGAGTGCGACCGCTTCGCCGGAACGCTCATCCGGCTTCGCTACGGCCGCGGCCTCGAGCACGCCCGGGTGCATCGCGGCGATACCCTCGACTTCGTTCGGGTAAACGTTGAATCCGGACACGAGGATCATGTCTTTCTTGCGATCCTCGATGTAGACAAAGCCCGCTTCGTCCATGCGCCCGATGTCGCCCGTGCGCAGCCACCCGTCCGGCAGCATGACCTCCGCGGTTTCTGCCGGGCGGTTCCAGTAGCCGCGCATGACCTGCGGGCCGCGCACGCAGATCTCACCGATCTCGCCGATCCCGAGCGCAGTGCCGGCGTCGTTGCGGATGGATATTCCCGTGGAGGGCACCGGCAGGCCGATCGAGCCGTTGTAGTCCTTGCCCATGGGATTCATCGTTGCGATCGGCGAGGTCTCCGTGAGGCCCCAGCCCTGGCTGAGTACGCAGCCCGTCGTGGCTTTCCACTTCTCGGCCACCGCGGCCTGCACTGCCATGCCCCCGCCCACAGTGCCGGCGAGGCTGCTGTGATCCAGTTCCGCGAAGCCCGGCGTGTGCAGCAGTCCGTTGAACAGTGTATTGACGCCCATGAAGAGATTTGGCGGGTACTTCTGCAGTGTCTTCACGAAGGTCTTCAGGTCACGCGGGTCGGTGATCAGGATGCCGCGCCCGCCGAGCAGCAGGAACATGAGCGCGTTCGCCGTCAGCGAAAAAATGTGGTACAGGGGCAGCGCGATGACATAGGTCGCGCGCTCGGGCATCGAGCTGCCGAACCAAGCCGTGCCTTGCAGCACGTTGGCGACCATGTTCCGGTGGGTGAGCACGGCGCCCTTAGAGACGCCGGTCGTGCCTCCCGTGTACTGCAGGAAGGCGATGTCATCGGGACCCACCTCTACCGGCTGCATCGTCAGGCCGCGACCCCGGGCCAGCACC
The DNA here is from genome assembly GCA_035342635.1 of Steroidobacteraceae bacterium. Taxonomy (GTDB): domain Bacteria; phylum Pseudomonadota; class Gammaproteobacteria; order Steroidobacterales; family Steroidobacteraceae; genus CADEFQ01. The sequence continues at coordinate 18,053 of DAOQXO010000022.1, forward strand.
TGGCCGAGGCGGTGGGCGCCCGGGATGTCCCATGCGGGCACTTTCTTCTGCATGCGGCGCACGACGAAGTTGACGATCGTGCTCTTCAGGCCGCCGAGCATTTCGCCGACCGAGGTGACCACGACGGTCTTGAGGGTCGTGCTTGGCAGCGCCTTCTGCACCACGTGCGCGAAGTTCTCGAGCACGACGATGATCTCGGCGCCCGAGTCATTGACCTGGTGCTCGAGCTCGTGCCAGGTGTAGAGGGGATTTACGTTGACGATCGTGAGCCCCGCGCGCAGCGCGCCGAACATGGCGACCGGGTACTGCAGCAGGTTCGGCATCATCAGTGCAATGCGGGTGCCGCGCTGCGCACCGGCTTCCTGCTGCAGCCACGCGGCGAACGCGCGCGATTCGCGCTCCAGTTCACCGAAGCTCATTGCACGGTCCATCATTACATAGGCGTCGCGATCGGCGTACTTCGCGCAGCACTTCTCGGCGAGTTCCTTGAGTGACGCGTACTGGCTCGGGTCGATCTCGGTCGGAACGTCCTTCGGATATGAATTCAGCCAGTACTTTTCCAAGGCAATCTCCGTTCAGCCGGTTATCAGGCGGCGCAGCGCGGGCCAGGCCGTGTCGAGCAGCAGCGTCTGTGCCGCGGCGGTGGGATGCAGGCCGTCGGCCTGCATCAATCCGGGTTCGAGCGCCACCTTCTCCATGAAGAATGGCACCAGTGCCACGTCATACTGCCTGGCCAGCTCGGCATACATTTGGTGAAAGCTTTCGGCGTAGCGGGCCCCATAGTTCGGCGGCACACGCATGCCGAGCAGCAGCACCGCGGAGCCTCGCGCCTGTGCGGCCTCGATCATGCCTGCGAGGCTGCGACGTGACAGATCGAGCGGCAGGCCGCGCAGGCCGTCATTGGCGCCGAGTTCGATCACGACGATCTGAGGTGAGTGCAGGTCGAGCGCGCGCGGCAGGCGGGCAATGCCACCGCTCGTCGTTTCGCCGCTCACGCTGGCGTTCACGACGCGGTACCCGTACCCTTGGCTGACAAGCCGTTTCTGGAGGAGGGATACCCAACTCTCCTCGGCTTTGAGACCGTAGCCCGCGCTGATGCTGTCGCCGAACACGAGGATCGTGCGCTCGGCCGCCTGCGCGACGAATGGCATCAGGAGCAGACACTGGACGATGAGCGCCCGCCCGATGACTACTCGAGACATTGTTCTCAAAGCTGAAAACATCACCAAGCAGGTTACCAGCCCCGAAGGGCCGTTGACCATTGTGCGCGACGTTTCGCTCGAGATCGTGGCCGGCGAATCGGTGGCGATCGTGGGGCCGTCCGGTGCCGGAAAATCGACGCTGCTCGCGCTGCTGGCGGGTCTCGATACTCCGACTTCCGGACGTGTTTGGCTCGCCGGTCAGGACCTCACGGCGCTCGACGAGGACGGTCGCGCCAGGTTGCGTGCGGAGCGCGTCGGATTCGTATTCCAGGCCTTCCACCTGGTGCCCGCGCTCACCGCGCTCGAGAATGTCTCGCTGCCGCTCGAGCTCGCGGGCCGAGCCGATGCGCGCCGGCTCGCGACCGCCACGCTCGACCGGGTCGGCCTGAGTGCGCGCACCGGCCACTATCCGCGCCAGCTCTCGGGAGGTGAGCAGCAGCGCGTTGCACTCGCGCGTGCCTTCGTGACGCGTCCCGCGGTGCTGTTTGCGGACGAACCGACCGGCAACCTCGATGCAACGAACGGCACCCGTGTCTGCGACCTGCTCTTTGAACTCAATCGCGACCTGCACACGACGATAGTGCTCGTCACGCACGACCACGCGCTCGCCGGGCGCTGCACGCGCGCGCTGCACATGGACGACGGGCGGATCGTCTGAGCTCCCGGGTCATGCGCGCCGTCCTCATCGCTGTTCGCACCCTGGCCCGTGAGTGGCGCTCGGGCGAACTGGGCGTGCTGCTCCTCGCCCTCACGATCGCCGTGGCGGCGCTTTCGGCAGTCGGCTTCGTCGTGAGCCGAGTCAGTGCGGCGGTGGAATTGCAGGCGAGCGAGGTGCTCGCCGCCGACCTGCGGCTCGTGTCGGCCAATCCGCTGCCGGAGGCCTATATCGCGGAGGCGCGGCGGCGCGGCCTCGCCACGGGGAGCAGCGTAGGCATGTTGTCGATCGTGTTCCACGGCGAGACTTCGCAGCTCTCGGCGCTGCACGCCGTGGGTCCGGCCTACCCGTTGCGCGGCACGGTGGTCATCGCCACCGAATCGTTCGGTACCCCGCAGGACGCCGCGGTCGGTGTGCCGCCGCGCGGCGAGGTGTGGCCGGAGAGCCGCCTGCTTGCCGCGATCGGCGCGGAGGTGGGCGATGAAGTGTCGATCGGTGCGGCGAGCTTTCGGGTCGGACGCGCGCTCGTCACGCGGCCCGACCAGGGTTCCTCGTTCGCGGAGCTCGCACCGTCACTGCTGCTGAACGTCGAGGATCTGCCGGCGACCCAGCTGATCCAGCCGGGCAGCCGGGTTCGCCATGCGCAGCTGTTCGCCGGCGATCGTGACGACGTGGACGCGTTCAAGGCCTGGATCGGTGAGAACAAGCAGCCCGGCGAGCGCGTGCTCGACATCACCGAGTCGAGTCCGCAGGTCCGCGATGCGACCGACCGGGCCGGCCGCTTCCTGAGCCTGGCGAGCCTCGTCGCGGTGCTGCTGTGCTCGATCGCGGTCGCCATGGCGGCGCGCCGCTATGTGCAGCGCCATCTCGATTCCGTGGCGCTGATGAAGACACTCGGTGCGACCCGCGCCTTCACGCTCACGGTGAGCCTCGTGCAGATCGGCCTGCTGGCGCTGATCGCCGCGGCCATCGGAGCGGCGGCGGGTTTCGTTGCGCAGGCGTGGCTGGTGCGCGCGCTGCGCGGTCTGCTGGCAGTCGCGAGCCTTCCGCCGCCCAGCCTGGTGCCGATCGTGATGGCAGTGGTCACGGCGTTCGCAGTACTCGCCGGGTTCGCCTTGCCGCCGCTGCTGCAGCTCTCGCGCGTGCCCGCGATCCGCGTGCTGCGCCGGGATGTCGGCCCGCCGCCGCTCGTCATCTGGCTCGCGTTCTGGCCGGCCGTGATCGCCATCGTCGGGCTCATTTACTGGGTGGTGCGCGATGTGCCGCTGTTGCTCGGCTTCACGGGAGGCCTGGCGGTCTTCGTGGCGGTGCTGGCGTTGTTTGGCGTGCTGCTCGTGCGTCTCACGGGGTCGCTCCGCAGCCGGGTCGGCGTCGCCTGGCGCTACGGTATCGCCAACCTCGCACGTCGCCGCGCCGAAAGCGTCGTGCAGGTCGTGGCCTTCGGTCTCGGCATCATGGTGTTGCTGCTGCTCGCGCTGGTGCGGCGCGACCTGCTCGAGGACTGGCGCGCGAGCCTGCCGGCGGATGTGCCCAACTTCTTCTTCGTCAATATCCCGTCCGCCGATCGCGAGGCGTTCCTCTCGTTCATCGACGGCGCGGGCGCCGAGGCTTCACGCGCGTTGCCGATGATCCGCGGTCGCCTGACGACGATCAACGACCGGCCGCTCGAGGACATGTCGTTCAACAACGAGGGCGGCGAGGGGCTTGCGAATCGCGAGCAGAACCTGACCTGGGCGAGCGAACTCGGCGATGACAACCAGATCGTCGCCGGTCGCTGGTGGGGACCGCAGGACACCGGCCAGCCGCTCGTGTCGATCGCGACCGAGTTTCGCGATTCCGTGGGCCTGAAGCTCGGCGACCGGCTCACATTCGACATTGCGGGCGAGACCTTCGAAGTCACGGTCGCCAGCATCCGCCAGGTGAAGTGGGACAGCTTCCAGCCGAACTTCTTCCTGGTGTTTCCGCCGGGCCTGCTCGATGCGACCGCAGGTACCTGGATGACGAGCGCGTACTTCGCGCCCGGCAAGCCACGGCCGATCGCGCAGCTCGTGCGACGCTTCCCGAGCGTGTCGGTATTCGATATGGACAACATTCTCGGACAGGTCCGCGGGGTGATCGACAAGGCGGCGGTCGCGGTGCAGAGCGTGTTCGTCTTCACCCTGCTCGCGGGACTGACCGTGTTGCTCGCGGCGGTGCAGGCAAGTCGCGACGAGCGGCGTTTCGAGAGCGCCATGTTGCGCACGCTCGGCGCAAGCCGGCGCACCGTGCGTGCGGGTGTGCTGGCCGAGTTCATCACGCTCGGGTTGCTCGCCGGTCTGCTCGCTGCGCTCGGCGCGAGCGTCGGCGGTTACCTGATCGCGAAACACGTGCTGGAAGTGAAGTACACGTTCGACGCGTGGGTGTGGGCCTGGGGGCTCGGTGCCGGGACCGCCCTGGTGGCGGGTGGCGGCTGGCTCGCCACGCGCTCGGTGGTGGACCAGTCGCCCCTCCTGACTCTGCGGGGTGGCTGATGGAGCCTGCGCGCAAGGCCGCCAAGATGGTGGGCTGGTTCGATCCGCGCGTGCTGATGCGGACCGCGATCCACATGACGACGGCCAACATCTTCGGCCGTCATTCCGACCCGCGCCTGATCGAGGCGCTGGCCAGCCAGCCGCAGGGCCACTTCGACTATGCGGCCACCGATGGCGCGGGCGTGTGGCTCGACTACGTCGCCGATACCGGTGACGGCTGGAACCCGGTGCATGCGATTGCCGACGCACTCGCGCGCCCCACGCTCGATGTCGCGCCGGCCGGCGGGGGAGCCGCCGAACGGACCCGATCCGGCCAGGTGCTCATGTTCGGTGGCGACGAGGTGTATCCCTGGCCCTCGCGAGAGGCCTACGCCTGGCGCACTGAGTGGCCGTACCAGGACGCCTTCGAGGCGCATGGTACGAGCCCCGACATTTTCGCGATCCCGGGCAACCATGACTGGTTCGACAGTCTGGTTGCCTTCTCGCGCACGTTCTGCCGGCCGGAGCGTGGCTTCGCCGGCTGCCGCACGCAACAGACACGCAGCTATTTTGCGCTGCGCCTGCCGGCCGACTGGTGGCTGGTCGCAATCGACCTGCAGCTCGGCTCCGAACTCGATGAACCGCAGGTGCAGTACCTGAAGCGTGTCGCTGCGGCGATGGAGCCGCAGGCGCAGGTGATCCTCTGTGTGCCGGAGCCGCAGTGGATTTTCGAGAGGGCCTACCCCGGACACGCGGCGTATGACGGCAACATGCTCGCAACGCTCGCCGGCGACATCCTGCAGCGTCCGGTGCGCGTGTTCCTGTCCGGCGATCTGCATCATTACCGGCGGCACGAGAACCCCGCGGGCGTGCAGAAGATCATCTCCGGTGGCGGCGGCGCCTTCCTGCATCCCACCCACGCGCCGCGGCCGCGGGACCTGCCGGGCGGGTTCGTGGAACGCGCCGTGTATCCCGATCGCACGACCTCGCGACGACTCGCGTGGCGCAATCTCGCTTTCCCGTGGCTCAATCCGCACGGCCTGGTGTTGCCCGCGGTGCTCTACACGCTGTCCGCATGGTTCGCGTCGGCGAGCCTGTCGCCCGCGGACATCGAGACCTTGGCGGGGACCGTCGCGGCCAGTCTGACGGCTGCGCTGCGCGATCCGGTGGATGGACTCTGGCTGCTCACCGTCATCGGGGGGTTCGTGTTCTTTACTGACACGCATGTGCGCTGGTACCGCCTGATCGGCGGCATTTCGCACGCGATCGCGCACCTCGCGGCCGCGCTTGCGCTCGCGTGGCTCGCGGCGATGTTCACGACCGGGGTGCTCGGGCTTGGCTTCGGCACCATCGCGCAGCTGCTGATCGCCGGGGCGCTGACCTTCGTTTCCGGCGCAGTTGTCGGTGGTGTGCTGATCGGCCTGTACCTGCTGGTGTCGGTGCAGCTGTTCGGGCGCCACGCGAACGAAGCGTTCTCGTCGCTGCGCATCGAAGACTACAAGCAGTGGCTCAGGATGCACTTTGCGCTGGACGGCACATTGACGCTCTATGCGATCGGCATCGATCGCGTGTCGCGCGGGCGCGGGGACAGGCGCGCGACGCCGCCCCACCTGATCGAGAAACTCGTCCTCAGGCGCTGACCGGCACGCCGCTCAGCGCTGCACGCCGATTGTCGCCCAGGCCTGCGCCACGGGCTCGCCACGCCAGTTGATGCCCTGGATCGTCAGGTCGTAGTTGCCGGGCCCGAGCGCCGAGGTGTTGAAGGCGAGGCGCAGGTGGCCGTTCGAATCCTTCTTCATGTTATGCAGGACCGCGACACGGCCCTGTCCGGCACGGTCGATCGTGATCCGGAAAGCGTCGAACTTCGACCAGGCGATGTCGATCTTGAAGTCGGCGAACTGAACGGTGCCGGCACCGACCACCACCGCAGGCGAACTCGTCGGCCCGCCACGCGCCGGCACGAGCTTGATCGTGCGCGTGGAGGTCGCGGGCGCGAGGGGCTGCTCCGCGACCCGCGTTTCGAGTGCGGCGATTTCGTCGCTGCGCTGGCCAAGCTGCGATGCGAGCACCGCCGAGACGATGAGCAGCACGAGCGCGAGTGCCAGGGCACCGATCACGACCGGCGGCCGCTGCCAGAGGGGGAGCGTCTTCTCGGCCCAGGGCTCGGGCTTGCCGCCCACCTCGAGCAGCCGCAATCCGGCATTGACGCGCGCGGGCAGGCCGAGCGCGTCGAGCAGGTCGGGGTGTTCGGTGCAGAAGCGTTCGAACTCGAGGGCACCACGGGGCGGCAGGCGCCCCGAGAGATAGCGCTCGACGATCTGGTTGCGCTCGATGAAGTTGCGGTCCATCGCCGGAGCGGCCCATGCGGCTCCCTGGGCGCCCTGGCCGGTGGTCTGGGCGGCATTCGGGGCGGCGGCGGGGGACTGGGAGGGGCCGGCGGCACGGCGCGGTGGCGGCGCGTCCGTCAGCGGCACGTCCGGCAGCATCTGCGTGGCGGCGTCCATAGCCCCATCGTGCCTTCCCGCCCGTTCACACGCATGGCACTGCTCACAGTTCTGTTAACCCGCCCGAAAAGCGCGACATGGGTCGCATTTTCGGGAACCATTACCGCCCGCGCCGGAGGATCTGCCCCATGCACAAGAAGACGTTTTCCCGGACCCTGCTTGCCGTCGGACTCACCGTCGCTGCCGGCGCGCACGCCGCCGATACGGGCGGCACCGCGATCACCATCTACAGCTCGGCCCAGCCCGGCGCCGTGCCGGTCGAGTTCTATCGGCCGGTTCCCGGTGGTGGCACCCCGGGCGGGATGGCGGTGCCGGGCTACGCCATGGTGCGCGACACGCGTCCGATGACGCTTGCGGCGGGGCGATCGACCGTGCGTTTCACGGACGTGGCGGCACTGATCGATCCGACCACCGTGACCTTCCAGTCGCTTACTGACCCCGGCACCCGGGTGCTCGAGCAGAACTACCAGTTCGACCTGATCGGTATGGACAAGCTGCTGCAGCGTCATATCGACAAGCCGGTCACCGTCGATCGGGCCGGTAGCGCCGCGGCGGGTCCGGCCACGAGCGGCACGCTACTGTCGGCAGGCGACGGCCTGGTGCTGCGCAGCAGCGACGGCTCGATCCACGCGCTGCGCGAGTACGGCGCAGTGCATTTCGCGGAATTGCCGGGCGGACTGATCACGCGCCCGACGCTCGTGTGGGAAGTAAATGCCGCGCGCGGCGGCGAGCACCGCACGCGGGTCACCTACCAGACCGCGGGCATTACCTGGTGGGCCGACTACAACCTGATCTTCACTGAAGGGCGCGACGCCAACAGCGGCACCGTCGATCTCGGTGCGTGGGTCAGCATCGTCAACCAGTCGGGCGCGAGCTACCAGGACGCGCGCCTGAAGCTGATCGCGGGCGACGTGCACCGCGTCGCGCCCCCGCAGCGCGTGTACCTGCAGAAGCGCGCGATGGAAATGGCCGCGGCCGCCGATTCCGCCGCCGGATTCGAGGAGAAGGCGTTCTTCGAATTCCATCTCTATACGCTCGGGCGTCGCACGGCTCTAGCGGACAACTCGACCAAGCAGATCGAGCTGTTCGAGCAGACGAAGTCGATTCCGGCGAAGAAGCTCCTCGTCTACTACGGCGCGCCGGCCTATGCGGCGTACGGCGGACCGTACACCGAGCGCGACATCGGCACGGCGGCCAACACGAAGGTCGACGTTTACCTCGAGTTCCGTAACGACAAGGCCAGGGGTCTCGGCGTGCCGCTGCCCGCCGGGCGGGTGCGTGTGTCGAAGCTCGACAGCGCCGACGACAGCCTGGAGTTCATCGGCGAGGACGTGATCGATCACACGCCGAAGGACGAGGACGTGCGCATCAAGCTGGGTTCGGCCTTCGATGTCGTGGGCGAGCGCCGCCAGGTCGATTTCTCTATCGACACCAAGGCCCGCGTCATGGAAGAGGAGATCGAGGTGAAGTTGCGCAACCACAAGGACCAGCCAGTCGAAGTCCTGGTGCGCGAGACTCTCTATCGCTGGAGCGACTGGTCGGTGGTTTCGCAGACCCAGCCGTTCACGAAAGAGGACGCCCGGACGATCCACTTCCCGGTGCGGATCGCGAAGGACGGTGAAACGAGGGTGCGCTACCGGGTACGTTACCGCTGGTAGCGACGAGCCGTGCCAGTCCAGCGATGAGCCGCTGGCACTGCGCGGCCGGATGACCATCCAACGGGGGACAATTGCGTCAGGGAGGACGCATGACCTTCACCAGGATGGCGCTACATAACCCGGCGGGTGTTGCGGTCGGGGCACTGCTCGCCTGCCTGCTCGGCGTGCTGGCGCTGTTCAGGCTGCCGGTTCAGCTGTTTCCGGACATCGACGAGCCGGTCATCAGTATCGCCACGCCCTGGCGCGCCGCGGCGCCGAGCGAAGTGGAATCCGAGATCATCGAGCCGCAGGAGCGTGCTCTCGAGGGTCTTGCCGGGCTGAAGGAACTCAACAGCTTCGCGGCGCCGGGCGGCGCGTTCCTCAATCTGCGCTTTGCGATCGGCACGGACATGCAGGCGACGCTGATCGAAGTGATCAGCCGCATGAACCAGCTCCCGCCGATGCCGCGCGACGCCGGCGCGCCGCGCATCGCGCTCGGCGACGATGGCGGTGCCGGCACCAACCAGACGCTGTCGTTCTTCTTCGTGCAGCTGCTGCCGGGCACGCCGGGTCCGGTCGAGGACTACCGCCGCGCGGTCGAGGAGCTGGTGCGCGCGCGCATCGAGACGATCCCCGGCGTCGCCACCGTGCAGGTGAATGCCGGCGCGCCGGAGGAACTGCAGATCATCTTCGACCCGCAGCGCGCCGCCGAACTCGGCATCGAGCTTCCGCGGGTCGCCGCCGTGGCCGGCAATGCCACCGACATGTCCGGCGGTTTCGTCGACATCGGCCGTCGCCAGTACACGATGCGCTTTGCCGGGCGCTATACGCCCGAGGAACTCGCCGGCCTCGTGCTCGAATGGCGTGATGGACGCCCGGTGCGGCTCGGTGACATCGCCGCGGTGACCGTGCGGCGCGGCGATCGCACCGACCTCGCGATGCAGAACGGCAACCCGGCAATCGGGCTGCGCGTCCTGAAGGAGAACGGCGCGAACGTCCTCGACACGCTGAATGCGGTCAAGGCCGAGTTCGACCTGCTGCGCGACGGCCCGCTGATGGCCATGGGCCTCACGGTGGCGCAGTCGTTCGATCCCTCGCTGTTCATCAACCAGGCGCTGGCCATGGTGAGCGGCAATCTGGTGGCGGGCGTGATCCTCGCGGTGCTCGTGCTGTGGTTCTTCCTGCGCGACCTGCGCACCACACTGCTCGTCGGCATCGTGATCCCGGTGTGCCTGCTGGTCGCGCTCGCGGTGCTGATGCTGACCGGGCGCACGCTCAACGTAATCTCGATCGCCGGCCTCGCATTCGGTGTCGGCATGACGACCGACGCTGCGGTGGTGGTGATCGAGAGCATCGCGCAGCGGCGCGAGCAGGGTGTGCCGATGCTGCAGGCGGCGCTCGAGGGCACGACGCGCGTCTGGCCGGCGCTGTTCGCCTCCACGGCCGCGACCATCGTCGTGTTCATGCCGGTGGTGTTCATGCAGGATGCGGCGGGACAGCTGTTCGCGGATCTCTCACTCACCGTGGTAATCGCGGTGGCCACCTCGCTGCTCGTCGCCGTCACGATGCTGCCGCTCCTCGCCTCGCGCTGGCTCAAGCCGCTCGCCGCGAACGCGACGTCGGATGCGCGCTGGCGGCACATGGCCGAGACGCTGGTGCGCTGGACCGATACGCCGCGACGCCGCTACGCGATCATCGGGGCGCTGCTCATCGTGCCGGCCAGCCTCACCTGGCTGCTGCTGCCGCCGCTCGATTACCTCCCGCCGGTGAAGCGCGCGGCGATCGACGGCTACTTCCAGTTTCCGCCCGGCGCGAGCATCGACACGATAGACAACGAGATCGTGCAGGTGATGGCGCAGCGCATGGCGCCCTACATGAGCGGCGAGCGGGAGCCGGCGCTGCGCAACTACTATGTGCTGGTGTGGCCCGGCGGCGGCACCATCGGCGCGCGCCCGCTCGATGTCGAGAAGATGGATCTGCTCGATGCGGTCGTCAACGAGGAGATCATCAGCGGCTTCCCGGATACGCAGGCGTTTGCCTCGCAGGGCAATCTGTTCGGCGGTTTCGGCGATGGGCGCAACATCGACTTCCAGCTGCAGTCCTCCGACCTCGAGGCGCTGTTCCCGGTCGCGCGCCGCGCCCAGGAGCTGCTCCGCGAAAAGCTGCCCGGCTCGCAGGTGCAGGCCTTCCAGGGCCTCGAACTCGCCGAGCCCGAGCTGCGCGTGACCCCCGACGATCGGCGCCTGAGCGAGGTCGGCTGGTCGCGCGGCGATGTCGGCACGGTGGTACGCGCCCTGGGCGATGGTGCGTGGGTGGGCGAGTACTTCGATGGCGAGCGGCGGCTGCCCATGTTCCTGCGCGCGGAGAGCTGGGGCAGCCCGGAGGAGCTCGCGGCAGTGCCGGTCGCGACACCGGGCGGGGCGGTCGTGCCGCTCGGTGAGCTCGCGCAGATCGAGACGACGGTGGGACCGAGTGGCCTGCGGCGCGTCGACGGGCGGCGTACGGTCGGCCTCAACATCAATCCGCCGAAGGGCATGTCGCTGCAACAGGCGATCGATGTGGTCAAGCGTGACGTCGAGCCCGAGATCGCGGGCCTGCTGCCCGCCGACGGCACGATCCGCTATGCGGGCAACGCCGGCAACCTGCGCACGGCGCTCGAGAACATGCGCCTCAACATCGGCGTCGCGATGCTGGTGCTGTTCCTGCTGGTCGCGGCGCTCGTGCGCTCGCCCAAGGACAGCTTCATCATGATGCTGACGATACCGCTCGCGAGCTTCGGCGGTGTGCTCGCGATCTGGCTGCTGCGCGTGTTCACGAGCCAGACGCTCGACCTGCTGACGATGATCGGCTTCATCATCCTGATGGGCATGGTCGTCAACAACGCGATCCTGCTGATCGACGAGACGCGCAGCGGCGAACGCGGCGGTCTGGCGCGTCGCGAGGCGATCTCGGCCGCGCTGCGCACGCGGACCCGGCCGATCTTCTCGACCACGTTGTCCGGCATCTTCGGCATGCTGCCGCTCGCGGTCGTGCCGGGTGCCGGCAGCGCGCTCTACCGCGGCCTCGGCGCCGTGATCGTCGGCGGCATGGTGGTCAACACCGTCTTCACGCTCGTGCTGCTGCCGGCGCTGCTGCGCCTCGGCGAAGCGGCCCCGGGCACTGTCCCCGCAAAGGAATCCGCATGTTCGCCAGCCAGCTACGCATCCCGCTGATTTTCGCGCTGCTGCTGAAGTTTCTCTTCGGCTGGGAGCTCGCCTGCGCCGCCGAGGAGGCGCCGGCCGTGCCGGTCGTGATTGCCGGCGTCAAGGAGGAAGAGCGTGCGCCGCGCACACTCGCCACCGGCACGATCGTCAGCCGTGCCGATGCGCGCCTGTCCGCCGAAGTGGCGGCGCCGATCGACTGGATCGCCGAACCGGGCGCGATCGTCGACAAGGGTGAAGTGATCGCGCGGCTCGATACGGCGCGCGTCGAGCTCGCGATTCGCGACAACGAGGCGGCGCTGAAGCGCCTCGAGGCGAATGCCGCGCTGCTGCGTACGCAGCGCGACCGCCTGCAGACGCTGGCCGCGCAGCAGGTAGTCTCGCGCAACCAGATCGACGAGGCTGAGTCGCGCCTCGCGATGGCGGAGCAGGAGGTCGAACAGGCGCGCGTGGCGCGCGACCGGGCGCGGCTCGAGCGCACGCGATCCTCGATCCGCGCGCCGTTCGCCGGCCAGGTCGCCGAGCGGCTGCGCATGACCGGCGAGTTCGTCGCGATCGGCGAGCCCCTCGTGCGGCTCGTCGACACGGGCAACGTCGAGGTACTCGCCCGCGCGCCGCTCGCGGCTGCGGCGGCACTGGCGCGCGGCCAGCGCGTGCGAGTGATCGAGGGCGATCGCGAGGTGACGAGCGAGATCCGCTCGATCGTGCCCGTAGGTGACGAGCGTTCGCGCATGCTCGAGGTGCGCGTGGCGCTCGCGCGCGCGGCGTGGCCGATCGGCGCGGCGGTCCAGGTCGAGTTGCCGAGCGGGCCCGCCCAGCGGACGATGACCGTGCCGCGGGATGCCGTCGTGCTGCGCCAGGGTGCGACCCATGTTTTCCGGATCGGTGCCGGCGACAAGGCGGAGCGGGTCACGGTCGCGACGGGCGCGGGCCGCGCCGATCGCATCGAGGTCAGCGGCGAGATCGCCGCGGGTGACCGTGTCGTGGTGCGCGGCGCGGAGCGCCTGCAGCCGGGACAGCGGGTGACGATCCAGGCCGGAGAGGCCGAGGTGTTGGCGGAGAGCAAGGGGCCGAGGACCCGCGCGAGCTGACGCAGGCGATTGCGTGCCCGCCGGTTGCCGCGGGCCGGCAAGTTCACGGACATGAATTTGACAGCGCCGCTGCGTTTCTGGCGGGATAGGCTTCATGGCCAGCCTGCAATCGATCGAGCAGTGGGATGACGAGACCGACGTCCTGATCGCCGGATACGGCGTCGCCGGATGCGCTGCGGCGATCGAGGCGCACGACAGCGATCCGGCCGCCGACATCCTGATCGTCGAGAAGATGCCCGCGGAGCGCGCGGGCGGCAATGGCCGCGCGTCGGGGCAGTCGCTGCTCATCTCGCAAGGCAGCGTCGGCGTCTTCTGGTCCAGCCCGC
>DAOQXO010000023.1:0-31110 GCA_035342635.1 Steroidobacteraceae bacterium
ATCTCCGGCAGCCCCAGATCGTCCAGGCGCGGCATGTCGGCGGTGATGTAACGCAGCACCATCGCCGGGTTGCCGCGCTGATGGAACACGTTGATGCGGAACCGGCCCAGGCCGGGCTCGGAGATCGCGAAGTCGATTTCCAGCTCGTCGTTGAAGGCTTCGATCTGTTCCTGGGTCATCAGGCCGTAGGCCGCCTGGCGCACCACTTCCGGCGTCAGCATCTGCTTGTTGACCGGGAAGATCTGGCCCTCGATCTTGATCTTGATCGGCGCATTGGAGGTGAAGAAGAGGTCGGAGGCCTTCTTCTCCACCATCAGCTTGAACAGCGGCCGCGTGTTGATCGCGAGCGGGCCTTCGGGCACCGCGGGCGCCTGGGTCGTCGTGTCGCCGGTCGAGCCGACGGCCTTGGTCGTCGCCTTCATATCACGCGTCCCTGCTCTTCCTCGACGATGCGCAGCGCACCGGCGCCGTCGTCGATGTTCTTGTTCTCGCGCTTGCTCTCGAGCTTGATCTTCAGGCGCAGTTCGTTCTTCGAGTCGGCGTTGCGCAGCGCGTCCTCGTAGGAGATGTAGCCGCCCTCGTACAGCTCGAACAGCGCCTGGTCGAAGGTCTTCATGCCGATGCGGGTCGAGCGCGACATGACTTCCTTGATCTTGGCGACCTCGCCCTTGAAGATCAGGTCCTGGATCAGCGGCGAGTTCAGCATGATCTCCATCGCCGCGATGCGCCCACTGCCCGATTCGCGCGGAATCAGGCGCTGCGAGATCAGGCCGCGCAGGTTCAGCGACAGGTCCATCAGCAGCTGTTCGCGACGCTCGTCGGGAAAGAAATTGATGATGCGGTCGAGCGCCTGGTTGGCGCTGTTGGCGTGCAAGGTCGCGAGCACGAGGTGGCCGGTCTCGGCGAACTGGATGCCGTACTCCATCGTCTCGCGGTCGCGGATCTCGCCGATCAGGATCACGTCGGGCGCCTGCCGCAGCGTGTTCTTCAGCGCGGCGTGCCACGAATCGGTGTCGACGCCGATCTCGCGGTGCGTGATCACGCAGCCCTTGTGCTGGTGCACGTACTCGACCGGGTCCTCGATCGTGACGATGTGGCCGCGCGTCTTCTCGTTGCGGTAGCCGACCATCGCGGCGAGCGAGGTGGACTTGCCCGAGCCGGTGCCGCCGACCATGATCACGAGGCCGCGCTTCGACAGCACCACCTCCTTCAGGATCGGCGGCAGTTCGAGCTCCTCGAAGCTCGGGATCTTGGAGTTGATCAGGCGGATCACACAGCCGGTATGCCCCTGCTGCACGAACGCGCTGACGCGAAACCGGCCGATGCCCGGCGGCGCGATCGCGAACTGGCATTCCTTGCTCGCGTCGAATTCCTTGGTCTGGCGGTCGTTCATGATCGCGCGCACGAGGGTCGCGGACTGCTCGGGGGTCAGTGCGCGCTCGCTCTGCGGGCGCACCTCGCCGTCGATCTTGATCGCCGGCGGGAAGCCGGCGGTGATGAACAGGTCGGATGCCTTCTTCTCCACCACCCGGCGGAGAAGGTCCTGCATGAGCTTGATGCCTTGATCGCGATCCATGGTCGACCCCTTACAGCGCGTCCTTGTTCTGCGCCTTGTACCGCGCCTCTTCCTTGCTGACGACGCCCTTCTGGACCAGCTCGGTGAGGCATTGGTCGAGGGTCTGCATGCCCTGCGCCTGGCCGGTCTGGATCGATGAATACATCTGCGCGATCTTGCCTTCGCGGATCAGGTTTCTGATCGCGGGTGTGCCGATCATGATCTCGTGCGCGGGCACGCGACCGCCGCCGATGCGCTTCAACAGAGTCTGCGAAATCACCGCGCGCAGCGATTCGGACAGCATCGAGCGCACCATTTCCTTTTCGGCCGCCGGGAACACGTCGACCACGCGGTCGATGGTCTTGGCCGCGGAGCTCGTGTGCAGCGTGCCGAACACGAGGTGGCCGGTCTCGGCGGCGGTGAGCGCGAGGCGGATCGTCTCGAGGTCGCGCATTTCGCCGACCAGGATCACGTCGGGGTCTTCGCGCAGCGCCGAGCGCAGCGCTTCACTGAAGCCGAGCGTGTCGCGATGCACCTCGCGCTGGTTCACCAGCGAGCGCTTGGATTCGTGGACGAACTCGATCGGATCTTCGATCGTGAGGATGTGATCCGGCCGGTTGTCGTTGCAGTGGTTGATCATGCCGGCGAGGGTCGTCGACTTGCCCGACCCGGTCGGACCGGTGACCAGCACCAGGCCGCGCGGCAGCATGCACAGGTCGCGGAAGATCTTCGGCGCGCCGAGATCGTCGAGCGACATGATGGTCGAGGGAATATTGCGGAACACGGCGCCGGCGCCGCGGTTCTGGTTGAAGGCGTTGACACGGAAGCGCGCCAGCTTCGGGATCTCGAACGAAAAATCGGTCTCGAAGAATTCCTCGTACGACTTGCGCTGCTTGTCGTTCATGATGTCATACACCATGCTGTGCACTTCCTTGTGGGTGAGTGCCGGCATGTTGATGCGCTTCATGTCGCCGTCGACACGGATCATGGGAGGCACGCCCGACGACAGGTGCAGGTCGGAAGCGTTGTTCTTGACGGCAAACGCAAGCAGTTGCGCGATATCGACGGCCATGCGAAGTCCTCGCGGAGAGCGGTCGCAGTATAGCGGAGGGGGTCTGCGTCCAATATGTTAATCGGTCCGCAGAATTTGCCTGCGAATGTCCGGAATGTGCGCGAAGCGATACAGGCAGCCCTGCTCGAGTGCGGACGAAGTGTCGACTCGGTCACGTTGCTCGCCGTTTCGAAGGGCCAGCCCGCCGAAAGCGTGCGTGCCGCCGCCGCGGAGGGCATCCGGGACTTCGGGGAGAGTTACCTGCAGGAGGCCCTGCCGAAGCTCGGGCAGCTCGCCGATCTCGACCTCACCTGGCACTTCATCGGGCAGTTGCAGAGCAACAAGACGCGCGCGGTGGCCGAGCACTTTGCGTGGGTCCACGGCGTCGATCGCGCCCGGCACGCCGAGCGCCTGGCCGCGCAGCGCCCCTACCACGCCCCACCGCTCAATGTCTGCATCCAGGTGAACGTGGGCGCCGAGGTCGGCAAGGCCGGCGTGGCCCCGGGTGAGGTCGCGCCGCTTGCCGAGGCGATCCGCGCACTGCCGCGGCTGCGCCTGCGCGGGCTCATGTGCCTGCCGCCAGAGGAGCACGAGGTGGCGCGCCAGCGTCACTGGTTCGCGCTCCTGCGCCGCGAGTTCGCCGCGCTCGTATCCTCCGGCCTCGAGATCGACACGCTCTCGATGGGCATGAGCGGCGACTTCGTCGCGGCGATCCACGAAGGCGCAACCATCGTGCGGATCGGCACCGCGCTGTTCGGTCCACGGTAAGATCGGCGCATGACAGCACAGCAGATCGCATTCATCGGCGGCGGCAACATGGGCCGAGCGCTCGTCGCCGGCCTGATCGCACACGGCACCCCGCCCGCCGGGCTGGCCGTGTCCGATCCGAGCGAAGCGGTGCGCAAGGCGCTGGCAGCCGATTTCGGCGTGCGCACCGGCAACGACAACAACGCATTGGCCGCCACCGCCGACATCATCGTGCTCGCCGTGAAGCCCCAGGGGATGGCCGGCGTGATCACCGCACTCGCGCCGATGCTGGCGCAGCGCCGACCGCTCCTCATCTCGATCGCCGCGGGCGTGCGCACCGCCGCGCTCGCGAGCTGGAGCGGCGCCCGGCTGCCGATCGTACGCGCGATGCCCAATCGCCCCGCGCTGGTCGGCGCCGGCATCACGGGCCTCTTTGCGACACCCGATACCCCGCCCGAGGCGCGCAAGCGCGCCGAAGCCGTCATGGGCGCGGTGGGCGAACTGGTCTGGGTCCAGACCGAGGACGACCTCGACGTGGTGACCGCCGTGTCGGGCAGCGGGCCGGCCTACTTCTTCCTGCTCGCCGAACAACTGGCGCACAGCGCCGTGCGCCGCGGCCTCGATCCCCACGTCGCGCGACGGCTCGCCGTGGCAACCCTGAGCGGAGCGGGCCGTCTGGCCGCAGACAGCGACGGCGACCTCGCCCGACTCCGTGCCGAGGTCACCTCCAAAGGCGGCACCACCGAGGCGGCACTCAATGCCTTCTCGGCCGCCGGTTTCGACGGGATCGTCGCCGCCGCGGTCGATGCGGCGGTGTTGCGCGGACGCGAATTGTCGGAGAGCAGCACTTGAACGCCCTCTACTACATCGTCGAGACCCTGATCTCGCTCGTATTCATCGTCTTCCTGCTGCGACTCATCCTGCAGCTCGCGCGCGCCGACTTCCGCAATCCCATCGCGCAGGCAATCGTCGCGCTCACCAACCCGGTGATCGTGCCCCTGCGCCGCATCCTGCCGCCCACCGGCAAGGTCGACACGGCTTCGGTCGTCGCGGTAGTGCTGGTTGCACTCGCCGAGATTGGTCTCCTCTACGCGTTGCGCGGCTTCGGCACGCCCGATGCCTTCACCTGGTTGCGCATCGCGGCACTGCGCATACTGACCAAGGTGCTGTGGGTCTACTTCTACGCGATCGTGCTGTATGCACTGCTCTCGTTGATCGGCCCGGGGCAGCACACGCCGATCTCTTCGCTGCTCGCATCGATCTGCGAGCCGATCCTGCGGCCTTTCCGGCGCCTCGTACCGCCGATCGGCGGCATCGACCTGTCGCCTCTCTGGGCGTGCATCGCCCTTCAGGCCTTGCTGATACTGTTACGAGGATGATCGAGAACATCATTGAGTTAGCTGACGTTATGCGTCGCAATTCGCATGGTGCAGACGCCGCTCCCGCCACCTGGTGTGCGCGGAATACTGGAAAACAAGTGGTTTCGGCACCACCCGATCGCGAAAAATAGCTTGCGCGCGGTAATGCATATGCTATGTTGCCGCCCGAATCGCGATCGCGCGGCTCGCGCGCCGCGTGATCAGCAACCAAATATTCCAGGAGAAGAAGCAATGGCGAAAAAAGGTGGCGCACCGACGAAGTCGGAAATCCTCGCAGCGATCTGCAAGGAAACGGGTCTGTCCCGCAAGCAGGTTTCGTCCGTGTTCGATTCGCTGTCGGGGGTGATTCGCAAGAGCTTGCGCGCCAACGGGCTGTTTACGCTGCCCGGCCTGCTGAAGCTGAAAGTCGTGAAGAAGCCCGCCACCAAGGCGCGCGAGGGCGTGAATCCCTTCACGGGCGAGAAGATGACCTTCAAGGCCAAGCCGGCCTCGAAGAAGGTCCGTGCGATGCCGCTGAAGACCCTCAAGGCCTTCGTGAACTGAGTTTTCGCCTGCTTTTGGCGCCAGAAAGCCCGGCGAGGGTCACTTCGCCGGGTTTTTTGCTTTCCGGGCGAAGCGGGCGACATGTTCTCGCAGTTCGACCAGCCTGCCGTGGAAGAAATGCGACACGCCGGGCATCACGATGAGCTCGGGCGCCGGCTGCTGGGTGCGCGCCCAGCCGAGCACGTCGCCCGGATCGAGCACTTCATCGGCATCACCCTGTACCAGCAGCCACGGACATGTCGGTCCGTCGTTTGCGAAGCTGGCAAGCCTGCCGACGGCCGGCGAGACGGCGATCACCGCGCCGGCATCAAGTTGATGAGAGGCATTGATCGCCACGAAGCCGCCGAAGGAGAAGCCTGCGAACCACACGGGCACGCCAGGCCAGCGTGAGGCGCCCAGGGCGGCGACCGCGAGCGCATCGAGGGTCTCGCCCCGCCCTTCATCGTAGCTGCCCTCGCTCCGCCCCACGCCGCGGTAATTGAAGCGCAGCGTGGGCATGCCGACATCCTGCAGTGCACGTGCGAGGGTGAATACGACCTTGTTGTCCATCGTGCCGCCCTGCAGCGGGTGCGGATGGCACACGACGCCGAAGGCCGGCACGGGAGCGCTCGTGCGATCCTCGAGGAGCACCTCGAGGCGGCCCGCGGGGCCGTCAATGGTGAAACGTCCGGCGGGCGCCATCCGCGCGCCGTTACTGGATGCCCACCAGTTCGACGTCGAAGACCAGCGTGGCGTTCGGGGGGATCACGCCACCGGCGCCGCGCGCACCGTAGCCGAGCTCGGGCGGAATGACGAGGCGGCGCTGCCCGCCGACCTTCATGCCGGCGACGCCCTGGTCCCAGCCGGGAATCACTTCACCGGCCCCGATGCGAAACGTGAAGGTCTGGCCATGATCGTGCGAGCTGTCGAACTTCTCGCCCTTGGCCTCGGGTGCACCCCCATCGAACAGCCAGCCGGTGTAATGCACGACCGCCGCCTGGCCCGGGCCCACGGCCGCGCCGTCGCCTTCCTTGATATCGTTGATGACGAGGCTCATGGCGGGGGACTCCTGTACTGCGGTGACGGGGACGGGCGCTTCGGCGGGTGCTGCACCCGCGGGAGTGCCATCGGATGACTGGCTGCAGGCGGCAAGCGCCAGCGAAGCAAGCAGCGGGGCGGTGTAACGGCGGATCATTCAGTGGCTCCCCTGATGGGTTTGAACTCGAGCGACGCGGAGTTGACGCAGTAGCGCTGGCCGGTCGGCGGCGGACCATCGTCGAACACGTGGCCGAGGTGCGCGCCGCACCGGGCGCACTCTATCTCGATTCGCACCATGCCGTGGCTCGTGTCGCGATGCTGGGCGATACGCTCGCCGGCGAGTGGCAGCCAGAAACTCGGCCAGCCCGAACCCGAGTCGTACTTGGTGTCGGAACTGAAGAGCTCGGTGCCGCACACCACGCAACTGTAGGTGCCACTGGCCTTGTTGCCGCAGTACTCGCCGGTGAAAGCACGCTCGGTGCCCTTCTCCTGCGTCACGTGGTAGGCGAGCGGCGAGAGTCTCCTGCGCAGCTCATCCCGCCGGGCGTCGTCGCTCATGGCCTGGCTCCCGCGAAAAGGGGCGGCATTATCGCAGGGCGGCCAGCTGCAACAATACCCGGTTCAGTCGGCGCACGAATTCGCCCGGATTGGCGATTTCTCCGGCCTCGGCGAGCGCGGCCTGGTCGTGCAGCAGCAGCGCGAGCTCGTCGAACGCCTCGCCCGCCTCGAGCCCTGCGATGTGCTGCAGCAGCGGGTGTTCCACGTTGACCTCGAGCACCGGCTTGCCCCGGGGCGGCGTCTGTCCGGCGCTCGCAAGAATGCGGCGCATCTGCGCGCCCGGATCGTGTTCGGCGAGCACGAGGCAGGCGGGCGAATCGGCGAGGCGGCGGCTCACGCGCACCTCCGAAACCCGCTCGCCGAGCGCGTCCTTGATGCGCTTCAGCAGGCCCTTGCTCTCCTTGACCGCCGCATCGTGCCGGGCTTCCTCGCCGGCATCGAGCTTGCCCAGGCTGAGGTCGCCACGCGCGGCGTCCCGGAAGGGCTTGCCGTCGAACTTGTCGAGGCGCGACATGACCCACTCGTCGATGCGGTCTCCCAGCAGCAGCACTTCGATGCCCCGGGCCGTGAGCCGCTCGATGTAGGGGCTGGTGCGCGCCGCGGCGACGCCGTCGGCGACCACGTAATAGATCGCGTCCTGGCCGGGCTGCATGCGCCCGACGTAGTCGGCGAGCCTGACGCTCGCCGCGTCGCCCTCGCCCTGCGTGCTCGCAAAACGAAGGAGTGGCAGCAGCTTCTCGCGCGTGGCCGCATCTTCCGCGACACCCTCCTTGAGCACGGTGCCGAACTCGCGCCAGAAGGTCGTGTACTTGCCCGCGTCCTCGTCGCCGGCCAGCTTGCCGATCAGCTCGAGTGCGCGCTTCGTCAGTGCGCCGCGCATCGCCTCGACGTCGGCATCCTGCTGCAGCAGTTCGCGCGATACGTTGAGCGGCAGGTCGTTCGAATCGACCAGCCCGCGGATGAAGCGCAGCCAGGGCGGCAGAAACTGCTCGGCATCGTCCATGATGAACACGCGCCGCACGTAGAGCTTGAGACCCCGCGGCCCCTCGCGGTGCCACAGGTCGAACGGCGCGTGCGCAGGCACGTAGAGCAGGCTCGTGTACTCGCGCCGGCCTTCGACCTTGTTGTGGCTCCAGGCGAGCGGCGGCTCGAAATCGTGCGCCACGTGCTGGTAGAACTCGCGGTATTCGTCGTCGCTGATCTCGGTGCGCGGCCGGGTCCACAGCGCCTTGGCCTGGTTCACGACTTCGTAGTCGAGCGTGGCCTCGCCCACTTTCGCCATCTGCACCGGGAAGGCGATGTGGTCGGAATAGCGCCGCACCAGCGCCCGCAGCCGGAAGGCGTCGAGGAAATCGCGCGCGTCGTCCTTCAGGTGCAGCACGATGGTCGTGCCGCGGCCGGCACGCTCGACGGTCTCGACCGTGAACTCGCCGTCGGCCTTCGACGCCCAGCGCACGCCCTCGCCTGCGGGCGAGCCCGCCTTGCGGGTGAAGACTTCGACCTCGTCGGCAACGATGAAGGCCGAATAGAAGCCGACGCCGAACTGGCCGATCAGCTGCGAGTCTTTCTGCTGGTCGCCCGTCAGCTGGCTGAAGAACTCCGCGGTGCCGGATTTCGCGATCGTGCCGAGGTGCTCGATCGCCTCGGCGCGCGTCATGCCGATGCCGTTGTCGCGCACGGTGATGGTGCCCGCCTTCTCGTCCGTCTCGATCCGGATCGAGAGTTCGGGGTCGCCCTCGAGCAGCGCCGGATCGGCCAGCGCGGCGAAGCGCAGCTTGTCGTTGGCGTCGGAGGCGTTCGAGATCAGTTCGCGGAGGAAGATTTCCCTGTGGCTGTACAGGGAATGGATCATGAGCTTCAGCAGCTCACGGACTTCGGCCTGGAAGCCGCGGGTTTCGCTTCGGGATGCGGTCATGGCGCGGGGAATTTAGTGCCCCGCGCGGGAAAATCAAGGGGCGCTGCCGTGCCTGTGGCGGCGCAGCCAGCCCACGGGCCCGGTCAGGTTCATAACGACGAGGTGGCGACCTGCGCCGAGCCAGTCGTCGAATTCGTCCCACAGCAGGAGCAGGCGTTCCATGAAAGAAAGACTACGCATGCCGGCCCCTCCCTCGCCGTGCGCGGCCTCACAGTGTAGGCTCCGCAAAGGATGCAGAGTCCACAACGCATCGTCGTCATGAACCCGAAGGGCGGATCGGGGAAGACGACCATTGCAATCAACCTGGCCAGCCATTTCGCCACGCGCGGCCTGACACCCCTGCTGATGGACTTCGATCCGCAGGGCTCCTCGATGCGCTGGATCCGCAAGCGCCCGCCCAACCTGCCGGAGATCCGCGCAATCGCCGCATTCGAGCGTGACACGCGTCTCACCCGCAGCTTCCAGCTGCGCGTGCCCGAAGGCACGGGCCGCGTGATCGTCGACACCCCGGCCGCCGTGCCGTCGCACGGCTTCCCCGACATCACGCGCGATGCCCACAAGATCATCGTGCCGGTGCTGCCCTCCGACATCGACATCCACGCCGCGTCCAAGTGCATCGCCGACCTGCTGCTGGTGGCGAAAATCCGCCGCGGCGACAACCGCATCGGCGTGATCGCCAACCGCGTGCGCCGCAACACGCTCATCTACCAGTCGCTGATGCGCTTCCTGGAATCGCTCGGGATCCCGATCGTCGCGACCTTCCGTGATTCGCAGAGTTATGTGCGCAGCGCCGAGCTGGGGCTGGGCATCCACGAGATGAAGAGTTATCTGGTGCGTGAGGACCTGGACCAGTGGACCCCGCTGATCGGCTGGCTCGAAGCGCCGCCGCCGCAGTTCGCCGCGGAAGGATCGCATCCCGGGGTTGATGGCACCCAGGCCGGGCCCGCGGTCACGGGCGCCGCACCGGCCGCCGGCTGACGCCTATTTCTCGCTGCCGTCGTCCCAGTCGTTCTTCACGCGCTCGGCCCAGTTCTTGTAGCTCGACCACGTGTAGAGGTTGCGGGTGATCGCGGAATGGCGGCCGCGGGCGCGCTGCATGCGCTCGGACCAGTTCGCGTAGGGCTCGGACGCCGCAGCACGCGTCGGCGTCGGCGTGGGCGTTGCGCCCGCCGCCACCGGAATCTCGCCCCTCGGTCCACCAGGAGTTTTCATGACATTCATCCGCAGCTTCTGGGGCGAGCGTAGGGAACGCGCGCGCGCATCGACAGGAACTGCGTCACGGCATTGCGTGCCGCGGTGGCACGCAGGCGTTATGTCATGGGACGAGCCGGTAACACGGCTGGTATTCGCTGCCCGGCAGCTTCATGCGGCCCTGCGCGACGAACGCGCGCAGCAGGTCATCGAGCAGGCGCATCACTTCCGGATCTCCGCTCAGCTCGTAGGGCCCGTGGGCCTCGATGGCCTTGATGCCGTGGTCCTTCACGTTGCCGGTGACGATGCCGGAGAACGCGCGCCGCAGGTTCGCCGCGAGCACGTGCGGCGGCAGGTCGCGATGCAGTTCGAGCGCGCGCATCGAGGCATGCGTGACCTCGAAGGGCAGCTGGAAGTCGGGCGCCACGCGCAGCAACCAGTTGAAGTTGTAGGAATCGTTGACGCTGCGGCGGTACTCGCGCACTTCCTCCAGGGCGATCAGCATCTGCCGTGCGGCTTCGGCCGGGTCGCCCGGCACGATCTTCAGGCGCGCACGCGCTGACCTGCCGAGGGTGCCCTCGATGAACTGCGCGATGCGCTCGAAATAGGCACCGCTCCCCCGCGGGCCGGTCAGGATCACCGGCAGCGGCTGCTGCGCGTTCTCCGGATCGAGCAGGATGCCGAGCAGGTACAGGATTTCCTCGGCCGTGCCGGCGCCACCGGGAAAGACCATGACGCCGTGGCCCAGGCGCACGAACGCCTCGAGGCGCTTTTCGATGTCCGGCATGATCACGAGCTGGTTGACGATCGGGTTCGGCGGCTCGGCGGCGATGATGCCGGGCTCGGTGATGCCGATGTAGCGTCCGCCGCGCACGCGCTGCTTGGCATGTCCGATATTGCCGCCCTTCATCGGCCCCTTCATCGCGCCGGGACCGCAGCCGGTGCAGATATCGAGCTCGCGCAGCCCTAGCTCGTAGCCGACCTTCTTCGTGTAGTCGTACTCCTCGCGGCTGATCGAGTGCCCGCCCCAGCAGACCACCAGGTTCGGCGGCACCTTGTGATCCAGCAGGTGGGCGTTGCGCAGGATGTGGAATACCGCGTTGGTGATCGACTCCGGCCGAGTCAGATCGAAACGCGTGCTGTCGTTGATTTCGTTCGAGATGAACACCACGTCGCGCAGCACCGCGAACACGTGCTCCTTGATGCCGCGGATCATCTCGCCGTCGACGAAGGACATCGCCGGGGCATTCCTGATCTCGAGCTTGATGCCCCAGGGGTGGCGCACGATCTCGATGTCGAAGTCGCGGTAGCGCTCGAAGATCTCGCGCGCGTTGTCGGTCTCGCTGCCGGAATTGAGCACCGCCAGCACGCACTGGCGAAACAGCGGATAGAGGCCGGCCTGGCTCGAATCGAGCAGCTGGTCGACCTCTTCCTGGGAAAGTGTCTCGAGGCTGCCGCGCGGACCCACGCGGGCATCGACGAGATCGGGTACGACGATCCTGGTTTCCATCCCTGCCACGCTAGCGCGTGTCAGGGCAGGATGTCGATCGGTACATTGTCAGGCGTGAGCAGCCAGATCTCGAGCATCTCGGAGTTGGTCACCGCGATGCAGCCGTCGGTCCAGTCGGTGCGCTCGTAGTATTCGGGCGTGCGCTTCAGCTCGTTCGGCAGGCCGTGGATCATGATCGCGCCGCCCGCCTGCCAGCCGTTACGGCGCGCATTGCGCACGTCGGTCGCGTTCGGGTACGAGACTTCGATCGACAGGAAGTAGTCGCTGCGCGGATTGCGGCGCGTGAGCTGGTAGCTGCCCTCGGGAGTACGGAAGTCGCCCGAGCGCTCCTTGTGGCCGGTGGGGTTCAGGCCGAGCGCGATCTTGTACTCGCGCAGCACGTTGCCATTGCGCAGCAGCTGCAGGCTGCGCTCGCCTTTCCTGACGACCACGCGGTCGGCGAGCGGCAGGCTCTCCGCCACCGGCTGCACGATCGACACGCGCTGCGCCGGAACCAGCGCGTCGGCGGCGGCTGGCCCGGCCAGCAGCCCCCCCACGAGGGCGGCCAGAAACGGTAGCGCGCGCAGGCACTTGGAACTCATGGCGCAGATTATAGGTGCGCTCGCCGGCGGACGCGACCGTGCGGCTGTCACCAGGCGGCGACGAGGCGCCGGGATTGCGGCAGGACGTGAGCCACGTCACGATCGGCGCATGGGGATCCTGCATGCCGCATTGCTGCTGGCCGCCGGCCTGCTCGCCGCCTGCGCGACCCCCGCGATCGATCCGGTTGACGAACAGCTCGATCGCGACACCGGCACCACCATTACCCGCCTCGGGCGTCCGGTCGAACTGCTCGCCACGGCGCCGCGCGGACGCAATGCCGATCCGTTCGCGTATCTTGCGCCGTTCGAGACCAATCGCGTGGGCGAGCGGCGGCTGTTCCTGTGGGCGTCCGTGCCGGGCGACAGTGCGGCGATGCCGAGGCTGCATTGCGGTGAGCTGGCCGCGTCGCTCGAGGCACCGCTCGCGGGCGGCATGCCGACGGTCGGCATGGGATTGACTCGCCTGCCCTATCGCGCGCTGGCTGCCTGGAGCGCCGTGCACGTGATACCGATCGACGCGATCTGGCTCGACTGCCTGGCGAGCGATGCGCGCCTCGAGGTCGAGGTCGGCGAGGACCGGTTCGCGAGTGACGGCGCGCGGAGCGGCGATCTCGCGGCGTTCCGGGAGCGGGTGCGGCCGTAGCGGCGAGGAGCGGCCCGGCCACCGGACCGGGGGCGCAGCAGCGGCGCGCGCCGCGCGCCTCAGCCGCTCCCCTCCGCCACCGCCTCGACCTTCGGCACGACGATCTGCGCACCCGGCCGCAGTTCGCCAAGGTTCAGATCCGGGTTGTACTGCTGCAGCAGCCACGCCGGCACACGCGCGTAACGCTGCGTGATGCGCCACATCGAGTCGCCGCGGCGCACGACGTAGACCTCGGTGCCGAGGATGCGGTGCACGTTAAAGAAGTTGGCCTGCAGCGCGTAATGGTAGTCGCGCCGCTTCTGCTCGAACTCCGCGGCAGTCGTCTTGCCGAGATCCAGTTTCAGTCTGTTGCCGAGCAGGACGGGCTGGCCGCCGCGCAGCTTGTTGATCTGGCGCAGGCGCGAGGCGCTGACGCCGAGCCAGTCGGCGTAGTGGCCGAGTGTCTCGGCCGCGACGACGCGGATCGAGCCGTCGCTCGCCACGCTGTAGTCGACTGCGTCGACCGACGAGGGCACGCTTTCCCCACCCGTGACCAGCGCGGGGCCCAGCGCCTCGGCTTCGCGGGCCGACACCGGCTCTGCGCGGCTCGCGCGCCGCGCGCTCGCGATCGCCGCCGCTTCGTCCTCCCTGCTCTCGCGCACCGCTGCGGTATCGGCGACGGCCGCCGCCGGCGCGTCCACCGGCTCCGGCGACGCGGGCTCGACGGCGGCGGGCGTTGCCGCCGGCTCGGCCGCCGCGACCACCGCGGCAGGTGCCTCGTCGTCGTCCACGGAGAGGCGCAGGCGCTGGCCCTCGAAAATGTAGTTCGGATTGCGCAGCCCGTTGATGCGCATCACCTCGCGTTCGCTGACTCCGCTGCGCGCGGCGATGGCGGAGAGCGAATCACCACGCTTGACCACGTACACACGCCCCGGCTCCGCGGTGCTCGCGACGGCAGCCGCGGCCGCGCGGGCCGACACCAGTGCGGGCATGCGCTCCGGGAGTCGCAGCCTACGGCCCTGTCTGACTCCCGCATCGACCCGCAGACCGTTCAGCGAGGCGAGTCGCTGCGTCGAGATGCCGTAGCGCTGCGCGACACTCGCGAGTGTCTCGCCCTTTTTCACGCGGTGGGAGCGCGACTCGATCTGCGCGACGTACTGCTCGGTATCCGGCAGCAGCCGGGCGAGCTCTTCGCTCGAGAGCGACCTGCCGTTGCCCGGCAGGCGCAGACGATAGCCGCGCGGCACGAGGCGCTCGCCATTCCACACCGTGGGCAGGAGCGCGGGGTTCAGCTCGCGCAGCGTCGCGCGATCGATCGACAGGGAGCGCTCGAGCGCCTTGACCGGCGCATAGGACGGCATCGCGACCTCGGTGAACTCCAGTTCGGACGCGCGCTCGATCGGACCGAAGTATTTCTCCGGATTCTGGTCGATGGTGAGCGCCGCCAGGAACGACGGATAGAAATTGCGCGACGCGAAGCCGAAGGACTGGCTGCGGTAGCTGCGATTGATGCGCACGAAATCGGTCGTGCCGGTGGCCTTGGCCGCGCGACGCATGCCCGCCGCGCCGTGGTTGTAGGCCGTGAGGGCCAGCGGCCAGGTGCCGAGCAGGCGGTAGTTGTAGGCGAGCAGCTGCGCGGCGGCCTCGGTGGAACGGAACGGATCCATGCGTTCATCGACCGCGCTGTCGATACGCATGTAGCGCCGGCCCGTCGAGCGCATGAACTGCCACAGCCCTGCCGCGCCCACCTTTGAGTACACGGCCGGATTGAACGAGGACTCGACGTGCGGCAGCGCCGCGATCTCCGGCGGCAGACCGAGATTGGCGAGCGTCTGCGCGATGTGCGCCTCCCAGGTGCCGGCGCGCACCAGGCCGGCGCGGAAGCGATCGGCCTGCCCGAGCTGGAAGCGGATGCCCTCGCGCGCGCTCTTCAGGCGCTCGTGGCCCGCCTTGCTCCACAGCTCGCGCACGCGTTTCTCTTCGCCCGTCAGCTCAGCGACCGGCGGATCGGTCAGCAGCCGGTCGAACACGGCCTGGTAACGCTTGCGCGCCTCGTCGACGATCTCCGAACGCTGCTTCGGCTGGGTATTCGGCGCAAAGCGCAGCGTCTCGTACACGACCGACAGGTCGCGCTCATCGTGCAGGAAGCCTTCGTTGGTGGTGATCTGCGAATAGACGCGGATCCAGAAGTCGACGTCGGCCTGCAGTTCGGGCGGGCGCGGAATCACGTCGGCCGCGGACTGCGCGTGCACGACGCCCGTCGCGATACACAGCAGCAGCGCCACCAGTCTCTTCATCGATGCCATGCCCGCCTCATCTGTCGGAATAATTGACAGTCGAACCGGCGCCTCGCGCGACATGTGCGCGTTGCGCAGCGCGCTGCGGCCACGAAATGCGGTACCGGTCACATCTTCGCACCGGTTCGCGCACCGGCTGAGGACATAATCCCGAATTTGTGAAGCATGGCACAAGCCTTGCTCCTCTCCGGGTGAAGCGCGGCCGATTTGGCCGCCCGCAACGCAGAGAGGCCCTCTCGATAATGGTCAGATTCTCCCTACCGCTTGCCTGTGCGTCGCTTGCACTCGCCGCAGCAGCCCATGCCGCACCGATCAACATCACCGGTGCCAATGGCGAGCACAACCTGCAGCAGATCCTCGACGGCATCACCGTCGGCGGTCCGAGCAGCATCGATGTCGTGAACGACCAGTACGCCCACGACAGCCTGTGGAGCCTCGGCGGCTCGGGCGGTTCGTTCTCGCAGATCGTGATCGAGCTGGCCGGCTACGCCAACGTCAACAGCTTCGGCATCTACGACGCCCTCGATCCGACGCGGCGCGTCGAACTCTTCTCCGGCTCCGCCTCGGCGGGCTCGAGCTCGGGCCGCGCGGTGTTCTCGATCCTCGATGACGGCCACGTGGTGCGCAATCTGTTCGACGAGACCGGCGTGTACTTCGCCGCCAACGTGTTCGGCTTCTACCTCGCATCGGTCGGCAACACCTGGTTCTCGGATGCCGCGCTCAACAGCGATGGCGCCGATCACATGCTCGCGTACCAGGGCGCCGGCGACACGGTCAAGATCGGCAATACGGCGCCCGGCCTCTGGGGCAGCAACGAGTTCGTGATGGCCTGGGAAGACCTGCCGCTCGGCTCCTGGGACTACGACTACAACGATTTCGTGGTGATGGTTGAATCGGTGAACGGCGTGGTCAGCGTACCGGAACCCGGCACGCTCGCGCTGCTCGGCCTCGGCCTAGTGGGCCTCGGCTTTGCGCGCCGCCGTCATAGCGCAGGATAACGACAAGAAGAAGCACTCCTCAGCAAGCAAGCAAGCGACCATGGCCCCGTTGTGAGCGGGGCCGTTTTTTTGGCCGCGCCTGCGCGGCGAGCGGAGGGAGCCACCTGGACGCGGTTGCGTCCGGTGACACATCGCCGATGGTGGGACGCGCGCAGCGTGGCGGGGGGGCAGCCCCTCAACCGCACTTCGAATCGCCGCAGTTCAGGCAGGTCATGCAGCCGTCCATCATGACCAGCGCCGCGGTGCTGCACTTCGAACACAGCTGCGCGCCATCCGGGAAGTGCGATTTGGAGAAGGCGTCGGCCTGCTTCTGGCGCTCCTCGTATTCGGCGCGCTTCTCGGCGATGAACTGCTGCTGGTGCACGTCGAGTTCCGGCACGCGCAGCAGGCCGATCGTCTGCAGGTGCTTCTCGATCACGTGGCCGAGCTCGGCGATGATCGACGGCATGAACTTGCCGCCCGGCTGCCAGTAGCCGCCGCGCGGGTCGAACACCGCCTTCAGCTCATCGACCAGGAAGGTGACGTCACCACCCTTCCTGAACACCGCCGAAATGATGCGGGTGAGCGCCACGATCCACTGATAGTGGTCGAGGTTCTTCGAGTTGATGAACACCTCGAACGGACGGCGCTGCTCGAACTCGGTGCCCTCGTTCAGCACGATGTCGTTGATCGTGACGTACATCGCATGGTCGGACACCGGCGTCTTGATCTTGTAGGTCGAGCCGATCAGCACCTCGGGGCGCTGGATCTCCTCGTGCATGCGGATGACCTTCGCCGATCCGGCGGCGGCCTTCGCCTCGGGAGCCTTCTCCTCGGAAGCCTTCTCCTCGTCCTTCTTCACGCGGTACTTGATGATCTTCTTGTCCAGCTTCATGGCATTCATGCTCAGAATTTTCCGTAATAGCCTTCCTTGAGGGCATCGAACAGATTGGCGGCGGTGTGTTTCTCGCCGTCGTATTCGATTTCCTCATCGCCCCGCACCTCGATTTCGCTGCCGTCCTCGAGCGTGAACACGTAGGTCGTGTTCCTGAGATCTTCCTCCTTCACGAGCACGCCCTGGAACGCCTCCGGGTTGAAGCGGAAGGTAGTGCAGCCCTTGAGGTCCTTCTCGTGGGCGTACAGGTAGATGTCCTTGAAGTCGGCGTACTTGTAGTCGGTCGGCA
This sequence comes from Steroidobacteraceae bacterium, assembly GCA_035342635.1. GTDB lineage: Bacteria > Pseudomonadota > Gammaproteobacteria > Steroidobacterales > Steroidobacteraceae > CADEFQ01. The sequence continues at coordinate 17,128 of DAOQXO010000023.1, forward strand.
CGTTCGCGGTCTTCGAGATCGACGAGTCGATCCACTTCTGCGCGGCGGCCTGGATATCAACGTGTTCGCGCGGCGAGATGTCCTCGGCGGTGGTGAAGTACGCGGGCAGCCTCTCCGCCTCGGTCTCCGCGCCCGGCATCGCGCGCGGATTGACGAGTTCGCGATAGGCGAGCAGCTCGAACGAAAACACGTCGACCTTCTCCTTGGTCTTGCGGCCCGGGCGGATCACGTTCCTGAAATAGTGATGCGCGAAGGACGGCTCGATTCCGTTCGAGGCATTGTTCGCGAGCGACAGCGAAATCGTGCCGGTCGGCGCGATCGAGCTGTGATGGGTGAAGCGCGCGCCCACCTCGGCGAGCTGCTCGACGAGTCGCGGCGCCACTTCGGCGACACGCTGCATGTAGCGGCTGTACTTGGCGTGCAGGATGCGGCCCGGGATGTGTGCGCCCACTTTCCAGCCGTCCTCGACCATTTCGGGACGCTTGCGCAGCATTGCCCTGGTGACCTCGAACTCCTCGTTCATGATCGGCGCGGGGCCCTTCTCGCGTGCCAGATCGAGCCCCGCTTCCCAGCCGGCCACCGCCATCTCGCGCGCCACGTCCTCGGTGAAGCTGACCGATTCGGGCGAACCGTACTTCATGCCGAGCAGCGTGATGGTGCTGCCGAGGCCGAGGAAGCCCATGCCGTGGCGGCGCTTGCGCTTGATCTCGTTGCGCTGCTGCTCGAGCGGCAGGCCGTTCACCTCGACCACGTTGTCGAGCATGCGCGTGAACACCTTGACGACCTCGCGGTACTCGTTCCAGTCGAACTCCGCAAACTCGGTGAACGGATTGCGGACGAACTGCGTGAGGTTCACCGAGCCGAGCAGGCACGAACCGTAGGGCGGCAGCGGCTGCTCGCCGCAGGGGTTGGTTGCGCGGATGTTCTCGCACCACCAGTTGTTGTTCATCTCGTTGACGCGGTCGATCAGGATGAAGCCCGGCTCCGCGAAATCGTAGGTGGACGACATGATGACGTCCCACATGCGCCGCGCCGGCAGTGTCTTGTAGATCTTGCAGGCGACGAGGCCTTCGTCCGAGGTCACGTAGCCCGCGCTGTTCGGCCACTCCCGCCAGATGTACTTGCCGGTGTCGGTGAGGTCGGGCTGCTCGCTCTCGAATTCCCTGATGGACAGCGGGAACGCGAGCTGCCAGTCGGCATCCGCGCGCACGGCCTGCATGAATTCGTCGGTGATCAGCAGCGAGAGATTGAACTGGCGCAGGCGGCCGTTCTCGCGCTTGGCGCGGATGAACTCCATCGCATCCGGATGGCTCACGTCGAACGTGCCCATCTGCGCGCCGCGCCGGCCGCCGGCCGACGACACGGTGAAACACATCTTGTCGTAGATATCCATGAACGACAGCGGGCCCGAGGTATAGGCACCTGCACCGCTCACGTACGCCCCGCGAGGGCGCAGGGTCGAGAACTCATAGCCGATGCCGCAGCCCGCCTTGAGCGTGAGACCGGCCTCGTGGACCTTGTTCAGGATGTCGTCCATCGAGTCGGTTATTGTTCCAGATACGGTACAGTTTATAGTGGAAGTGGCCGGTTTGTGCTCCAATGCGCCGGCATTCGAAGTCACCCGGCCAGCCGGGATCGCGCCCCGGCGCAGCGCCCAGAGGAAGCGCTCGTACCACTCGCCGCGCACTTCGGGCGCCTCGACATCGGCGAGCGCACGGGCGACACGCTTGTAGGTGTCGTCCATGGTCGCATCGAGCGGCGTGCCATCCTTCGCGGTCAGACGGTATTTCTTGTCCCAGATGTCGAGCGAGGCATCCTGGAACGGAATGGTGCTGACGTCCTTGGGCTCGATCTTCACTACGCTGTTCAACGGTCCGCTCTCCCCAGTTTTCTTCTCTCAAATCGGGAAGGCCGCTGGCAGCTGCGGTGCCTCCCGGTTGCCCCCAACCCGGGTTCTCGATCGCGCGACGCGACACAAGATGTTGTGTTGGGTAGAAGAGCCTAATTATGCGAAATGACCCCGTCAAGGCTTTGGGAGACGACTTCCATAATTCGGTTAGCGCATTAAATATCAATAACTTATATGAACTTCTGCAGATAAAGACCGCAAAGTTTGCTGCGCGCGCACAGCCCCCGTCGGAACGGGCCTATATCTATATCTTGTGGCTGCGCAGGGGCTTGATTTTTCTGCCCGCTGCCGGAATTTCGGTATTTCGGTCATCGGGCCGCTGGCTGCCAATAACCGAAATACCGAAATACCGGCACCGTTTAGAATCCACGCCATGAACCGCTTCCGCCCCACAAGTCTCGTTGCCATCACCGCCCTCCTCCTGGGCCTCGCCGCTGGTCTCCCGGGAGCTCCGGCAATGGCCCAGAGCGCCTCCTCGCCGCTGCCCTCGCTCGCGCCGATGATCAAGCGGGTTTCGCCCGCGGTCGTGAATATCGCCACGCGCGGCACCATCAAGCAGCGCGGACCGCAGAATCCGCTGCTCGACGACCCCTTCTTCCGCCGCTTCTTCGATGTGCCCCCGGGCGGCGGCACGCGCGAACGCCAGTTCCAGAGCGCCGGCTCCGGCGTGATCATCGACGCGAAGAGAGGCTACGTGCTGACCAATGCGCACGTGATCGAGAACGCCAGCGAGATCACCGTGACCCTGCAGGACGGCACCGACATCAAGGCCGAGGTGATCGGCAGCGATGCGCCGTCCGACGTCGCGGTGCTCAAGGTCGAACACGACCGCCTCGTGCAGCTCTCCTTCGGCGATTCGAGCCGGCTCGAGGTCGGCGACTACGTGGTCGCGATCGGCAATCCGTTCGGCCTGCAGCACACGGTGACGCAGGGCATCGTCAGCGGCCTGTCGCGCTCGGGAATCACCGACGGCTATGAGGATTTCATCCAGACCGACGCGTCGATCAATCCGGGAAATTCCGGCGGCGCGCTGGTGAACCTGCGCGGCGAACTCGTCGGCATCAACACCGCGATCCTCTCGCGCAGCGGCGGCAACATCGGCATCGGCTTCGCGATCCCGGCCAACATGGCGAAGAACGTCATGGAGCAGCTGGTGAAGTACGGCTCGGTGAAACGCGGCCTGCTCGGCGTCAGCATCTACAGCGTCACGCCCGATATCGCGCAGTCGCTCGCCCTCAAGGACGCGAGCGGCGCGCTCGTCTCCGAGGTCGTGCAGGGCTCGCCGGCCGACAAGGCCGGCATCCGGCCGGGTGACGTGATCACCTCGCTCAACAACCAGAGCGTCAAGTCGAGCACCGATCTGCAGAACGCGATCGGCCTGCTGCGCGTCGGCGAGACGGTCGATGTCGGCATCATCCGCGACGGCAAACCGCGCAAGGTGACCGCGGTGATCGCCGAGACGCCGAATGAAGCCACCGCGCGCGTCGAAACCGAAGACGCCGACGCGCCCGAGATCCATCGCGGCCTCGTCGGCGCGCAACTCGCCGATGCGCCCAACGCCGGCGGCGTGCTGGTACGCGCGGTCGAGGCCGGCAGTCCCGCATCGCTCGCGGGCCTGCGCTCGAATGACGTGATCGTGAACGCGAACCGCACGCAGGTCGGCAACCTGCGCCACCTGCGCGAGGCGGCCCGCGGTGCCAATTCGCTGGTGCTCACGATCCGCCGCGGCAGCACCGCGCTGCTCATTCCGCTGCGCTAGTTGCGCGCGAGCGCGCCGCACACCGCCGCGTGTCGCGCTGCCAGCGGCTCCCTGGCGAGCGCCTTGACCGCGGCATAGAAGCGCGGCAGGTCGCCGCCCTGCGCCGCGAACAGCCGCTCGAAGCCCGGCACGCAATCGAAATAGGTCGCGACGGAGGCGAGGTGCGCGTTATTGAGGCCGGCATCGATGTGTCCGTAGCCGATGCGCATCCCGCTGCGCGCCTCGAGGGCGCGCACCTCGGCGGCTAGCCCGGCGAGGATCGCGCGCTTGCGCTCGCGCATCGCGGGCGCGTCAAGGTCGCTGGCATATAGGCGCTGCAGCAACTCGCGATGGGTCGCGAACAATGCCGCGAGCTGCGTCTGCGCCGCGCGCGACCTGCGCCAGGCGTCGAGCTGGCCGAGCTCGCCGCGCCACGCCAGCCAGCGTGCGAGCCCTTCCTGTTCGACCGCAACCGCGAAGGCCTCGTTGAACGCCGAATCCCCGGCCACGTAGACGACCTGGTGGGCGAGCTCGTGGAAGATCACGCCCACGAGCTGGGCATCGCCGTAGCCCATCATCGTCGAGAGCACCGGGTCGGCGAAGCGCCCGAGCGTGGAATACGCCGCGACGCCGCCGACCACGACGTCGTAGCCGCGCGATTCGAGCGTGAGGGCATAGTTGCGTGCGCGCTGCTCGCTGAAGTAGCCGCGATAGGCGATGCAGCCGGCGATCGGAAAGCACCATTCCTTCGGCTCGATCGCGAACTCCGGCACCGCGACGACGTTCCATACCACGTAGGGCCGATCGAGCGCGGCGTACTGCCGGTAGCTCGCGTTGTCGGGCAGCGCGAGTTCGCGCGAGGCGAATTCGCGGGCCGCCATCACCTGCTCGAGTCGTGCACGCAGCTCCTGCGGCGTGGCCGGATCGGCAACCACTGTCTCGATCGGTTCTCGTGCCGCCATCACTCCCCACTGGCCGGCGGCCGCCTGCGCGAGATACAGCGACCCGCACCCGGAGAGCGGCAGCAAGAGCAGCAACGCGAAGATGCGGACGTCGAGTAACATGCGTGCATGCGAGTCTACTTGGTCGGTGGCGCCGTTCGGGACGAGGCCCTCGGCCTGCCTGTCCGCGAACGGGACTGGGTCGTCGTCGGCGCGACCCCGGAGCAGCTCACCAGCGCGGGCTACACCCCGGTGGGGCGGGAATTCCCCGTTTTCCTGCATCCGCGGACCAGGGAGGAGTACGCGCTGGCGCGCCTCGAGCGCAAGACCGCGCCTGGCTACCGCGGCTTCGTCACCGAGTTTTCGCCCGAAGTGACGCTCGAGGACGACCTGGCGCGCCGCGACCTGACCGTGAATGCGATGGCGCGCAGCGAGAGCGGGGAGCTCATCGATCCCCACGGCGGGCAGCGCGACCTCGAGGCGCGCGTGCTGCGCCACGTGTCGCCGGCCTTCGTCGAGGATCCGGTGCGCATCCTGCGCGTGGCGCGCTTCGCGGCACGCTTCGCGCCGCTCGGCTTCTCGGTGGCCGCTGAGACGCTCGCGCTGATGCGCGAGATGGTCGCGAATGGCGAAGCCGATGCGCTGGTCGCCGAGCGCACATGGCAGGAAACCGCGCGCGCCCTGGCCACCGAGCGCCCCGACGTCTATTTCCAGGTGCTGCGCGACTGCGGCGCGCTCGCGGTAGTGTTCCCCGAAGTCGACGCGCTGTTCGGCGTGCCGCAGCCGCAGAAGTGGCATCCCGAGATCGATGCCGGCGTGCACACACTGATGGTGCTGCGCCAGGCTGCGCTGCTGAGCGAGGCCAACACGGTGCGCTTCGCCGCACTGACCCACGACCTCGGCAAGGGCCGCACGGCGCGCGAGCGCTGGCCGATGCACCACGGTCACGAGGCCGCGGGCGTCGAGCTCGTCGATGCCCTGTGCGAGCGGCTGCGCGTGCCGAACGATCACCGCGACCTGGCGCGCCTCGTGGCGCGCTATCACTGCGACGTGCACCGCGCCTTCGACCTGCGCGCCGCGACGATCCTCGGCATGCTCGAGCGCTGCGACGCATTCCGCCGCCCCGAACGCTTCGAGGAACTGCTGCTCGCCTGCGAGGCCGATGCCCGCGGTCGCCAGGGCTTCGAGGAGCGTCCCTATCCGCAGGCGACCTACCTGCGCCGCTGCCAGGCCGCGGCGCGCGGCGCAGTGCTGGATGAAGTCACGCGCGCGGGCCTCGAGGGTCCGCAGATCGGGATCCGCCTGCACGAGCTGCGCGCACAGGCGATCGCCGCACAGAAAGCTAGAGTTGGCGTCGTAGATCCTGCAGTGCAAATCCGCTGAGCGGTGCATCGAGATCGCGCGTGAGCGCGATCGCCTTGAAGATCTCGCCCATTTCGTCCGGCATCAGCAATCGCCGCGCCTCGCCGGCGCGTGCCGCGCGCCGGGCGGTGTCAGTCTCGCGCGCGACGTCGGCCTCGATGCCGAGCGCGAGCAGGAATGCCGCCTGCGTCGAGAACCCCGCGACGGTGAGCCCCGCATCGGCCGCCGCCTCTGCGACCGCCGTGAAATCGACCCAGGCGGTGATGTCCTGCAGGCCGACATCGCGCAGCGCATCGCCATGCGCGCGATGCCTCGCGTGGCACAGCAGCGTGCCGTCGCGCCGGTCGGGGTGGTACAGGGCGCCGCGCGGCAGACCGTAGTCGAGCGCGAGCACGAGTCCGCGCCCGAGGGTCGCGCCGACCGTCGCGATCCACGCCTGCAACTGCGGGCAGCACTCGCCGCGGTAGCCTTCGGGCAGGGCCGCGAGGTCGAGGTCCGCCGGCAGACCCGGCACGCCCGCCTGCACGGCGCCTCCCTCGGCGAGCACCGCCTCGCGCAGCGCGCCCGAGTGCGGATCGCGTGTGACACCGAGCCGCAGCGCCTTGCCTGCGCGCACGACGAAGCGCTCACAGGGCAGCGCATCGAGCACTTCGTTGGCCAGCATCACGCCGGTGAACGGTGCATCGGGCAGCCGGTCGAGCCACGCGACGCGCGCGGCGAGCGCCGGCGCGAGCGCGGCAAGGCGCTGCTGCTGGCGCGCGCGCAGCTCGGCGCTCACCTCGAGGATCAGGTAGCGCTCCGGCAGCGCCTCGCGCGCGGCGAGCGCCTCGAGCACCGTCTCGGCGAGCGCGCCCGTGCCGGCGCCGAACTCGAGGATAGCCCCGCCGGTCGCGGCGAGTACCTCGCTGCACTGGCGCGCGATGCAGCGGCCGAACAGCGGCGAGATCTCGGGCGCCGTCGTGAAATCGCCGCCCGGACCGAACTTGCGCGCGCCGGCGCTGTAATAGCCGAGCCCCGGCGCATAGAGCGCGAGCGCCATGAACTGCGAGAACGGGATCGCCCCGCCGGCCGCCGCAATGGCGTCGTGTACCGCGGCGAGCACGCGCTGCCCGTGTGCCCGCTCGTCCGGACCCGGTGTAAGCTCAGCCTGCATGGGCGCACTCACGGGCAAGACAGTATTGATCACCGGCGCGGCTCGGCGCGTGGGGGCCGAGATCGCCCGCACGCTGCACGCCGCCGGCGCCCACGTCGCCCTGCACTACCGCACTTCGGCAGCCGAGGCGCAGGCGCTCGTCGGCGAGCTGAATACGCAGCGCCCGCACTCGGCGGTCGGCATCGAGGCCGACCTGCTCGACATCGCCAACCTGCCGCGGCTCATCGACACCACGCTCGGCGCCTTCGGCCGGCTCGACGTGCTCGTCAACAACGCCTCGACCTTCTATGCGACGCCGGTCGGCGAGATTACGCCGGCGCACTGGGACGACCTGCTCGGCACCAATCTCAAGGTGCCGCTGTTCCTCTCGCAGGCGGCTGCGCCCGCACTGCGCCGGTCGAGCGGACTCATCCTGAACCTCGTCGACATCCACGGCCAGCGGCCGCTGCGGCGGCACACGACCTACTCGATCGCCAAGGCGGGACTTGCGATGCTCACCCGCTCGCTGGCGCGTGAGCTGGCCCCCGAGGTGCGGGTGAACGGCATCGCACCGGGCCCGGTGATGTGGCCCGCGGGCGGCGTCGACGAGAAGCTCAAGGCCGAGATCGTCGCCCGCACCCAGTTGAAGCGCCTCGGCTCGCCGCGCGACGTGGCGCTCGCGGCGCGCTATTTCGCGGCCGATGCGCCGTTCGTCACCGGGCAGATCCTGGCGATCGACGGCGGCCGCAGCCTCGGCGACTAGGCGCACGCCCGCTCACTCCGCCGGCGCGAGCGGCATGGGCCGAAGCTCGTGCGCCGCGCGATCGAAGCGCTCCCACAGTTCGCCGAGCGTCGCACCCAGCGTGGGATGGCGCATCCCGGGCGCGACCTCGGCCGCGGGCCCGAGCATGTAGGGGCGCTTCACGAGATCCGGGCGCGGCAGACGGTAGCCGGGAGCCTCGCACTCGAGGTCGCCATACAGCAGCAGGTCGAGGTCCATCGAACGCGGCGCCCACTTCGGCGCATCGCGCTCGCGCCCGCAGCCCGTCTCGATCCGGTGCAGGTGCTCGAGGATGGCGGGCGGGGCGAGATCGGTCTCGAACGCGGCGACCAGGTTGATGAAGTCCTCGCCCTTGAAGCCCACGGCGGCATTGCGGTACGCGCGCGAGAAGCGCGTGCCGGGAAAGGCGCGCGCCAGCTCGCGCATCGCGACGGCGAGATGGCGTTCGGGGTCAATGTTGCTGCCGGCTGCGACGAGGACCTGCGTCATTGGGCGGCGGCCCGCCGGCGCTCGATGCTGACGCCGACGTCACGCGAGCCGCGGATAGCGCCGGGCTTGTTGACGGACAGGCGCACCCACTCGAGCCCGAAGTCGGCGAGGATCAGCTGCGCGATGCGCTCCGCGAGCGTCTCGACCAGCTGGAACTCGCTCGCCTCGACGAAGGCGATCACGCGCTTGGCGACCTTCTTGTAGTCGAGCGTGTCCTCGACGGCGTCGCGCTGCGCGGCGCGGGCACAATCCACCGGCATCTCGAGGTCGATGACCACCGTCTGCTTGATTCGCCGCTCCCACTCGATGAAGCCGATCACGCAGTCGACGGCGAGGCCGTGCAGGAAGATCCGGTCGGTCACGTCGTCGGTCATCAGGCTGTTCCTTGTTGCGCGAGCGGCGCGAGGCTGTCGAGCGGCCACCGTGCGCGTGCATCGATGGTGAGTCCCGAGCGCTCGCCCGCGCGCAGCCGCGCGAGGCCCGCGACCGCGACCATGGCCGCATTGTCGGTGCAGAACTCGATGCGTGGATAGTGCACACGCGCGCCGCGCCGCGCAGCCGCGGCGGTGAGCTCGGCGCGCAACCGGCGATTGGCGCCGACGCCGCCGGAGACGACCAGCGTGTCGAGGCCGGTGGCCTCGAGCGCGCGCAGCGCCTTCGCGACCAGCGTGGCGACGATCGCCGTCTCGACGCCGTGGGCCACGTCGGCGCGCCGCGCGGGATCGAAGTCCGGCGCCCTCACGACGAGGCTCACGGCGGTCTTGAGGCCCGAGAAGCTGAATTCGAGACCGGGCCGGTCGAGCATCGGACGCGGGAACCGGTACGCGCCAGGCCGGCCCTCGAGCGCGAGCCGTGCGAGTTCGGGGCCCCCGGGATACGGCAGACCGAGCAACTTCGCGGTCTTGTCGAAGGCTTCGCCGGCCGCGTCGTCGCGCGTCTCGCCGAGCACGCGGTAGTCGCCGATGCCGCGCACTTCGACCAGCATCGTGTGCCCGCCCGAAACGAGCAGCGCCACGTGCGGGAAGCCCGGTGGATCCGGCTCGAGGAGCGGGGCCAGCAGGTGGCCTTCGAGGTGATGCACATTGACCGCCGGCAGCCCCCAGGCGTAGGCGAGGCTGCGTGCGAGTGCCGCGCCGGTCAGCAGGGCGCCGATCAGCCCCGGTCCGCAGGTATAGGCCACGCCGTCGAGGTCGGCCGGGGTGGATGCGGCATCCGCGAGCGCAGTGCGCACGAGTGGCACGAGCCGGCGCACATGGTCGCGCGAGGCGAGTTCCGGCACGACGCCGCCATAGACGCGGTGCAGGTCGATCTGCGAGTGCAGGACGTGCGCGAGCAGGCCGCGGTCCTCGTCGAGGACCGCCACCGCACTCTCGTCGCAGGACGATTCGATGGCGAGCACACGCATTTTGCGTTTTTACCGGGAGATCATTAGAATTGCCGCCCTTGCGCCCATGGGCCGCGAGCGAAATTTCTGTAAATTCAAAGAGTTGAGGTTCCGATGCCGAGCGTTCGTGTCCGCGAAAACGAGTTCTTCGACGCCGCGTTGCGCCGTTTCAAGCGGGCGTGCGAGAAAGCGGGCGTCCTCACGGAGCTGCGCCGTCGGGAATTCTACGAAAAGCCGACCCAGGAACGGAAACGCAAGAAGGCGGCGGCCGTGAAGCGCCACCTGAAGCGCAACTCCCGCGACAGCGCGCCACGGCGCTGACACCCGCGATGACGCTCAAGGAGCGCATCACCGAAGACATGAAGGCCGCGATGCGTGCCGGCGAGAAAGAGCGCCTGGGCACGATCCGCATGCTGCAGGCTGCCATCAAGCAGCGCGAGGTCGACGAGCGCATCACGCTGGATGACAGCCAGGTGCTCGCGGTCCTCGAGAAGATGGTCAAGCAGCGCAAGGAATCGATCACGCAGTTCACGGCGGGCGGCCGCGCCGACCTCGTCGCAAAGGAGACCGCGGAGCTCGAACTGCTGCAGGCTTACCTGCCCGAGCAACTGTCCGACGCCGAGCTCGACGCGCTGGTGAATGCCGCGATCGCGCAGACCGGCGCAAGTTCGATCAAGGACATGGGCAAGGTCATGGGCCTCGTGAAAGGCCAGGCCGCGGGCCGCGCCGACATGGGCGCCGTCGGTGCCCGCATCAAGGCGAAGCTCGGCGCCGCCGGCTGATCCCGGCTGCCGCGCGCCGCGTGGCTTACTATTCGGCATGGCCGGCCGGATCCCCCAGAACTTCATCGACGACCTGATCGGGCGGACCGACATCGTCGAACTGATCGGCGCGCGCGTGCCGCTGAAGAAGGCGGGCCGCGAGTTCAAGGCCTGCTGCCCATTCCACGACGAGAAGTCACCCTCGTTCTGGGTGAGCCCCGACAAGCAGTTCTACCACTGCTTCGGCTGCGGCGCGCACGGCACGGCGCTCGGCTTCCTGATGAACTACGACCGGCTCAGCTTTCCCGAGGCGGTCGAGGAGCTCGCCTCGCGCGCCGGGGTCGAAGTGCCGCGCGAAGCCGGCGCGTCCGACCGCGACGGCGACTCGAGCGACGCGCTGTACGAACTCAATGCGCGCGTTGCCGGCTACTTCGCCACGACACTCGCCGGGGATGCGCGCGCGCGCGAATACGTCGCGAAGCGCGGCCTCGACGCCGAATCGGTGGCTCGCTTCCAGCTCGGTTTCGCGACCAATTCCTGGAACGATGCGCTGCGCCGCTTCGGGGGCGATGCCGGGAAGGTCCGCCAGCTCGCCGAACTCGGGCTCGTCATCGAACGCGAGGGCGGGCAGATCCGCGACGGCGAACGCCATTACGACCGCTTCCGCGACCGGCTGATGTTCCCGATCCGCGATGCGCGCGGGCGCGTGATCGCCTTCGGCGGGCGCGTGATCGGCGAGGGCGAGCCGAAGTACCTCAATTCACCCGAGACGGCGCTGTTCCACAAGGGCCGCGAACTCTACGGGATGTACGAAGTGCGCCAGAGCCGCGTCAAGCTCACGCGGCTGCTCGTCGTCGAGGGTTATATCGACGTGGTGCGCCTGCACCAGGCGGGCGTGCGCTATGCGGTCGCGACGCTCGGCACGGCGACGACGCCCGAGCACCTGAAGCGCATCTTCCGCCTGGTGAGCGAAGTGGTATTCGCGTTCGACGGCGATCGCGCCGGCCGCGCGGCGGCCTGGCGCGCCTTGCTGAATGCCCTGCCCGAAGTGCGTGAGGGCCGCGAGATCCGCTTCCTGTTCCTGCCGGAGGGCCACGACCCCGACACGCTCGTCGCGCAGGAGGGCGCCGAAGCCTTCGAGCGTCGCCTCGAGGCGGCGCTGCCGCTGTCCGAGTATCTGGTGCGCGAGCTGGCCACTCAGGCCGATCTCGCGCACGCCGACGGGCGGGCGCGCTTCGCCGAACTCGCGCGACCGCTGGTCGCGCGGGTTCCCGCCGGCGTGTACCGCGAGCTGCTGATCGGGCGTGTCGCGGAGGCGATCAAGCTGCCGGCGACACGGCTCGCGGAGCTGTGGAAAGCAGGCGGCGCGGCACCGGCGCACAGCGGCCCCGACCCGCGCGCGCCGGCGGCGCGCGCTGCCGCCAGAGCGCGCGCGCGACATCGCGGTGCGGGACGGCGCGGACTGGTCGGCCAGGCGGTGCAGGTCCTGCTGCATCATCCGGCCGCGGCCGCGAATGTAGACGAGGCACTGATCCGTGCCCTCGAACAGGTCGAGGAGCCCGGCATGCCCTTCCTGCGCGAACTGCTCGGGGAGTTGCGCGCGCGGCCGGCCACGAACACGGCGCAGATCCTCGAGCGCTGGCGGGAGCGGCCCGAGGGCCCGCGCCTCGCCGAGCTCGCCGCCGAGGAGGTGCTGGTCGCCGAGTCCCGCGCCGCGGAGCGCGAAATCGCGACAGCGCTCGAGCGCCTGGTGGTCGGGGCCCGCGAGCGCCGTATCGACGAGCTGCTCGTCCGCAGCCGCCAGGGAGACCTGACGGCAGAAGAAAAGCTTGAACTTCAAGGGCTTATGTCAGCCAAGGCGCCGACTGGAGCGGCCGGTGGCCGGGGCCTCGGCAGCCATTGACGACGAAATCAGTGGAATTCGGGAAGTGCCGGCGGGTCTTTAGTATAATGATGAGCTTTTCCTCGCCACCCCTTGATTACCGTCCCCGACCGCGCGGGAGGGTGCGAGCATATATTTGGCACGGAACATGACACGCAAGCAAAAGCCAAACAAAACCGCCAAGAAGCCGAGCGCCCCCAGGAAAGCTCCCCGGACCGTCGCCAAGACCGCGTCCCGCAAGGCCGTGGCGCGCAAGGCGGAGCCGAAGGCCCGGGTACAGCGCGCCGCACCGGCACGCAAGGTTGAGGCCCGCAAGGCGAACGCACACAAGGCCGAGCCCGCGCGCAAGGTCGTCGAACTGCCGCGCAAGGCCGAACCGAAGGCGAAGAGCAAGGACGAGGCGCGCAGGACCGCGGCCGTGCCGACCAGCATCGAGCGTCGTCCCGCGGCGATGCCCGAGGAGCGCCAGTCGCAGCTCAAGCTGCTGATCGCGCGCGGCAAGGAACAGGGTTACCTCACCTACTCGCAGGTGAACGACCACCTGCCGTCGGAGATCGTCGACCCCGAGCAGATCGAAGAGATCGTCAACACGATCAACGACATGGGCATCCCGGTGTACGAGAAGGCACCGGATACCGAAGCCCTGCTCGCCTCCGAGCCGTCGGCGCCGACCGATGAGGAAGCGATCGAGGAAGCGGCCGCCGCGCTGGCCGCGCTCGACGCCGAACTCGGCCGCACCACCGATCCCGTGCGCATGTACATGCGCGAGATGGGCACCGTCGAACTGCTGACCCGCGAGGGCGAGATCCGCATCGCCAAGCGCATCGAGGAAGGCCTCGATGCCGTGCGCCTCGCGCTGTCGATGTATCCGCCCACCCTGGATTTCCTCGGCCGTGCCTACGAGCCGGTGAAGGCGGGCCAGACTCGCCTCGTCGACATCATCGTCGGCTTCATCGACCCGAACGCGCCCGACGTGATCGCGCAGCCGCAGAACCCGACGCGACCGGACCCGGCCGCCGCCGCGAAGGACAAGGACGACGAAGAGGCGGAAGACGAGGAAGCCGAAGAGGAAGTCGTGGACACCGGCCCGGATCCGGAGGAAGCGGCACGCCGCTTCGCCTCGATCGCCAAACTGCACGCACAGGCGCTGAATGCGATCGCCAAGCACGGCGCCAAGGACCCGAAGACCCTCAAGATCAGGAAGAAGCTCTCGGGCGAGTTCATGGAGCTCAAGCTCGCGCCGCGCATGTTCGAGGCGCTGATCGGCAACCTGCGCGCGCAGGTCGGCGAAGTGCGCCAGCTCGAGAAGGAAATCATGGTGCTCGCGGTGCGCGATGCCGGCATGCCGCGCAAGGACTTCATCACCACCTTCCCGAAGAACGAGACCAGCCCGCGCTGGATCGCGAAGCACATCAAGGCCGGCAAGAAGTATTCGGCCGGCATCGCCAGGTTGAAGGACGACATCGAGCGCCGCCAGCGCAAGCTGGTCACGCTCGAGGAAGCGCTGCACCTGTCGATCAACGACATCAAGGAAGTGAACCGAGAGGTCTCGATCGGCGAGGCCAAGGCGCGCCGGGCGAAGAAGGAAATGGTCGAGGCCAACC
>DAOQXO010000024.1:0-30997 GCA_035342635.1 Steroidobacteraceae bacterium
CGCTCGCCGCGGGCGGCGAGCGTGCCCTGGCCGGGATGCTCGCGCGCTGGCAGCAGGAACTGCGGCTGTCCATGACCCTGGCCGGCGTGCGCCGCTTGGCGGACATCGGTGCCGGCCAACTGGAGCCATCCGGCTTCGAGGACCACGAGGAGGCGATGAGATGAACGGCGCCCAGGCCCTGATGAAAACCCTCGCCGATGCCGGCGTGAGCGTGTGCTTCAGCAACCCCGGCACGTCCGAGATGCACTTCGTGGCCGCGCTGGACCACGAGCCACGCATGCGCGCGGTGCTGACCCTGTTCGAGGGCGTCGCCACTGGCGCCGCGGACGGCTACGCGCGGATGACGGGCAAGCCGGCCGCCACGTTGCTGCATCTCGGGTGTGGCCTGGGCAACGGCCTCGCCAACCTGCACAACGCGCGCAAGGGCCGGGTGCCGGTCGTCAACATCGTCGGCGACCACGCCACCAGCCACGTCAAGTACGACGCGCAGCTGCAGTCCGATATAGAAACTGTGGCGCGCAACGTCTCCACCTGGGTGCGGACCTCCGCCTCCACCCGGGCGCTGGGCGTGGACACGGCGCAGGCGGTGGCGGCGGCGATGGGGCCACCGGGCCAGGTGGCCACGCTGGTCCTGCCGGCCGACGTGTCCTGGAGCGAGGGTGGCGAGCCCGCGCAGCGGCTGCCGGTGGCCCCGCCGCCCGTGACCGACGAGGCAACCATCGACGCCATCGTCCAGGCCATCCGCAGCGGCGGCAAGACCGCGCTGTTGCTGGGCGCGAGGGCGCTGCGCGAACCGGGCCTGCTGGCGGCCTCGCGGATCGCCGCGCACACGGGCGCGGGACTGTTCGCCGAAGTATTCCCGACCCGGATCGAGCGCGGCGCCGGCCTGCCGCACGTCGAACGCCTGGCCTACCTGGCCGAACTGGCCTCGGTGCAGCTGCATGGCCTCGAGCATCTGGTCCTGGTCGATGCCAAGTCGCCAGTGTCGTTCTTCGCCTATCCGGGCAAGGCGAGCGACCTGGTCCCCGAAGGCTGCACGGTGCATGCGCTGGCCACGCCCACCGAAGATGCGCTCGGCGGCCTGCAGCGACTCGCGGCCCGCCTCGGCGTCGACGCGGCTGCGCCGGTCCTGCAGGCACCGGTCCGCACCGAGCGGCCCAGGGGCAAGCTCACCGCCGAGAAGGTGTGCAAGGCCGTGGGCCACCTGTTGCCCGAGCGCGCCATCATCGTCGACGAAGCCCAGACCTCGGGAGTGATGTTGCCGCATTACACCCGCGGCGCGGCGCGCCACGATGTCATCACCCTGACCGGCGGCGCCATCGGCCAGGGTCTGCCCAACGCGGTAGGCATCGCGATCGCCTGCCCGGACCGGCCGGTGCTGGCGCTGGTGGGCGACGGCTCGGCGATGTACACGATCCAGGCGCTGTGGACGATGGCGCGCGAGAAGCTGAACGTCACCAGCCTCGTCTTCAACAACCGCTCCTACGCGATCCTCAACATGGAACTGCAGCGCATGGGTGCGACCGGCGGCGGTATTGGCGCGGGGGAAAAGGCGCGCGCGCAGCTGGAGCTGGGCAACCCCGGCCTGGACTTCGTGCAGATCGGCGCCGGAATGGGCGTGCATGCCGTGCGCGCCACCACCACCGACGAACTGGTCGATGCGCTCGGCTACGCGCTGCGCGCACCGGGACCGCACCTGATCGAAGCGGTGGTGCCGAGCACATTCTCGGGGCTGAAACTGCGCCTGCTGCCGCACGTGCTCGGTTCGCTGGCCAGACTGCCGCAGCCGCTGGCGATGGCGATCAAGCGCAAGGTTTCGCCGTGATCCTGTCGAACCGGGTCGTGGCCAGCGTTGGGACGGTAGTGGCGCCCCGGGGATTCAGGCCAGCCGCAGGCCGCTCAGGTAACGGCTCTCGCTGCCAAGTTCGCACTCCGTCGAATGGCGACGCGCCACCTGTCGGCGCTCTGCGCGAAGCCCGCATTTCCCACCAGGGTGTTTATCCGATAGTGTCGCCACGCCCGTCACCGCTCCGGAATCGGACGAGAACAGGAACAATCGCACGTGACCCAGAACCAGCCCTATCCCCGTCCCGCCTACGCCTGGTACTGCCTGGGCGTCATTTGTCTCGCCTATCTGTTCGGCTTCATGGACCGGATCATCGTCGGCCTGCTGACGCCGGCTATCCAGGCGGATCTGGGCCTGACCGACTCCCAGATGGGCATCATCCAGGGTCTGGCCTTCGCCTTGTTCTATACGGTATTCGGCCTGCCCATCGGTTTGGCGGCCGACCGCACCAACCGCAAGCGCCTGCTGACCGCCGGTACGGCCATCTGGAGCCTGGCCACCGCAGGTGCCGGCCTGGTGCGCAGCTTCTGGGGACTCTTCTTTATGCGCGCCGGCGTGGGCGCCGGTGAAGCCACGCTCAACCCGTGCACCACCTCGCTCATCGGCGACTATTTCGAACCGAAGAGCCGTCCGAAGGCCTTCGGGATCTACACCATGTCCACGGCGCTGGGCACCGGCGTCACCTACCTGGGTGGCGGCCTGGTGCTGGCCTTCGTCGGGGTGGGTACCGGCGGCAACACCTTCAATATGCCCGTGCTGGGTGAAGTCCCCGCCTGGCAGGCTGTGTTCATCATTATCGGTATGGCCGGCCTGGTGCCGGCGCTGCTCATGGCGCTGACCGTGCGGGAGCCCGCCCGGCGCGACCTCGCAGCCGGCACGAGCCAGAAAGCCAGCTGGGCGGACATCCGCGCCTTCCTGCGCCAGAACCGCACCACGCTGTTGTGCCATCACTTCGGCGTGGCATTCATCATCATGGCGGTCTACGGCTGGGTGAACTGGATGCCGGCATTCTTCGTGCGCATCCACGAGTGGCCGGTGGCCAGGTTCAGCATCTGGTACGGCATCTTCGGCGGGCTCACCGGCGTTCTCTCTGCCATCAGCAGCGGCTTCGTCACCAACTGGCTGAAGGCGAAGGGCTTCACCGACGGCACCATGCGCACGGTCCTCATCGGTGGCCTGGGCCTGACCATCGGCACGGGTGTGGCGCCGCTGATGCCCAGCCCCGAACTCGCCCTGGCCGGCTATTGCATTGCCGGCATCTTCGCCAACTACCCGCCGGCACAGGCGCTGGCCGCCATCGCCGAGATGACACCCAACCAGCTGCGCGGAATCGTCACTGCCATTTACGTTCTTGTCATCGGCATCGGCGGCGCCGGCGTCGGCCCCTTCGCCATGGGCTGGGTCACCGACAATGTGTTCGGTGACCCCATGAAGATCCACTACTCCATGGCACTGGTGACGCTGGTGATGGGCTCGCTGGGCACGGCGCTGATCGCCTACGGGCTCAAGGCCTTCCGCGGCAGCCTGTCACGAGTTACCTGGGGATAGCGGCGGGCGGACCTCAGCACAGCACCGGCCCGGAGACGGGCGAGGAACGTCAGGCCATCCCGGGCGGCGGGGCATCGAACAGCCCGATGTCGTAGATACCCGTACCCTCGCGCAGGGGCCGGCAGTCTTTCTGGTAGGCATCACTGTTCCAGAACGCCTGGAAGTTCTCGACCGCCGGAAACTCGATGACGATCAGTACCCGATTGCCGAAGAGATCCCCACAGTCCACCTCCGACGCCTTGCCGCGCACCAGGTAGCGCCCCCCGTGCTGACGAATCAGCTCAGCCGATTTTTCGGCATACCGTTTCATGTTCGGTCCCGGATTCGTGAGTTCAACGACGGATACCAGGTACACGGGCATGGGGATTCTCCACAGACTGGAATGACGTCCAGCATTATCGTGGCCGGCGATGGTCCTCAGCAATGCTCGTGAGCGACTCCGAGCACCTCGTCGGGAGATCGCTGTCGGCGATCGGGCTCAGCCCGATTCCACGAGCCACTGCAGTGCGCCGCTACCCGGATTGCGCACGACGGCGACTGACCGGCGGCCGAGACCAGGCAGCTCCATCGCGCGCGGCTCGAGCTCGATGGGGGCTTGCGTCCCGGCCGCGCCGGCGATCGCGCGCGCGAGGTCCGACACCTCGAAGGCCTGCGCGAGGTAGCCGATGTTGGGCGCCACGGCGAGCGGCGTGAGATCGCCGCACGCGTAGTTGAGCGGCTCGGACAGCGCGATCTTGCCGAACATGTGGTTGCCCTGCATGAACGTGATGTGCGTCCGGCTGCCGGGCTTGAGCCGCAGGAAGGCATTCACCGCCGGCGAGTTGAACTCGTCGTCGATCAGCACGCCCATGCGCAGCGCCTGCTCGTAGAACGCGCGAGCCTTCGCGATGGAGCGGCACACGTGCGAGGTGGTGACGACCGGCGTGAAGCCCGCGCGCGTGTAGCCATGGCGCTCGACGAACGCGCGCATCTGGCCGATGCGCGTGCCTGGATCGGTGCTCGCGAGCTCGACGAGATTGACGGCGACGCCGTCCGGCCCCTCGAAGACCACTTCGATCGGCTTGCCGACGGCCGCCGCGAGATCGTACTGCGTGGGCTCGGACCACAACTCGTATCCGAGCGCGGCGAAGGAGCGCGCCGCGGCGCGTATGTCCCGCGTGTAGAAGTTGAGATTCACGAGGCCGTAGGCGCGGGAGTCCATGCTGCCGCGCACGTGCTTGCGGTGCGCGGCCTGGAATTCGACCAGAAGGATACGCCCGACGGCCGAGCCGCTCGCGGTGAGCAGGCACGCGCGAGCGCGCGAGCCCGCGGGCAGGTGCCAAAGGCTCTCGAAATCGGGCCCAGCCCAGGCTTCGAGCTTGCCGGCGTCGAACCCGATGAGATCGCAGTAGAACTCGCGGCTCGTCTCGAAACGTTCGACACCGAGCACGGCGATTCCGAGCGGGCTGCCGTGAGGCGCGACGACCTCGGTCATGGGCGCGATTGTGGCACGCTCGGGGCGTATAGAGGGGACACTGCGTGAACGCCGCCCGGAAGGTACGGCGCCCAAGTATTTCCCCGAATGCGCTTGCCGCCCCCTCGCAACGGCGCGTGCCTCCGCCAAGCGGGCGTGAGGCACAATGGCGGCTATGAAGAACGCCCACCTCGCCTTCGTCGTCGCTCTCGTCGCCGCCGCGTCGGGACCGTCCGTGCTGAACGCCGAGCCCGTCCCGCAGGCCGAGCGCACGCCCGTCGACGTGCGCCGCACGACGCTCCTCGTACGCGACATCGAACGCTCGCTTCCGTTCTACCGGGACGCGCTCGGTCTCAAAGTGGTCTACGACGAGCAGATCGGAGGCGGCACCGGCCCCGACGGCCGGACGCAGCCGCCGACGATCCGTCTCGTGCTGCTGCGCGCGAACGACACGTTCATCGGCGTGCTCGGCCTGATGCAGCGCCTGAACGTCACGCATCCGCCGGTGAAGCCGCTCGTGAAGCCGCAGGCGGGCGAAGTCATCCTGGTCGTCAACGCGAAGGACCTCGAGACGCGGTTCGCGCGCATCCGCGACACGCCTGGCATCACGGTCGCCACGGCCCCCGAGCGCATCGAGTACCCGGCGCCGGGCGGCCAGGGCACGATCCCCGTGCTCTTCAGTGCCGTGTACGATCCGGACGGCTACTTCATCGAGGTCAACCAGATCCTCGGCAGCGCCGCGGGGACCGTGCCCCCGGGCACCGCCTCCGCCGCGCAGCGGTCACAGCAGCGCTGAGTCCAGCACTCTGAATGCCTCGTCGAACGCAGCACGCTGCGCATGGCTTCCCGTACGTCGACCTGATCCGCGTGCGGTTGCACGCGCGTCATGTGCCGGCGCCGGCGGCCAGCAAATCTGCAGGGTTCCTGGCGGTTCGGTCCGCCGATCACGCTTTGACCTGCTGAGGGTCCGGTACCTGCGTACGGGCCATGCCCGACGCCCTGGGAGCCGGAGTCAGCAAGATGCAGTATTCCATTGCCCGATCGAGTCTGGTCGTCTGCCTACTGGCGCTGTCGGCCTGCGACAACGACCGCCACCGCGGGAATGTGGCTGCACCAGCCCCGAGTGCGGATGCCAGTCTGGCGACGCTCACCGTGTCGGCAGGACAGCTGGCGCCGGCTTTCACGGCCGCAACCACGGCTTACACGGTCACTGTCGAGTACAGCGTGGCGTCCGTGACGGTGTCCGCCACGGCGGCGGACGCGGGGGCCAGGGTGAACGTGAACGGCGGCGGCACCGGCAGCGCCGCGGTTCCGCTCGCCGTCGGCAATACGAGCGTCACGGTCCAGGTCACCGCCGCGGACAACGCAACGACAAGGAACTACACGATCACCCTCACGCGCGAGCCGGCCGCCCTCAGCAATAATGCCGACCTGGCCAGCCTGGTGCTTTCGTCGGGCAATCTCGACCCGGCGTTCGATGCCGCGGTCGCCGACTACGCAGCCACCGTCGGGTTCGCCACCGCCAGTGTGACGCTCACGCCGGTCACCGCCGATCCGGGCGCGACCGTGACGGTCGACGGCGCGGCGGTCGTCTCGGGTGAAAGCAGTGCGCCAATCGCGCTTGCCGAAGGACTCAACTCCTTCCAGGTCGTCGTCACGGCGGAGGACGGCCAGACCACGCGCAGCTATTCCGTTGCGGTGACACGGCTCGCCGCTGTCGACGCGGACGTCGCACAGGCCGCGTACCTGAAGGCTGCCACCACGCAGGACTTCTTCGGACGACGACTTGCCCTCGACGCCGATACCCTGGCGGTCGGCGTCGAGTGGGACGACAGCGCTGCCACCGGGATCAGCCCGGCTCATCCGGACCCGTTCGATAACTCGGCGGCAAACGCCGGCGCCGTCTATGTATTCGTCCGGCGCAGCGACGGAAGCTGGGAACCCGAGGCCTACCTGAAGGCCTCGAACGCCGCTGCCCTCGACTTTTTCGGAGCCAGTCTGGCGCTCGACGGCGACACACTGGTCGTGGGGGCGCCGGGCGAGGACAGCGCCTCGACCGGGACCGCGGGTGACCCGGCAGACGATGCCGCAATCGACGCGGGCGCCGTCTACGTGTTCACGCGGAGCGCCGGAACCTGGACGCAACAGGCCTACCTCAAGGCATCGAACACCGATGCGGGCGACCGCTTCGGGCAGAACGTCGCCCTGCACGGTGACACGCTGGTCGTGACCGCGACCCACGAGGACAGCGCCGCGGTCGGCGTCGATGGCGACGAAGCCGACGACAGCGCCGAGGATGCAGGCGCTGCTTACGTGTTCACGCGCGCAGGCGACGTCTGGACTCAACAGGCATACCTGAAGGCGTCCAACGCCGAGGCCGGCGACCTGTTCGGCCGAAGCGTTGCGGTGCACGGCGACAGCGCGGCCGTCAGTGCGGAACGGGAAGCGAGTGCCGCGACCGGCATCGACGGTGATCAGTCGGACAACTCAGCCAGCGGCGCCGGCGCCGTCTATGTATTCACGCGCGATGGAGGAGGGGCCTGGGGCCAGCAGGCCTACATCAAGGCGTCGAACACCGCGACGGGCGACCAGTTCGGCGGCGGCAACCTCGGATCCAACGGCCTGGCGTTGTCCGGCGACATCCTGCTCGTTGGAGCGCGAGGCGAGGACAGCGCCGCCACGGGCATCGACGGTGACCAGGCGAACAATGCGCTGCGCGACTCCGGCGCCGTGTATGCATTTGCCAGGACCTCCGGGGCCTGGTTCCAGACCGCGTACATCAAGGCGTCCAATCCGGGCATCGACGACTGGTTCGGCGCCAGTCTCGATTTCGACGGCGAGCAGATGATCGCGGCCGCGAGAAACGAAGGCAGTGCCGCAACCGGCCTGGATGGGGATCAGGCCGACGAGAGTGCGCCGGGCGCCGGCGCGGCCTACCTCTTCGCGATTTCGGCGGGCCAGTGGACGCAGCAGCACTACGTGAAGGCGTCGAATGCGGAGTCGTCCGACTTCTTTGGCAGCAGCGTCGGCATCTCGCAGGGAAGGTTTGCCGTGGGCGCCGAGCAGGAGGCGAGCACCGCCACCGGCGTCGACGGCGACCAGTCCGACAATGGAGCGATCGGCTCGGGCGCCGTCTACCTCTTCGAACCCGTCCCGTGACTGGAGCCGTCGCCTCAGCGGCACCCTTGCGCTGGGGAGGCGGACCGGTTTCCCACTTCCGGTAACCGCGGGCAGCGCACGGGCTCACCGTCAGTACTTCCATCCCGGTCGCGGTCATGCCGGTCGCGAACTTCCGGCTGCTTGCGCAGTTCTGCCGGCCCGGCACCAGCCTCGAGGCCGACGATCGTCACTCCAGGGTTGTGCGTCGCGGCAGTTATGCCGCATAAGGATCCCGAGGTACGCACCCGGAGGATTGATGACCGAAAGCCTCGACATCGCGGCGCTGCTCGAGGCCGTCGGCCGGTCCGAGCACGGGGCCATGGACGAGCTGGTGCGAGTGATCTACCCGGACCTGCGCCGGATCGCGCATTTCCACCTGGTCAAGGAGCGCCCGGGCCACACCCTCAACACGACGGCGATCGTGCACGAGGCCTATCTCCGTCTCGCCGGCGGGAACGCCAACTGGAACGACCGGGAGCACTTCCTGCGGGCCGCCAGTGCCGTGATGCGCCACCTGCTGGTGGACTACGCGAGGCAGCGCGAAGCCGCGAAGCGCGGCAGCGGCCTGCGGCCGCTCACGCTCACCGACGCGGGTCCCGCCACGGACGACGACAGCGTGGCGGTGATTGCGCTGGACGACGCTCTTAGGGAACTGTCACGGATCGATCAGCGTCTGGAGCAGGTCATGGAGTGTCGCTACTTCGCCGGACTCAGCACCCGCGAGACCGCGGAAGCGCTCGGGATGTCCGAGCGCACGGTCGAGCGCGAGGTCCTGAGGGCGAAGGGCTACCTGAAGCGGGCCCTGCAGTCCGGTGGCGGCTGATTCCCCCACGACCGGGTGCGGCGGGGCGCTCGACCGCATCTACACCGGCGCCCTCGAGCGCAGGGGAGGCGAGCGGCGACGCTACCTGGACGAGCAGTGCCGCGCCGACGAGCCGTTGCGCCGCGAGGTCGAGGCCTTGCTCGACGCGGCCGAGCGCGAGGGCGATCCGTTCGCGGAGCAGATACAGGCGGCGCGCGAGCACCTTTTTCGCTCGCTGCTCGCGTCGGACGCGAAAGCCGAGGAAGACCTCAGCGGGCAGCGGTTTCAGAACTGGCGGATCGAGCGTCGCCTGGCGCGCGGCGGCCTCGCGACCGTCTACCTCGCGCAGCGGGACGACGGAGAATTCGTGCAGCAGGCAGCATTCAAGGTGCTGCGACGCGGGCTGGACACGGAGGACGTCGTCGCACGCTTCCGCGCCGAGCGGCAGATCCTGTCGTCGCTGGAGCACCCGTCGATCGCGCGCTTCCTCGACGGCGGCGCACTGCCGGACGGTCGCCCCTACCTCGTGCTGGAATACGTCGATGGCCGGCCGATCACCGACCACTGCAGCGAGCGCGGGCTCGAGCTGCGCGATCGCCTGCGTCTGCTGATCCGTGTGCTGCGCGCGCTGCACCACGCGCACAGCCACCTCGTAGTGCATCGCGACGTCAAGCCATCGAACGTGCTGGTGTCGGCCGAAGGCGAGGTGAAGCTGCTCGACTTCGGCATCGCGAAGCTGCTCGAGCCGGGCCCGTCCCCGACCGGCGCGCTGCACACCCGTACCGGCGTCGCGCTGCTGACGCCCGGCTACGGCAGCCCGGAGCAGCACGCGCGTGCCACCGTCACCACGGGATCCGACATCTACCAGGCGGGGCTGCTGCTGTACGAGCTGCTCACCGGGGAGTTCCCGTTCGACGGCGACCCATCCGCCGTAGCCTTCCAGGTGCCGCCACCCAGCCAGCGGCTGCGCGGCACGGCGTTGTATCGTCAGGTGCGCGGCGACCTCGATGCCATCACGCTGCGGGCGGCGCACGCCGATCCCGCGCAGCGCTACACCTCCGCGGACGAGATGCGCCTCGATCTCGAGCACTTCCTCGCCGGTCGTCCGGTGCAGGCGCAGCCTGACCGCTTCAGCTACCGGTTGCGCAAGCTGGCAGGCCGCAACCCGTGGTTGATGCCGCTGCTGGCCGTCGTTGTGCTCGGCACGATCGCCTATGTCGTCACGCTCACCGTCTATTCCGCGCGGCTCGAGCGCGAGCGGCAGCTGGCGGCCGCGGCCCAGCAGTTCATGGTGGAGTTGTTCCGCAGCCCGGATCCGTTCGCGCCGGCGGATCCCGCCCGCGGCCGCGACATCCGGGTCGTCGACACGCTCGAGCTGGGACAGCGTCGCGTGCGCGAGGAACTCGGCGCGCAGCCGGAGCTGCGCGCCGCCCTGCTTGCGTCCATCTCCGACGTCTATGCAAGCCTCGACCAGCACGCCGAGGCGATCGACCTGCGCGAGGAGGCGCTCGCGCTCGAGACGGAGTTGCACGGGCCGCGCTCGGCGCAGGTGGCGTCGAGCCTGCGCGCGCTCGGATACCAGTACGCGGCGACCGGCGACATGGAACGAGCCGACGTACTGCTGGAACGGCAGCTGGAGATCGCGCGTTCGTCGCGGGGAGTGTCGCCAGCGGACCTCGCCGTGGCCCGGATCGCCTCCGGTCTGCACGAGGAGCGGCGTGGCAATCTCGATCGCAGCCATGAACTGCTGCTGCAGGGCGTCGCGACGCTGCGTGCCGAACCGGCGTCGCATCCCAATGAACTCGTCGAGGCGCTCATCGTGCTGGAGCAGCATCGGTCGTTCGCCGATGTGCCGATCGACTTCGACCCGCTGCGCGAGGCGGAGCAGGTCGCGCGACGGGTGTTCGGCGCCGACAGCCTGCAGGCAGCGCTGGTACAGGTGAGGCTCGCGTCGAGTCTGACTAACCGCGGCGAATATGATGCGTCGGAGCAGCACTTTCTCGCGGCCATCCCGGTGCTCGAGGCAAGGCTCGGCCCGAATCACGGTAGCACGCTAGACGCGCTCAACAACCTGGGCTACCTGTACCACGGGCAAGGCGACCTCGCCGGTGCCGAGCGACTCCACGGTGAACTGCTGGCGCGGAAGATAACGAAGTACGGTGAGCAGCACAGCGCCGTCGCCGACAGCTACCAGAACTTCGGCAGCGCGATCACACACCAGGGACGCTACGATGAGTCGTTGCCCCTGCATCGCAAGGCCTACGAGACCTTCAAGGTCGTGCTTAATGAGGATAACTACGTGATAGCAGTGCCGCTGCTGTCGATCGCCTACGTACAGCTGCGGCGCGGCGAGCTGGCGGAGGCCGAGGCGGCGGCCCGCGAAGCGCTCGCGCGCCTGCAGGCGACGCCGGCGGCGCGCCACCTGCAAGGCGTCGCGCAGTGCCTCGTCGGCGTGTCACTCGAGCGCCGCGGGCAGGCGGCCGAGGGCGGGGCACTCATCGCCAGCTCCCATGCCCTGATCGGTTCGGCAAGCCTGCCGGAGCCCTATCCAGAGCTGTGCCGGGTGCCCGTCGAGGGCTGATCCCGTCGCCGCACTCGATGCCGTCCTGGATGGCGGTTTCGCGTCGCAATCCCGCTATAGGAACTCAGTAAAGGGGGATTCAACGATGCGCCACGCCAAGGCTTCGCTGTCGGTCGTCATTCTGATGCTCGCCGGGGCATCCCCGGCGGGAGCCGTTGACCCAGCCGCGCTGCTGCGCAAGTGCGAGCAGGTCAAGGCCGACCGCTGGGACGGCGTGACGCACTACGTCGTCGTCCAGTCGATGATGGGCCAGCAGGTCGCACTGCCATACGAGCGCTTCGAGGTCGTCGGGCCCGATGGGCAGCGGCTGCCGGGATTTCGGCCGATGACCGCCGACAGCCCGTACTCGAGCGCCGAACTGAAGATGATCGCGGGCAAGGCCAAGGGGCTTGGTATCGGGCTCTCGAACGAGATGCAGGCCTCCGGCCTGCCGGTGGGCATGCTCGACCACGGTGGCGAACCGTGGGCGTCGCCCGACCCGAGCGTGATGATGGGAGGGGCGGGCACCTTCCTCGAGGCGGCCGCGGAGGCGCAGGACGCAAACCAGCGTGAGCGCGATGCGGCCGTCGCCGAAGCGGCCGCCGATTCCGCCGCCCTGGGCAAGGTGGGGCGACGGCTGCGACACGTCGGCAGCGAGTCCGTCGACGGCGTCGCCACCGAGCACCTGCGGGCCGAGGGCCTCGGACAGCGGCACGCCACGCAGGGCGGCGGCGAGATGGTGATCGAAAAGCTCGACCTGTGGATGGATGCCGGGAACTGCGTGCCGATCAAATTCACCATGGCCGGCACGCACACCAGTGACGGCAAGACCCAGCCGGTGACGATCGAGCGCGTCAACACCCAGTATCGCGCCGTGCCCGGCTCGAAGATGTACGAACCCTTCCGGCAGGTCATGCGGATCCAGGGAGCGATGACCGAGGCGCAACAGAAGGAACTGCGCGAGTCGCAGGCCAAGCTCGAGGAACTCGACCGCCAACTCGCGCAGATGCCACCTGCGCAACGCGACATGGTCATGCAACGCATGGGGCCGCAGATGGAGACGATGAAGCGTATGGCCTCCGGCGGCGGCATCGAGGTCGTCACCGAGGTGCAGCAGATCCTGGTCAATCCGGACGACGAGGCGCTGCGGCGGGTGCAACTGTCCGCTGCCGCATCCTCAATGGGTGGCGCTGGGGCAATGCCAACGCCGATGCCAACGCCAATGACAATGCCGGCGTCGACCGCGCCGGCCGCCTCTGCGGGCCAGGCCGGCGACCAGAGCGCATACAAGGCCTGCCTGGAGGAAAAGGCGCGGCAACGACAGGCGGCACAGAAGAAGAAACAGGGTCTGGGCCGGCTCATGGGCGCCGTGGCACGCAACGCAGGGCGCCTGGGCGGCGAGGCCGTCACGCGCGCCATCGGCGAGGCGCGGACGGCCAAGGCCACTGCGGACGACCTGGCGGCTGCCGCACGCGACCTCGGGCTGACCGAGGACGAGATCGCCGAGTGCCAGACTGCGCGCTGACGCGCCGGAGATCGCCGCGGCGCTCGCCGCTTGCCACCGACGGGGACGGAGACCAGCAGCACCAGCACCGCGGTGCCCGGTGGCGCATCACGCGATCGCCCAGTTGCACCGAGTGGCCATCGTGGACGAATCCGCCGTCGAAGCTTGGCGTCGTGACCCGGTGGGCGTCCGGCGGACGATCGCGATGTCCGTCAGGCCATCCCTGGCGGCGGGGCATCGAACACCCCGGTATCGTAGATACCGGTACCCTCGCGCAGGGGCCGGCATTCTTTCTGGTAGGCATCACTGTTGCGGAATGCCTGGTAGTTCTCGAGCGCTGGAAACTCGGTGACGATCAGCACCCGATTGTTGAAGAGCTCTCCAGAGACCACTTGCGACGCCTTGCCGCGCACCAGGTAGCGCCCCCCATGCTGGCGGATCAGCTCAGCCGATCTTTCGGCATACCGTTTCATGTTCGGCCCCGGATTCGTGAGCTCAACGACGGATACCAGGTACACGGGCATGGGGCATCTCCACAGGATGAATTGACGTCCAGCATTATCGTGGCCGGCGACGGTCCTCAGCAATGCCCGTGATCGGCGTCCAGTCCAATGAACGACCTGGCGGCTGCCGAGCGCCGGGAGCGCGGGCACACGATGAGAGGCAACGAAAAACCCGCTGAGGATTTCACCGAACTGGCGTCCGGCTTCCACTTTGCTCCTGCACGCCGGTTGCCTCGAAGATCGCCCGTTCACGCATCCAGGCGATCAGCCCGCATGGAATCGTCGCAATGGCCAGGCCGACCAGAATGGCAAACAGCAGACCCAGCAGGCCGGATTTGTCGAGATCGACCGCATAGATGCCGAACAGGATACCGATCGCGAAATAGGCAACCTTGGGATACAGCAGCTTCTTAAGCTTTCCGTACCTGTAGACCTGGTTGGTGCTCTGATTCCGGGCCTGAACCCAGAGATCCTTCCCAAGACGCCAGAGCGTCAGCTTGTGCCCCTCCCGACAGGGAACCAGTAGATCCACGAGCTCGATCGCGTGCTCGGAGCCGTCGTCGTCCCTCAGAAAGACGGTCTGATAGCGCGTCGTTTCCGATTCGATAGTTCCCTGTACCGGGGCGACGGTGCCATAGGTGCTGTTCGTTCCGCCGCCGTAGATCTTGCCGCTGACGGTGGTTTCGCTGCGTGTAGTCTCGCCCAGGACCGTTCCGGAAAGCCTGCTCACGGCAAACTTGTACAGCAGCTTCCTGCCCTCATGGCATTTCTCTATCGGCATCGCGCGACCCTCTTCTTGCCTGGCCAGCAACACGTTCCGGGCATGAGTGCGATTACGTTCTCTTGCAGGATTGCGCGTGATGTGACGCCTCGGAGTAAACCCCCGTGTTGCGTCGGGCGATGGTTTCGCGGGCGGCTTCATCATCCGCGGCCTTCAGCTCTTCGCGGGAGGCGGCGGCGAGTGTCCTGTAGGAGTCCGAATCCAGCTTCTGCTGCGCCGTATCCGCATAGCACTCGCAGTAGTTCTCACCGTACTCCTTGCGAAGCCATCCTGCGCCTTGCTGGGTATTGCAGGCATCGATGATTGCAGTCCTGTCGTCCGTCGTGCCCGCGCTTCCGCCGCAGCCGGCGAGCACGACGAACAGGGTCGCCCCGATCAGCAATTTCATCATCGCCATCTGTTTCACCTTGTGTTCATATTGGTTTGAGTTCTCTGCTTGCTGCAGAGGTCGGCCGCGTCTACTCCACCGGGCAGAATTTCACGTCCACCGAGCTGCCGTGACCGTCCCAGATGCAATGTTCATCGGCACGCGTAAACAGGCGCCTCTCGCCCTGATTGCGGTCATCCACGCCGGTGAGTCGAATCTCGCTGCCGCGAATCTCGTAGCGCCAGGTCACCGTGCGGTGGGGGCCGCGAGTGATGACCGTCCCGCTGGGCGAGAACTCCCAGCGGGTGTCCACGCCCACGCGATCCAGCCGGGATGCACCCGGCGGGAACTGCGGCGCGAAGCTGCCCGCGAACGGCGGACTCGAATCCGTACCTGTGCCAGTGTCGCCGCATCCGGCCGCAATGATGCACAGCGTGATGGTCATGGCGCCGACGCCTGCCGTAGTGCTGTTCATGAAGATGCCTCGCGATGAGTGCCGGGATCGACATTTTCTCGACGCCGGCCGGATTTCGGCATCGACAGATAAACGCACATAACGGGACTTTGGGACTCATCGGGACGCGCAGCGGCCCAGGCGGCGCTCTCCGCCTGCACGCGACGACTGCCGAAACGCTGTGCTATAAACATCCAGAAGGGTTTGGAGGGACAAGAACAAGCGGGATGCAGGGTGGGCGATGACGGGCACGGAAGGCACAGGACGCAAGCGCGGTGTGCGTGCCTCGCGCGTGAGGCTTGCCCACGCGCTGACGGAAGCCGGTTTGCGGACCCAGGCGGCGCTAGCTGAGCGCATCGCTGATCTAGAAGGTCTGGATGCGGCGCCGAAGGATCTCGTCAGCAGATTGTTTCGCGAGCGGCCGGTCGAGCCCCAGACACTGGAGCGCGTCGCGCGCGCTCTGGGCGTCGATGCCTACAGTCTGTACAAGACGGCTCGAGAGGAGGCACGGCCGGCAGTGGCGTCGGTGCATCCGCAGGCCGAGCACCCGCAGCCCGCGCATTTGCCGCCCCCGACCCATCCGTCCCGTCGCCGCTTGTGGACACTGAGCGTCGCGGTACTCGTCGTCGTCACGGCCTCCACCTGGTGGTTCACGCGCGGGCCGCGCGAGCGGGACCTCTCGCCGACTTCCACCGCGAGCCGCGCGCTTCTCGGCCTGGGCAGTGAGTCGCTCGTCGTCCTGCCCATCAAAGGCGACACGGAAGGCGCGCTGACCGGAATGTTGCGCGCTGAGCTCGGCAATACGTTTGCAGTGGCCACCGCGACCGCCGAGGTGCTCACGAGCGATCTCGACCCGGTGTCCGCGTCGACGCGGCTGCGGACTGACGCCGCACTCGACGGCGAGATTGTCACCGTCGGGCGGCTCAGCGCGGTTCGCCTGTTCCTGTCGGCCGATGGCGTCCGCCAGCAGGTCTGGTCACAGAGTCTGCCCGCCGTGGCGCTGAGCAGTTTGCTGCACGACATCGCCCGCGGGGCATCGCTTGCCATCCGTCGGGCGACCGGATTGCCGGTGCCGTCACGCGCGCGCGGACATTTTCCGCTCGCGCCGGTTCAGGACGAGTACCTGCGAGGGGAGTATTACCTCGATCGCCCGTCCAACGAGCTCAATCTGCGCCGCGCGCGGGGTTACTTCGAAGCCGCGCTGCGACGTGATCCGAATTATGCGCGAGCGCATGCGGGCTTGTGCCAGACGTTGCTCGAAGGGCACTGGATGGACAATGAGGAGCGTGCGCTGAAGGATGCGGCTGTCGCCTGTGGCCGTGCTGTGCAGCTCGATCCGGAGGACAGGGTCGTGGCCGCCGCGCACGCGCATTTCCTGAGTCGTACCGGGCGCAACGAGGAGGCGATTGCACTCTACGAGCGGACCGCTTCTGCGCACCCGCTGGACGCCGCCGTGTTGACGGGGCTCGCGGCGGCACGCCTGCAGGCCTGGCGTGCAAGCGGGGAGCGTGCGCTGCTCGAGTCCGCCAAGGACACGGCCCGACGAGCAGGAGAGGTGGACCCTGCCGTCTGGAAGCCGTTGTTTGCGCTCGCCACGATGGAGTGGTTCGACGGCGACGTCGCGGCAGCGATCGCCGTCAGCGAGCAGGCGCTGGCCCGCGACGAAAACGAGTATGTGATGGCGAATCTAGGCAGCTTCTACCTCTGCGACGGCGCATTTGAGAAGGCGCGCGACATCTACCTGCGCGCCCGCGCGCTCAATCCGGCCTCGTACGTGGGGGATGAATTCCTCGGCACCGTGTACTACTTTTTGGGGGACTTCGAGCGCTCGGCGGCGCTGCGGCAGCGGGCCATCGCGGCGGTGTCCGGTGGCGAGCCGGAAATTCACGAGATGTGGGGCAATCTCGCGGATTCGTACCGCCAGGTCGGCGACCGCGGGGCGGCCGTGGCCGCGTACCTGCGCGCAGCGGAAATCGCCGAGCGCGACCATCTGCGCGGCACGGCGCCAGCCGCCGATCGCGCGGCACGTGCGTACTATTACACGATGCTCGATCAGCTCGATCCCCGGACGGTGCCGCCCAAGGTCCTGCTCGGCATCGCCGATGAGATCGACTCGATCGGCGCCGAACTCGCCTCGGCGATCGATATGCGCCGGCTCGCGCAGATCTACCTGCAGCGCGGCGATCTCGACATGGCGCGGGCGAGCCTGCGACGAGCCACCGAGACCTGCAGAGGGTACGCGCGGCTGCCGGATCTCGTGGCACTCACCGATCGGGGCTGACCGCGGTCATCTTTCCCTACCGGCCGCTAAGTCGCGCTATCTGTCGATGCGCCCCGCCCGTGCGGCGGGCACCATGATGCCTCCATGGTCGGGATCGCAACTGGAGGAGCGAAGCATGAAGAAGGCGGCACTGGTTCTGGGCATCCTCGGCGGCGTGATCGCGGGCGGGATCGGCATGAAATGGCTGAGCGACATCGGTGCGCTCACGGAGCAGCAAAAGATGACGGCGCAATTGATGGGCCAAGGCGATCAGCTGCAGGCCATGGGCATTGCCGGGCTGCTGCTGCTCGGCAGTCTGGTGGCGGGAATCGTGGGCGGCATTATCGCCTTCCGCGGCCGATTGATGGCGGGCGCGGTCGTGATGCTTGCCGGCGGGATCGTACCGCTGTTCTTCGCCAAGCAAGCCATCCTGTTCACGGCGGTGCTCATCGCCGGCGGTGTAGTCGCATTCATGGCGCACCGGAAATCTGTGCGTCCGGTCGTGGCCTGAACGGAGGGTGCTTTTGCAGGGCTGGAGCCGTTCCAGTCTTCAAGCTGAGAATAGTCGGGGTGAGGTGACCCAGGCAGATCGCGCACGAAGTTGCGCTTTGCCTTGCACTCGACGTGCAGCTGAGCCAGCCACTTCGCCCGCTCCCCAGCAGCCAGCCGCTCCGCGATCTGGCCGACGAGCTGCAGTGAGTGCCTGTACGGGGTGGTTTCCCGCACTATCGTCCGTCGCAACGCACGATGTAGAAGGGCGATGGCGTCGGACTGGCGCGCGGCGGGCAGGGGCAGGGCGATCTGCTGCGCCAGGTCAACATGACGGGTGTTGGCTGCCTGGACGAGCGCACGACATGCTGCGGATTGACACCCCGGCCGGCACGCGCGATGGTCGGCCGCGGAGACGCAGGTGCAATGAGCAACAGGCATCAACGTACGGCCCGCCGGGGAGCCGGACCCTCGGACACGATCGATGCGCCGCCGCTGTCGGCGGCGGAACTCCAGGCGATCGACGCGCACTGGCGCGCGTCCAATTACCTCGCGGTCGGCCAGATCTACCTGTACGACAATCCGTTGCTGCGCGAACCGCTGCGGCGCGAGCACATCAAGCCGCGCCTGCTCGGCCATTTCGGCACGACGCCGGGGCTCAACTTCATCTATACGCACCTCAACCGCGCAATCCGCAAGTTCGACCTCGACATGATCTACATCGCAGGTCCCGGCCACGGCGGGCCCGCCGTCGTCGCGCAGGCCTGGCTCGACGGGACCTACAGCGAGCTGTACCCGGATGTCAGCCTGGACGAAGCGGGGCTGAAGCGCCTGTTCACGCAGTTCAGCTTTCCCGGCGGGATCCCGAGCCATGCGGCGCCCGAGACGCCCGGGTCGATCCATGAGGGCGGCGAACTCGGTTATTCGCTCGCCCACGCCTACGGCGCCGCGTTCGACAATCCGGACCTCATCGTCGCCTGCGTGGTCGGCGACGGCGAGGCCGAGACCGGCCCGCTGGCGACGGGCTGGCACGGCAACAAGTTCCTGAACCCGGTGCGCGACGGCTGCGTGCTGCCGATCCTGCACCTCAATGGCTACAAGATCGCGAGTCCCTGCATCCTGGCGCGCATCCCGGCTGCGGAACTCACGCAGCTGCTGGAAGGCTACGGCTACCACCCGCACTTCGTCGAAGGCGACGACCCCGGGCGCATGCACCAGGCGATGGCGGCCACGCTCGATGCGGTGATCGGCGAGATCCGCGCGATCCAGCACGACGCACGTACGCGCGGTTTCGGGGGCCGGCCGGCCTGGCCGATGATCGTGCTCAGGTCCCCGAAGGGCTGGACCGGGCCGAAAGAAATCGACGGTAAGCGCACGGAAGGCAGCTGGCGCAGCCACCAGGTGCCGATGGGCGACATGGACAAGCCGGAGCACGTGGCAGTGCTCGAGCAATGGCTGCGCAGCTATCGGCCGGACGAGCTGTTCGATGAGCGCGGTGCGCCCGTTGCGGAGATCGCCGCACTCGCGCCGCGCGGCGAGCGCCGCATGAGCGCCAATCCGCACGCGAACGGCGGCGTGCTGCTCCGCGACCTCGAGCTGCCGGCGATCCAGGACTACGCCGTGGCCGTCGTCTCGCCCGGCGAGGTGAGCGCCGAATCGACGCGCGTGCAGGGCAGGTACCTGCGGGACGTGATGCAGCGGAACCTGCCGCATGCGAATTTCCGCGTGTTCAGCCCCGACGAGAACAACTCCAATCGCTGGCAGGACATCCTCGAGGTGACGGACCGCACCTGGGTGGCGGAGATTCACGCGGGCGACGATCGGCTCTCGCCCGACGGTCGCGTCATGGAGGTGCTGTCGGAGCACCAGTGCCAGGGCTGGCTCGAGGGCTACCTGCTCACCGGGCGGCACGGGTTCTTCAGCTGCTACGAGGCCTTCATCCACATCGTCGATTCGATGTTCAACCAGCACGCCAAATGGCTGAAGGTCTGCAACCACATTCCGTGGCGCCGCCCGATCGCCTCGCTCAACTACCTGTTGAGCTCGCACGTCTGGCGCCAGGACCACAACGGCTTCAGTCACCAGGATCCCGGCTTTATCGACCATGTCGTGAACAAGAAGGCCGAGGTGATCCGGGTCTACCTCCCGCCCGATGCGAACACGCTGCTCGCGGTGACGGACCAATGCCTGCGCAGCCGCAACTGCGTGAACGTCGTCGTCGCCGGCAAGCAGCCTGCGCCGCAATGGCTGCCGATGGACGAGGCGATCCGGCACTGCACCGCCGGCGTCGGCATCTGGCCCTGGGCCAGCAACGATGAGGGCGCGGACCCCGATGTGGTGATGGCCTGCTGTGGCGACGTGCCGACGCTCGAGACGCTCGCGGCCGTCGAGCTCCTGCACCAGCACCTGCCCGAGCTCAGGGTGCGGGTCGTCAATGTCGTCGACCTCATGAAGCTGCAGCCGGCCGAGGAGCACCCGCACGGTCTCACGAGCGACGAGTTCGACGTCCTGTTCACGCGCGACCGGCCGATCATCTTTGCCTTCCACGGGTATCCGTCGCTGATCCACCAGCTCACTTACCGGCGCACGAACCACGGCAACCTGCACGTGCGCGGCTACAAGGAGGAAGGCACCACGACGACGCCGTTCGACATGGTCGTCCTGAACGACCTCGACCGCTTCCGTCTCGTGCAGGACGTGATCCGGCGGGTTCCCGGCCTCGGCTCGCGCGCCGCGTACGTCAAGCAGGCGATGCGCGACTGCCGGATCGAGCACAAGCGATACATTCATCGCTATGGCGAGGACATGCCGGCCGTAGCCGGGTGGCGCTGGGGCCGCTCCGCCGACGTGCGTGCGCGCACTTCCACGGAAGCCGACAACATCTAGCCATGGCGACGACGAACCCGTTGCTATCCCTGAAAGATCTGTGCCAGAGCGTCTGGATCGACGATCTCCGGCGCGCGTGGCTGACGGACGGCACACTGTCGCGCCTCATCGCCCTGGATGGTGTGACCGGCGTGACGTCGAATCCCGCGATTCTCGCCAAGGCGATCACGGAAACCGACGATTACGCGGCGGCGATTGCCGGGCTGGCCGGCTCTCGCCTGACCGCGCGGGACCTCTACGAAACGCTCGTGATCGCGGACATCCAGGCCGCCGCGGACCTGCTGCTCGACATTCACCGCACGACCGCCCGGACCGACGGCTACGTGAGCCTCGAAGTCTCTCCGCGCCTTGCGCACGACTGCGATGCGACGGTGGCCGAGGGGCGGCGCCTGTGGGAAGCGGTCGCGCGCCCGAACCTCATGATCAAGGTGCCCGCGACCGAGGCCGGGCTGCCGGCGGTCCGCAAGCTGATCGCGGCCGGCGTCAACGTGAATGTCACGCTTCTCTTCAGCGTGTCGCGCTACACGGCGGTCGCGGAGGCCTGGATCGCTGGGCTCGAGGACCGGATCCAGTCCGGCGGCGATCCAGGATCTCTCCCCGTGTCCGCTGCAAGCTTTTTCCTGAGCCGCATCGATTCGTTCGTGGACCGTCAACTGGATGCGATCGGCTCGCCGGACGCGCAGGCGCTTCGCGGGCAGGCCGCCATTGCGAGCGCCCGTCTCGCCTACGAGCAGTACGAGCGGTTGATCCGGACGCCGCGCTGGCGGTCACTGGCGGCGGCAGGTGCGCTGCCGCAGCGCCTGCTCTGGGCCTCCACTTCCACCAAGGACGACGCCTATCGGGATGTCCGCTACGTCGAAGCGTTGATCGCGCCCGAGACGATCAACACGATGCCGACGACGACACTGGCCGCATTCCGCGACCACGGCCAGGCCGCCGTGCGCATCGCGGAGGATCTCGACACGGCACGCGCCTTGCCAGGCCTGCTTGCGGCGCTCGGCATCGAACTCGACGATGTTGCGCGACGACTGGAAGCGGAAGGCGTGCAGA
The DNA here is from genome assembly GCA_035342635.1 of Steroidobacteraceae bacterium. Lineage (GTDB taxonomy): Bacteria > Pseudomonadota > Gammaproteobacteria > Steroidobacterales > Steroidobacteraceae > CADEFQ01. Next base: position 21,663 of record DAOQXO010000024.1, read on the forward strand.
AATTCCTGGAGCCGTATGAGCAGCTGCTGGCAGCACTCGGGCGCGGGATTGCGGCGTCGGCAGACGGGTCGAGCAACGCCGCACGCCGGAGTGCTCGCTAGGATATCGCCCGCGGGCCAGCTACTCCGATATCAGCGCCGCCCGCGGACACCGCCGAGATCCACGGCAAGACGATAGATGTGATCGAGTCCCTGGTAGAAGGACGCGACCGGCAGGCGCTCGTCGAGCCCGTGCGCGAACATTTCGGACGGCTTCGAGAAGAGACCCGAGGATGCGAAGGTCGGGATACCCGCGGTTCGATAGACCTTGCCGTCTGTGCCGCCGGATTCGAGATACGGGACGATCGCCACGCCCGCGTGGACGGCGTGCACCGCGCGCGTGATCGCCGCCGTGACGTCGGGGCGCATTTCCGACACCGGGCTCGCGGTCGGCGTACCGCGCACCACGACACGGACCTCCGGGTCGTCGATCGTGCGGACGAGTTCGTCGCGCACCGTATCGACCGCGACGCCCGGGAAAATGCGGCAATTGATCGCGGCGGTTGCCTTCTGCGGCAAGGCATTCTCGGCGTGGCCCGCCTGCAGCATCGTCGCGACACAGGTGGTGCGTGTCGTGCCGACGAACTCGGGCGACTGCGCGAGCGCATCGGCGGCCGCGGCGTCGCCCGGATTCGCTGCGAAGCGCCGCAGCGCATCGCCGACCGCGCCGGTTTGCGCGCGGCCCATCGCGCCGAGGTAGGCGCGCGTCAGCTCGTTCGCCATCACCGGAAAGCGGTGCGCCTCGATCCTGTCGAGCGCGTGCGCGAGCTGGTAGATCGCATTGTCGGCGCGGGGCCGCGAGCTGTGTCCGCCCGGGTTCGTGACCGTCAGGTCGAACGTCGCGTAAGTCTTCTCGGCGCCCTGCACGAGGTAGATGAGCGGCTTGCCCGTGGCATCGTCGAGCGCGCCACCGCCGGCATCGGCGTTGATCGCGAACTCGGCATCCTTCACCCATGGGTGCGCGGCAATGGCGCGGGTCGTCTCCATGCCCGTTTCTTCATCGCCGACGAAGGCAAACACGAGCGTACGCGTCGGGTGCAGTCGCTCCGCAGTGAAACGCAGGATCGTCGACACGAGCGCCGTGACACCTGCCTTGTTGTCCATCGTGCCGCGGCCGTAGAAGTAGCCGTCCTCCTCGATCAGCGTGAACGGATCGCGCTGCCAGTCGGCCGGGCGCGCATCGACGACATCCATGTGGGCGGAGAAGAGGATCGGGCGCGCCGCCGTGCGGCCCGGCGCCTTGCGACCCGGAATGCGCACGAGCATCGCAGTCGCGCCGCCGGCTTCGAGCGTTGCGATGTCCGATGCCGGTACGCCGCCGGCTCTAAGGACATCGGCGAGCCACTCCGCCATGGCGCCGGTCTGATTCTGGCCGGCCGCGGTGCGAAACCCGATGATGCGCGCATACACCTCGCGGGCCTTCACCTGATACGGCGCGATCTGGGCGAGCAGGGGCGCCGGCCATGTCGCGATTGCCAGGGCTGCGATCAGTGCACATCGGGCTAACGGGAATTTCATGTTGTTGTCCTTGTGCCGATACCGGCGAGCATAGCCGATGCGTGATTCCGCCGGCAGGGCGCACACTGGCGCCCATGGTAGAGGCTCACGCAGGCAAGGCTTCCCATTGCGGCAGGTCGTCGGTGATCTCGTGCCAGGGCGCCTTGCTGCCGACGAAGATGTGTCCGCGCGGCTCGACGCCGGGCGCGTCATCGAGGCTGCCGCACGGCACGACGACGTAGCCGGTCGATGCCACCACGCGCGCGACGGGCGAGCCGCAGCGGCGGCAGAAATCCTGCCCGAAACGCTGCGCGCCGGCCAGTGAGTAGCGCTCGACGCGGTCCTCACCGCGTACCCAGGTGAGCTGATCGCGACGGTAGAAAGCGTTGGTTGCATGCGCGGCGCTGCGTGCGCGGCGGCAGCGCGAGCAATGGCAGTTCTGCAAGAGCTCCGGTTCGCCTGCGATTTCGAAGGCGACGTCGCCACAGAGACAATGGCCGCGAACAATGCCGGTTCGTGCGGGCGGAAGCGGCGCCGCCTCCACCGGTTCGCTGTCCTCGAAACCCGGCGGGAAGGCGTCGTCCCTCGCGAGCGCGTCGGTGATCGGGAACCACGCGGCGCCGGAGGAGGCGAACATGTGCCGCTCGGGACGCAAGCCCGGATCGCCCTCGAGGTTGCCCGCGGCGACGAATGCGACACCGATCTGCGGCAAGGTCGTCGGGACCACGGAGCCGCAGGTCCCGCAGAACGGGCGCAGTCCCTTCGCGGACGAGCGATAGGTGACGATGCGGTCCTGGCCGGCGAGCCAGCGGAAGCTGTCGCTTCCGCCAGTGAGGAATGTCGCGAACATCGCTCCGTGGTGCCTGCGGCACATCGAGCAATGGCAATGGACCATGGAATCAAACGGGCCGGCCTCGAAGCGCACGGCGCCGCAGAGGCAACTTCCGCGGTTCATGATGCTGTCCTTACGTGCGGGCTGCAGGCCATGTGCACATCCCCGTAGACTCTTGCGCGCGATCGCAGCGCTGCCCGACGAGGATCTTCGCCTTCGTCGGAGATGAGCAGGCTACTATTACACGACCTGGCCGTCATCACTCTGAAGGGACGTGCAATGGACGATCACGACGACCCTCGTCGCGGCACCGTGCTGTCGGTGCGCGGCAGCGTCGTAGATGCCCGGTTCCCCGAGCGCCTGCCTGAGTTCCACAGCGAGCTGCGGGCGGGCGACGATCACGGCATCGTCGTGGAAGTGGTCAGCCATCTCGATCCGGAGACGGTCCGCGGCGTCGCCCTGACGCCCACCGCCGGCCTGGCCCGCGGAGCGGCGATCGTCGACGCGGGTCATCCGTTGCGCGTTCCGGTGGGCGCGCGGATGCTCGGTCGCGTCGTCAATGTCTTCGGTGATGCGATCGACGCCGGAGAAGATCTCGCTGGCGGCGAATGGCGGCCGCTATACGCAACGCCCGTTTCGCTGGCCGGGCAGGGCTCCACGTCCGAGGTGTTCGTCACCGGGATCAAGGCCATCGATCTGCTGGCGCCGCTGGAACGCGGCGGCAAGGCCGGCCTGTTCGGCGGCGCCGGCGTCGGCAAGACCGTGCTGATCACCGAGCTGATCCACAATGTCGCCGGCCGCCACCGGGGCGTCACGGTCTTCTGCGGCATCGGCGAGCGCTCGCGTGAAGCGGAGGAACTGGTCCGCGACGTGGCCACTGCCGGCGTACGCGACAACACCGTGCTGGTGTTCGGCCAGATGAACGAGCCCCCAGGCGCCCGGTTCCGCGTCGGGCATGCGGCCCTGACCATGGCTGAATACTTCCGCGACGACGCCCGGCAGGACGTCCTGCTGCTGATCGACAACGTGTTCCGCTTCATCCAGGCCGGCTCCGAGGTGTCGGGCCTGCTCGGGAGGTTGCCGTCGCGCATGGGCTACCAGCCCACCATGGGCACGGAGCTGGCCGAGCTCGAGGAGCGCATCTGCACCACGAAGCAGGCGGCGATCACTTCGGTGCAGGCCGTCTACGTTCCGGCGGACGACTTCACCGACCCGGCCATCACCCACACCTTTTCCCACCTCTCGGCGCTGATCGTGCTCTCGCGCGAGCGCGCGAGCCAGGGCTTCTACCCCGCGGTCGATCCCCTGCGCTCGGAGTCCAAGATGCTGACGCCACCGCTGGTCGGCGAGCGGCATTACCGCGTGGCACGCAAGGTGCGCGAGACTCTGGCCATCCATGAAGAGCTGAAGGACGTGATCGCCATGCTCGGGCTGGAGGAGCTGTCGCGCGAAGACCAGCGCCGGGTGCACCGGGCGCGACGGCTGGAGCGGTTCCTTACGCAACCGTTCTTCACCACGGAGCAGTTCACCGGCATGGAAGGCCGGATGGTCGGCCTGGAGGAAACGCTCGAAGGCTGCGAGCGCATTCTGAACGATGAGTTCGCCGGCCATCCCGAGAAATCGCTGTACATGATCGGCGCGATCCACGAGGCGAAGAGGCCATGAACCTGCAGGTGAAGGTCATCCTGCCCTCGGGCGTCCTGCTGCAGCAGGAGGCGGCGAAGGTGGTGGCCGAGGCTCGCGACGGCGCATTCTGCCTGCTGCCGCGCCACGTCGATTTCGTGGCGGCGCTGGTCCCGGGCATCCTCACCCTCACCTCGCCGGACCAACAGGAGACCTTCCTCGCGGTCGACGAAGGAGTGCTGGTGAAGCACGGCGCGAACGTGCGGGTCTCGACCTGGAACGCCGTGCCGGGCAGGCTCGGGGAGCTGCGGCAGGCCGTGCTCGCGCAGTTTCGCGATCTCGGCGACGAGGAGCTCAAGGCCCGGCGCGCGCTCGATCACCTCGAGGCCAGCCTCGTGCACCAGATCGCCGAATGGGAGGTGTGAGTCCGTGCCAGGAATCGACCAGTCGCCGTCGCCCGGGCCGCGCGTCACGAGCGAGGAAATCGGGGCGCGGGAGCGGCGCAAGGTCCGCGCGCGCAGGACACGCGACCGGACTCTCTGGCACGGCCTCGGGGCGGCCGGCGTCGTCGGCTGGTCGGTCGCGGTGCCGACCGTGGCCGGGGTCCTGCTGGGACTCTGGCTCGACCGCAACTGGCCGGCCGACCGCTTCTCCTGGACCCTCGCGCTGCTGCTGGGCGGGGTGACGCTCGGCTGCTTCAACGCATGGTACTGGATCAACCGCGAGTCCAGGATGATCGAGAAGGAAGAATCGACGGAGGAGGGCAGCGAGCGATGAGCGGGTTCCCGACCCTGATCCTGGCCCTTGCCGCCGGCCTGGCGCTGGGCCTTTTCTATTTCGGCGGCCTGTGGCTGACCGTGCGGCGGCTCCCCGGTGCGCGCCGCCCGACGCTGCTGTTCGCGGCGAGTTTCGTGGGCCGCACGGCGCTGACGCTCCTCGGCTTCTATCTCATCATGGACGGTAGTTGGGATCGCATGCTGGCCTGCCTGCTCGGCTTCATCGTTGCCCGCCAGGTGCTCGTCTCCCGGCTGCGCCCGGGCCGCGGCGCAGCCACCGGAGAGCGGGAAGGCGTGCAGCCATGACCATCACCCCCGACGCGATCGTCTATGGGCAGCTGGGCCCCTTTGCGATCAACGCCACGCTCGTCTTCAGCTGGGTGGTCATGGCGCTCCTGGTCGTGGGGTCGTGGCTGGTGACGCGCAGGCTGTCGACCGCGACCTCGGTGTCGCGCGGGCAGCTGCTGCTCGAGATCGTGCTCACCACCATCCGCAGGCAGATCCGGGACGTGGTCGATGAGGACCCCGACCGCTACCTGCCCTTCATCGGCACGCTGTTCCTGTTCATCCTCGTCTGCAACGTGCTGGCGATCGTGCCGGGCTTCCGGCCGCCCACCGGTTCGGTGTCGACCACCAGCGCTCTCGCCCTGTGCGTGTTCGTCGCGGTCCCGGCCTTCGGTATCGCCTCGCGGGGCCTTGGCGGGTACCTGAAATCGTATCTGCGGCCGACCCCGCTGATGCTGCCGTTCAACCTGCTGGGTGAGGTGACAAGGACGATCTCGCTCTCGATCCGCCTGTTCGGCAACATGATGAGCGGCACCATGATCGCTGCCGTGGCGCTGGCGATTGCGCCACTGTTCTTTCCCATCATCATGAATGCACTGGGTCTGCTGATCGGCGTGATCCAGGCCTACATCTTTTCGATTCTGGCTCTGGTCTTCATCGCCTCCGCCACGCAGGCGCACGAAGAGCAGGCCGCCCGGACGAACCACTCGGAGAAGGAAGGTACCCATGGATAGCGCAGAACTGATCGGCATGATCTCCATCATCATGGCGGGCGCCACCGTCGGTATCGGCGCCCCGATCACCGCGATCGGCGAGGGTTGGGCGGTCTCGCGCGCCATGAGCGCGCTGGCCCAGCAGCCGGATGCCGCCCCGGTCATCTCGCGGACGCTGTTCATCGGCCTCGCGATGACCGAGTCCTCGGCGATCTACTGCTTCGTCGTGTCGATGATCCTGATCTTCGCCAACCCGTTCTGGAACTACTTCGCGGGTCTCGCGGGAGCGTAGCGATGGAGCTGGACTGGTTTACGCTGCTTGCCCAGGTCGTCAACTTCCTGGTGCTCGTCGCGCTGCTCAGGCACGTCTTCTACAGCCGGATCATTGCCGCCATGGACGCGCGGGAAGCGGATATCGCCGGACGCCTGGACGAGGCGGCGCGCGCGCGTGCCGCGGCCATGCAGGAGGCGGAAGCGTTCCGGGCCCGGAACCGGGAGCTGGACGAACAACGCGATCAGATACTGGCGCGCGCCGCCGACGAGGCCGGCTCCAGTCGCCAGCAGCTGGTGGAAGAGGCGCGCCGCGATATCGGGGAACTCCAGAAGCAGTGGCTCGCGGCGATGCAGCGCGAGCGGGCGGGACTGCTCCAGGATTTTCGCGAGCGCCTCGGGCAGGGCGTCTTCGCACTCGCCGGCAAGGGGCTGAGGGAGCTCGCCGACGCGGACCTCGAGGCACAGGTCGTGAAGGTCTTTCTTCAGCGGCTCGCGACCACCGATCCGGCGGAGCGGGACGCCATCATTGCGGCGGTCCGCGGTCCGGACCGCGAAATCGAAGTCCGCACCGCCTTCCCGCTGTCCGTCGAGGCGCGGGAGACGCTGGCCCGTTCCCTGCGCAGGCAGCTGGGTGACGACCTCGATCTGCGCTTCGCCACCGACCCTGCGCTGATCTGCGGCATCGAACTGCATGCTCACTCGCACCGCCTCGGCTGGAACCTGGATTCCTATCTGGAGAGCATGGAAGCACAGGTCTTCGAAGCACTGGACCAGAGCGCCAGGGACTATGCAGCGGGAAAGTAGGGCCGGACCCTCCTCCCATGCGGAGGCGCCCCTGCGCGAATCCGCCGGGGAAACCCTGGCCATCATCGACGGCGTCCTCTCGACGGCGCGCGCCGAACTGGCCGCCCGCGAATTTGGCCGCGTGGCCTCGGTCGGCCCGGGGTTCGCCCGCGTGCGCGGCCTGCCCGGCGTTCGGGCGGAGGAGTTGGTGGCGTTCCGCGGCGGGCTGCTCGGCCTCGCCTACAACCTCGATCCGGAAGAAGTCGGCGTCGTGCTGCTGGGTCCGAGCCACGATCTGGCGGCCGGCAGTTTCGCCCATCGCACCGGTCGCATCCTCGACGTGCCGGTCGGCGGCGCGCTCGTCGGACGCGTCATCGACGCCCTGGGCCGGCCCCTCGACGAACTCGGCCCGGTGCGGCTGCGCGAGCGCCTGCCCGTCGAGCGACCGGCAGCGCCGATCCTGCACCGCGCGCCGGTGTCCAGGCCCCTGCAGACCGGCCTGAAAGTGATCGATTCCCTGCTGCCGATCGGTCGCGGGCAGCGCGAGCTGATCCTCGGCGATCGCCAGACCGGCAAGACGGCCATCGCCCTGGACACCATCCTCAACCAGCGCGGCAAGGGCGTGCTCTGCATCTACTGCAGCATCGGCCAGCGCAGTTCCGCAGTGGCCGAGTTCGTCGGGCACCTGCGGCGGCACGGCGCGCTGTCCTGGAGCATCGTCGTGGTGGCCTCGGGCGACGAGCCGCCGGGGGTCCAGTACATCGCGCCGTACGCGGCGACCACCATCGCCGAATACTTCATGGAGCGGGGCCACGACGTCCTGATCGTCTTCGATGACCTCACCCGCCACGCGCGGGCCTACCGCGAGCTGTCCCTGCTGATGCGACGCCCACCCGGCCGGGAAGCGTACCCGGGCGACATCTTCTACGTGCACTCGCGGCTGCTGGAACGCGCGACGCAGCTGCGCGAGGAGCGTGGCGGCGGATCGCTGACGGCACTGCCGATCGCCGAAACCCAGTCCCAGAACATCTCCGCCTACATCCCCACCAACCTGATCTCGATCACCGACGGACAGATCTTCCTGACGCCGCAGTTGTTCCGGAAAGGTATCCTGCCCGCGGTGGACGTGGGCAGGTCGGTGTCGCGCGTCGGCGGCAAGGCCCAGCTGCCCTGTTACCGTGCCGTCTCCGGGCCGCTGCGGCTGTCCTATGCGCAGTTCGGGGAGCTGGAGGTCTTCGCCAGGTTCGGCACGCGGCTCGACGATGCGGCTCTCGACGCACTGGAGCAGGGCCGTCGGGTGCGCGAGGTCTTCAAGCAACCGCAGTACCAGCCGCTGTCGGTGTCAGCACAGGTCGGCGTCCTCCTCGCGGCCAGCGAGGGCCTGCTGAACCCGGTGCCCGTCGAGAAGGTCGCCGACGCGGAGTGGGCGATCCGCCGTGCGATCGCTGCGGATCTGCCAGAGGTCTGCCGACGCATGGAATCCGGAGAGAAGCCGACTGCGGACGACCGCGAGGCGCTGCTTCGCGTGATTCGCGGCGTGGTCGCCGGCCTCGGGGAGGCCGCGGGATGACGCAGAGCCTGGAGTCGATGCGCCGTCGGATCGTTGCTGCCGAGGACCTGTATGCGGTGGTGCGCGTCATGAAGGCGCTGGCCGCCGCCAACGTTCGCCAGAACGAAGCCGCAGTAGAGTCTCTGGCCGAGTACAAGCGCACCGTCGAGGAGGGACTGCAGATCGTCCTGCGCAACCGTCCCGAGGGGCTCGCGGTCGAGCCGTCCACCGGCCAGCGCGTGGCGCTCATCGTGTTCGGTTCCGACCAGGGCATGTGCGGTGCGTTCAACGAGCAGGTGGCGGACTTTGCGCTGAAGCAGGCCGATGCCCTGGCGGAGGCGCCGGCAGATCGGACCGTCCTCGCAGTCGGTGCGCGGGTCGTGGGCCGGCTGGAGGACGCCGGCCAGGCGGTTGGCGGTCGGTTCCCGATGCCGAGCACCGTCTCGGGGGTCACGCAGGCGGTCCATGGCGTGCTGCTCGAGATCGAGGCGCTGCGTTTCCGCGATGGCATCGACCGCTTCGTCCTGGTCCACCACAGGCCGGTCGCCCCCGCGGGCTCACGGCCACGCGCGCTGCAGATTCTTCCCCTCGATGGGGCCTGGCTTGGCCGGCTGGCTGCACGACCCTGGGATTCGCGCACGCTGCCCGCGTTCACGATGGACTGGCACCAGCTGTTCTCCTCGCTGGTCCGCCAGCACCTGTTCGTCGCACTCTACCGCGCATTCGCCGAGTCGCTGGCGAGCGAAAACGCCAGCCGCCTCGCTTCCATGCAGGCCGCCGAGAAGAACATCCAGGACCACCTGGGCCGCCTTGCGCTCGACTACCACCAGAATCGCCAGCAGTCGATCACGGAAGAACTCCTCGACATCGTGGCCGGCTTCGAGACCCTGACCGCGGACAGTCTGCAGCGGATCAGGGCAGCAACGTAGACCCTATGCATCAGGAACGGCTGTGCGGCCTGTTCGC
>DAOQXO010000025.1:0-29626 GCA_035342635.1 Steroidobacteraceae bacterium
TGCTCGCAGTGCCGCTCATGTTGCTGCTGGCGGCCTGCGCCGGCACGCCGCGCTCCTCAGCGCCGACATCCGGCGCCCCCGTGCCCGCGTCCGGTGACAAGACGTCGCCCGCGGCGACCGCACCCGGCCGCGGCATCGTGCTGGCCGCCGAAGGCGTGATCGGCACACCCTATCGCTACGGTGGCGCCAGCCTCCAGGGGTTCGACTGCAGCGGACTCACGCAGTTCGCGCACCGTGCGGCCGGCATCTCCATTCCGCGCACCGCGGCTGCCCAGCAGCGCGCGGCGACCGCGGTCGCACGCAATGCCCTGCAGCCCGGCGATCTCGTGTTCTTCGTGACCGGTCGGCAGGGCGTGGACCACGTGGGGGTCTATGCCGGTGGCGGGCGTTTCGTGCACGCGCCATCGAGCGGGCGTGTCGTCGCCTACGCCTATCTCGACGATCCCTGGTACGCGCAGCGCTACGTGGGCGCGGGCCGGTACTGGACGCACGCCACGGTCGCTGCGACACCGCGCTCCTCGCCGTGATACGTTCACCGGCATGCCGGGCCGCACCCTTGCCACGCTGACTGCTGCAGTACTGGTCACCGCCATGACAACGGCGTACGCGGCCGATGCCCCGACTGTCCTCATCACCGGCGCGAATCGCGGGCTCGGACTCGAGTTCGCGCGCCAGTACGCCGCGCGCGGCTGGCAGGTGATCGCCACGGCGCGCAGGCCGGCCGAGGCCACGGCGCTCGCGGAACTTGCCGCCGCGCACCCCGGTGTGTCGATCGAGACCCTCGACGTGACCGATGGCGCCGCCATCGAGGCGCTCGCGATGAAATTGCGGGGCCAGGCGATCGACGTGTTGCTGCACAACGCCGGGATCACCGGCGCGCGGGCCGGCCACGGGCTCGGCAGCTTCGACTACGACCTCTACCGGCGCGTGCTCGAAACCAATGCGATCGGCCCGATGCGCCTCACCGAGGCGCTGCTCGACAATGTCGCCATGAGCCGACAGAAAAAGATCGTGACGATCTCCTCGAGCGAGGGTTCGATCACGCGGGTCGATGCGCCGCGTGGTTACTGGTACCGCTCGAGCAAGGCCGCGGTGAACATGTTGATGCGCAATCTCGCCTTCGAGGTGCGGAAGCGGGGCATCACGGTGGTACTCGTCAATCCCGGCCCGGTCGACACCGACATGATGAAGGGCGTGCGCATGCCGCTGCAGCCGGTCCCGGTCGCGGCCGCGACGGTGATCCGCATCATCGATGGCGTGGCACTCGAAGAGACCGGCCGGTTCTGGGACTACCAGGGCGGCGAGTTGCCCTGGTAGCGGTGCCTGGATTTCGGCCTTTTTCGGTCAGTGAGCGCTGCCGCCGCGTTATGTCGCGCCGCAGCGCCGCTTCGCCCTCGTCTGCGAACGAGTGCACGGATTGCACATACGAGCCGCCGAATCGCTTGACGGTGCGCAGCGACACTTCCAGACTTTATGTGTGATCAGGCAAACCCGCCGCGAGGCGGGGACGCAAAGCCACCGGTCTTGGCGCGCGCCGAGACAGCGGGGTTGCCTCGAGGCGCCGCATACCGGGCCAAGGCTTCGAGACTCCCCGGCCTGGCGTCCCTGTCCGCAAGGGTGTTCCGGGGAAATACAGATGCAGGTTACGGCTGAAGCCACGGCTGAGCAGGGCGCAGAGCCAGCGCAGTACGTCATCAATCTGTGCGCGTCCACGACGCCGATGGCGCTCGCGCAGCCGAAATCCGCCGCGCTGAAACGCTTCACTTTCTTCGTCAGCCGCCGCCGCGAGGATGGCCGCGAACGCTTCCGTCTGCACATGGGCTACTTCGCCTCCACGGAAGAGGCGGACGAATGGCTCGGCGTCGTGCGCGAGCTGTATCCGGCCGCGTGGGTCGGCGAGGCGCCGGGCAGGAAACTGCGCGCCGCTGCGCGCGCGGCCACGCCGCCCGCCGCTGAGCCGGTCCGGCCGCCCGTGCCGCCGATTGCGGCGGCGCAGGCGCCGAAGCCGGAGCCTGCTGCGGCCCGCGAAGTCGCACCTGCGCCACCCGCGGCGACATCCGCCGCGCCGCCGGAGATGGCGGCACTGTCGAACGTTCGCGAAGTGCTCGCTCTGCTCGAGGACGACCCACCCGGCGCCAGCGACGTGCGCAAGGCACCCGCGGCCGCTGCGGACGATGCCACGGACGCCACCCGCAGCATGCCGGTGCAGACACTCTATGTGCCGCCGCCGCCGGTGCTGCCGGAACACATCCCGACCGTGCAGGCGCTGACCCCGGCGCCGATGGCGGCCAGGCCCGAATCGCGCCCGACGCCGAAACCCTCGGTGCCGAAAGCTGCGGCGCCGAAGCCCGCGGCGCCGAAGCCTGCGGCCCAAAGACCCGCGCCGCCGAAAGTCGCCGCGCCTGCGCCGCAGGCTCCGCTCGCCAGGCCTGCGGTGCCGACGCAGAAGATCGCGCCGCCCAGGGTCACGCCGCCGCCACAGCCGGCAGCGGCCAGCTCATCGCTCTCCGACACACAGGTGCTGCGCGTCCTCGAGGAGCGGCGCGCCGACGCCGGTGCAGCGCCCGGTCCCCAGACCGCCGAGGAGCGTGCGGCGCAGGCGGCCATCGAGCTGCTGCGACCGGACGACACGCGCACGATGCGCGCGCTCAAGGACGAGGTGCAGCTGAACGTGGCGGTGCAATTTGCCGTGCAGCTCGATTGGTCGGTGACGCCGATCGACCTCGACAGCGTGCCGCCGCTTGCGATCTTCAGCGCCTATACGCTGTACACCATCGAGTCGAACCGCGACGGACGCAAGTGGTTCGGACTGCGCCTCGGCTTCTTCAGCGACGCGCTGTCGGCGAAGCAGGTCGCGTACTACGTGCGTTCGGACTTCGCGAGTGTCGCGGTGGTGCCGGTGCCGGCGGCGGAAAAGGAGCGCGCCATCGAAAACGCGCACAGCCAGCCGCTCGTGCCGCACAAGCGCAGCACCCGGAAACCCGTCGATGAGTTCAAGCTGTTCGATGCCGAACCGGTGGAGAAGCCGCCGGCGCCGTCGGCACAGGCCGTGCGCGCGAAACTCGAGGCCGCGGCCAGGGCCGACAGGAATCCAGCGCGGGCGCGGCCGAGACCCGCGGCGCGCAAGAAGGCGAATTCGCTCGAGGACGCACTCGAGCAGACTCTGGAGATCCTGGGTGCGAGCGAACTCGAGATCGACAACGGCCGCGGCGAGCTGCTGAACGATACCGGTGTGCGCCACCTGTCGGTGAAGATCGACAAGCGCACCTCCACGTTCTCGAAGCTGCTCGACCGGCTCTCCGATCGCGTCGGCAAGGGCTGACTAGCCCTTGCGGAACAAGTCCTCGAGCGCCGCGCGAGAGCGCTCGATTTCGGCGGTGTTCGCCGGCACGTACGCGCCTTCACGCGGCTTGAAGTGATCGCAGAAGTTCGCGTGCTCCTTGTCGCGCACTTCCTCGGCGGTGGGCTCGCGGCAATGCTTTGCGACGCGCGTATCGTATTCCACGCATAGCCTGCAGACATGCAGCTGCGCGGCGCACGCCGGACATTCGTCGAGCCGCAGCAGCGGCAGCGACAGTGCGGCGAGCGAAGCGCCGCATTTCCAGCACACGAGACTGTGGGCCATCACCGAAGCTTAGCAAGGTCGCGCCTGTGGCGCGCGGCGGCTAACATTCCCCGATGGTGAAACAGAATGCAACGGGTGCGACAGGCACCGGATCGCCGCTGCTGGTCGAGTTCGCGGGCCGCATCGTCATGATCGGCTGCGGCAGTATCGGCCAGGTGATCCTGCCGCTGCTGCGTAAACACATCGGGTTGGGCCCCGATTCGCTCATCGTGCTCGCGGCGGACGATACGGGGCGCGGCGTCGCTTACGAGAATGGCGCGCCGTTCTTCTACTCGCACTTGAAGCCGCACCGCTTCCGGCGGCTGCTTGCGCGTCACGTGCGTCAGGGCGACCTGCTGCTGAACCTCTCGGTCGACGTCTCGAGCCTCGACCTCGTGCGCTTCGCGGCCGAGCGCGGCGCGCTCTACGTGGATACCTCGGTCGAGCCCTGGCCCGGCGTTTTCGACAATCCGATGCTCGACGTGCGCCAGCGCACCAACTTCATGACGCGCCATCGCGCGCTCGCGCTCGCGCGGGAACTCGGCACCGACTCGCCGACGGCGGTGGTCGACCACGGCGCGAACCCGGGGCTCGTGTCGCACTTCGTCAAGCGCGCGCTGCTCGACCTGCAGCAAGCGCTGCGTGTCGACGGCGAGCCGCCGGCCACCCGCGACGACTGGGCGACGCTGGCGCGAGATCTCGGCGTGTCGCTGATCCAGGTTTCCGAGCGCGATACCCAGGCGAGCGATCGCCCCAAGCGGCCCGGCGAGTTCGTCAACACCTGGTCGATCGACGGCATCCTCGACGAGTCGGTGCAGCCGTCGGAGATCTCCTACGGCACCGCCGAGAAACACCGGCCGCGCGGCTCGCAGTTTCATCGGCGCGATTCGGGCACGATTTTCCTCGATCGCCCGGGCGGCGCAACGTTCGCGCGCAGCTGGACCCCATCGGTCGGCGGCTTCCAGGGCCTGATGATGTCGCACGACGAAGCGTTCTCGATCGGCGACTTCCTGTCGCTGCGCGCCGGTGGGAAGTTCACTTACCGGCCCACCGTGATGTTCGTCTACCATCCCTGCGACGACGCGATGCTCTCGGTGCTCGAGCTCGAGGGGCGCGGCTGGCAGCCGCAGGAGAAGAAGCGGCGGCTCGGTGCCGACATCGTGACCGGCATGGACGAACTCGGCGTATTGCTCGCCGGGCACAGCCGCAACGCCTACTGGTATGGCTCGCAGCTCACGATCGAGGAGGCGCGCCGCCACGTGCCGTTCGCCAACGCGACCACGCTGCAGGTCGCCGCCGGCGCGCTCGCGGCAATCGTGTGGGCGATGCGCAATCCCCGGCGCGGCATCGTCGAACCGGACGACCTCGATTTCGAGGACTGCCTCGATACGGCCATACCCTATCTCGGCAGGATGACCGGCGAGTTCACCAACTGGACGCCGCTGCAGGGTCGCGGCGAACTTTTCGAGGAGCGCCTCGATATCGACCGGCCTTGGCAGCTGCAGAATGTGCGCAGCCGCCAGTGGCGCGGCTGAGCTGAACCGTTTCCGTTCAGGCGGTGCGCTCGGCCAGGAACGGCGCGAGCGCAGCGCCGGTGTGCGAGGTCTTCGCGCGGGCGATCCGTGCCGGCGGGCCTTGCGCGACGATGCGCCCGCCCGCAGTCCCGGCCTCGGGCCCGAGATCGATCACCCAGTCGGCTTCGGCGATCACGTCGAGATTGTGTTCGACGAGCACCACGGTGTTGCCCGCATCGACCAGGCGGTGCAGCGTCGCGATCAGCTTCTCCACGTCCGCCATGTGCAGTCCCACCGTAGGCTCGTCCAGCACATAGAGTGTGTGCACCGGCTGGGCGCGCAGCCGCGCGCCCGCAGAAGTGCGTGCCTTGGCGAGTTCGGTGACCAGCTTGATGCGCTGCGCCTCGCCGCCCGAGAGCGTCGGGCTCTGCTGGCCGAGCGTGAGGTAGCCGAGCCCGACGTCCTGCATCAGCGACAGGGCATGGTGTACCTTCGCGTGCGCGCTGAAGAACTCCACCGCCGCGTCGATGCTCATCGCGAGTACGTCGCCGATGCTTCGCCCGCGCCAGGTGACCGACAGCGTCTCCGGATTGAAGCGCTGCCCGCGGCACACGTCACAGGGCACCTTCACATCGGGCAGAAAGCTCATCTCGATGGTCTGCGAGCCCTGGCCTTCGCAGGCCTCGCAGCGCCCACCCGCCGTGTTGAAGGAGAAGCGGCTCGCCGAGTAGCCGCGCAGCTTCGACTCGGGCGCCGCCGCGTAGATGCGGCGGATATCGTCCCAGAACCCGACGTAAGTGGCGGGACACGAGCGCGGCGTCTTGCCGATCGGCGTCTGGTCGACTTCGAGCACGCGGCCGATCGCCTCGCTGCCGCGAATCGCCCCGCAGCCCGTGAGTGTCGCACGGGCGCGTGATCGCGTGCGTCCGCCGGCGACGATGCGTTGCAGATTGGCGTGCAGGACGTCGCGCGCGAGCGTCGACTTGCCGGACCCCGACACGCCGGTCACCACGACCAGGCGCCCGAGGGGCACGCGTACGCTCACGCCCTGCAGGTTGTGCAGCGTGGCGCGCTCGATCGCGAGCGCGGGCGAGCGGGTGCTGGTCGCGCGACGCGGGCGCGCCGGGTGGTGCAGCGGGTTCGCGAGATAGCGGCCGGTGACCGATTCGGGCGAGCGCTCGAGATCGCGCGCGCGACCCTCTGCGACGATGCGACCGCCGCGCGTGCCGGCGCCGGGCCCCAGGTCGATGACGTGATCGGCGCGCAGGATCGTCTCCTCGTCGTGCTCGACGACGACGAGCGTGTTGCGGTGCGTGACCAGCTCATCGAGCGCGGCGAGCAGCACCGCGTTGTCGCGCGGATGCAGGCCGATGGTGGGCTCATCGAGCACGTAGCACACGCCCTGCAGGTTCGAGCCGAGCTGCGCGGCGAGGCGGATGCGCTGCGCCTCGCCGCCCGAGAGGGTGGGCGCCGCGCGATCGAGCGCGAGATAGCCGAGGCCCACGCGCTGCAGGAAGGCCAGCCGGTCGCGGATCTCGGTGAGCAGGTCGCGCGCGATCGCGGCCTCGCGTCCCGCCAGGCGCAGGGTCCTGAAGTATTGCGCGAGAGCATCGACGGCATCGCGGGTGAGGGCCGGCAGCGAGCGATCGCGCAGACGCACGTGGCGCGCGATGCGGTTCAGTCGCTCGCCGTCGCACTCGCTGCACACCGGGCGATCCTCGTCTGCGAACTCGTCGCCGTCGTCACCCGGTTCGGTGCCCGCGCCCTGGCAGTGCGGGCACCAGCCGTGCGGCGAATTGAACGAGAACAGGCGCGGATCGAGCTCGGCGAAGCTCGCACCGCAGCCGGGGCAGGCGCGCCGGGTCGAGAACACCGCCACCTTGCCGGCGCGCCGCGCATCGAGGTCGAGCAGGTGCACGAGGCCCTTGCCGTACTCCAGCGCGCGATCGAGGGCGGCGCGCAGCTGGGCGTTGCGCGCGGGCTCGACCCGCAGGTCGCCGATCGGCAGTTCGATCGTGTGTTCCTTGAAGCGCGACAGGCGCGGCCAGCGCGCCGTCGGCGTATCGATGCCATCGACGCGCAGCTCGCGAAAGCCCTTCTTTGCCGCCCACTTCGCGAGATCCGTGTAATAGCCCTTGCGCGACACGACGAGCGGGGCGAGCACGCGCACCCGCTGGCCGCGATATTCGCGGGCGATCGTGGCGGCGAGCGCGTCGGCACCCTGCGGCTTGATCGCGAGGTCGCAGTCCGGGCAGTACTGTGTGCCGAGCTTCACCCACGCGAGGCGCAGGAAGTGGTAGATCTCGGTGAGCGTTGCGACGGTGCTCTTGCGTCCGCCGCGGCTGGTTCGCTGCTCGATCGCAACCGTGGGCGGAATGCCGTAGATCGCATCGACATCGGGCCGGGCGGCCGGCTGCACGAACTGGCGCGCGTAGGCATTCAGCGATTCGAGGTAACGGCGCTGGCCTTCGTTGAACAGGATGTCGAAAGCCAGCGTGGACTTGCCCGAGCCGGACACGCCGGTCACCACGGTGAAGGCGTCGCGCGGGATGCGCACGTGCACGTTCTGCAGGTTGTGCTCGCGCGCATTGTGCACGACGATCGCGTTGTCGCGTCGCGGGCGGGGCGCGCGTGCGGGAGTGTCGGCGACTGCGAGCACCGGGCGGCCGAGCGCCGCCTCGTAGTCCCGCAGCGCACGCGCCGTGTGCGAACGCGCATGCGTGCGCACCTCCTGTGGTGTGCCGCTGCAGACGACCTCGCCACCGCGATCGCCGCCGTCCGGGCCGAGATCGATGATCCAGTCGGCGGCGCGGATCACGTCGAGGTTGTGCTCGATTACGAGCAGCGAGTGGCCCGCCGACAGCAGCCCGCGCAGTGCGCGCAGCAGTTTCGCGACGTCATCGAAGTGCAGCCCGGTCGTAGGCTCGTCGAACAGGAAGAGTTTGCCGCGCGTGCGCACCTCGGCGGCGCGCTTCGGCGCGGGCGAAACCAGTTCAGCGAGATGCCCGGCGAGCTTCAGGCGCTGCGCCTCGCCGCCCGACAGGGTGGGCACCGGCTGGCCGAGCTTCACGTACTCGAGGCCGACCTCCTGCAGCGGCTTCACCAGCGCGCGCACCGCGCTCGCCTGTGCGAAGAACTCGAGCGCCTCGGTCACGGTCATGTCGAGCACGTCGGCGATGTTCGCGTGCCGTCCGTGTGCGCCCTCGAGCCGCACCTCGAGCACCTCGTCCCGGAAGCGCTTGCCGTCGCAGCTCGCACAGCGGAGGTACACGTCGGAGAGGAACTGCATTTCGATGTGCTCGAAGCCGTTGCCGCCGCAGGTGGGGCAGCGGCCCGTGCCGGAGTTGAAGCTGAAGGTGCCGGGTGTGTAGCGGCGCACGAGTGATTCGGGCGCGGCGGCGAACAGCTCGCGGATCACGTCGAGGGCACCGACGTAGCTTGCAGGCGTGGAGCGGGTGGTGCGGCCGATGCGGCTCTGGTCGACCAGTACGACGTCATCGAGGTAGCCCGCGCCTTCGAGGCTCTCGAACGTTCCGGGCGCATCGGCCGCCTTGCCGAAGGCCTTCGCGAGAGCCGGATGGAGCACGTTTCCAACCAGCGTCGACTTGCCCGATCCCGACACACCGGTGATGCACACGAAGCGGCGCAGCGGGATCGTGACGTCGATGTTCTTCAGGTTGTGCTCGCGCGCCCCGCGCAGCACCAGCGAGCCGCTCGCACGCACGGCATGCGCGACGCCGGGCATGGCGACGGGCGCGGCGGCGGGAGCCGTGCGCTGCGGCTCGGACACGGTGCGCTCCCCGGAAAGGTACGCGCCGGTCAGCGACCCGGCTGCGCTGCGAATGCCTTCCGGCGTGCCGTAGTAGACGATCTCGCCGCCGCGTTCGCCGGCGCCCGGGCCGAGATCGAGCAGCCGATCGGCCTCGAGCATGATCTGCGGATCGTGCTCGACGACCAGCAGCGAATTGCCGGCATCGCGCAGGCGGTGCATCACGTCGATCACGCGTCCCATGTCGCGCGGGTGCAGGCCAATCGAGGGCTCATCAAGCACGAACAGCGTATTGACGAGCGAGGTGCCGAGCGCCGTCGTCAGGTTGATGCGCTGGACTTCGCCGCCCGAGAGCGTGCGCGATTGCCGGTCGAGCGTCAGGTAGCCGAGTCCCACGTCGACGAGATAGCGCATGCGCGTGCGGATCTCGCCGAGCAGCTGGTCGGTGGCGACATCGAGCGCACCGGGCAGCACGAGCGCGTCGATGAACTCGCGCACCCGCTCGAGCGGCAGCAGCATCAGGTCGTGGATCGACAGGCCGGGTAGCGCTTCGAGCTGCGCGTCGCTCCATGCGACGCCATGCGGCATGAAACGCGTGCGTGCGGCCGGCCCGCCGGTACCCAGTGCCGCATCGGCCAGTTCGTGACTGCCGATGCGGGCGAGCAGCGCCGGCAGCTTCAGCCGCGCGCCGCCGCAGGCCTCGCAGGGTGTGTAGGCGCGGTACTTCGAGAGCAGGACCCGCACGTGCATCCGGTAGGCGCGGCTTTCGAGCCAGGCGAAGAACCGCCTGACGCCATACCAGACCTTCTTGCGCCAGCTGCCTTCGCCCTCGATCACCCAGCTGCGCTGAGCGGGTGTGAGACTGTGCCACGGCGTGTCGAGCGGAATGCCGCGCAGCTGCGCGTACTTCTCGAGGTCTTCCTGGCACTCGCGGTTCGATTCGGTCTGGAAGGGCTTGATCGCCCCGCCACGCAGGGTCTTCGTCTCATCCGGGATCACGAGCCCGTAGTCGACGCCGATCACGCGGCCGAAGCCGCGGCACGTCTCGCAGGCGCCGAGCGGCGAGTTGAACGAGAACATGCTCGGCGCGGGTTCGCGACAGGCGATGTCGCAGTGCGCGCACGCGAGTTCTCGCGAGTAGTGCCAGGTGTCGTCCGGCGTGCGCACCGTGATGCGCCCGGTGCCATGGCGCAGCGCCGCCTCCAGGCTGTCGATCACGCGCGCGCGCTCGGCCTGACTCACCAGGAAACGGTCCTGCACGACCTCGAGCGGCGCGCCGGCGCCCGCGCGATCGAGGATGCGCGTATAGCCCTGGCGCGCGAGCAGGGCGCGTACTTCGGCCTCCGCGAAATTCTTCGGGACCGGTACCGCGAAAGTCAGCACCAGGCGCGGATCGGCGGCGGCCGCGGCGCGCCGTTCGATGTCGGCGTAGATCGTGTCGGGCGTGTCGCGACGCACCGGCTCGGCGCAGCGTTCGCAGTACAGCGTGGCGGCGCGCGCATACAGCAGCTTCAGGTGATCGTTCAGCTCGGTCATCGTCCCGACGGTGGAGCGCGAGCTGCGCACGGGGTTCGTCTGGTCGATCGCGATCGCGGGTGGGATGCCCTCGACGCGCTCCACCTGTGGCTTGTCCATGCGGTCGAGGAACTGGCGCGCGTATGGCGAGAAAGTCTCGACGTAGCGGCGCTGGCCCTCGGCATACAGCGTGTCGAACACGAGCGAGGACTTGCCGGAGCCGGAAACGCCTGTCACGACGACGAGCTCGCCGAGCGGGATCTCGAGGTCGAGGTTCTTCAGGTTGTTCTGGCGCGCGCCGTGGACGGCGATGACGCCGGGCCCAGTCTTCGCCATGGTTGCCTGCAGTGGTTGTGGTGGCGGTGGAGGCAAACCCCCAAGTCTACACGCGCCGTCAAGCGCGTGCCCGCGGCGCGGACGGCGGTGCCGCGGCGCGTGCTCCGGCGTGCCGGTTCGGCATCATGTGTGCATGAGAAACTTGCGGATCGCACTGGTCGGCGGGGGCATTGCGGGCTTGAGCGCAGCCTGTGCGCTTCAGCAGCGCGGCTTTCGCGTGCGCGTGTACGAGCAGGCCGAGCGGCTCGCCGAGGTGGGCGCGGGGCTCACGGTCACACCCAATGCGACCCATGTCCTGCTCGCGCTCGGCTTGGGCGATGAGCTCGCGCGCCACGGCATGCAGCCCGCGCGCGGCGGCGCGCGGCACTGGCGCACGGGCAGACTGCTGGCCGAATTCGAGCGCGGCGCGGGCCTCACTGAGCGCTACGGTGCGCCGTATCTGCAGATCCATCGCGCCGACCTGCACGACGCTCTGGCGCGCAGCGTGCTGGCGCACGATCCGCAGTGCCTGCTGCTCGACCATCGCTTCGAGAGCCTGAGCCAGGACGCCGACGGCGTCACGATCCGCTTCGCGAACGGTGCGCGGGCCGAGGCCGATGTCGCCATCGGCGCCGACGGCATCCGCTCCGCGGTGCGCGCCCAACTGTTCGGTGCCGGGCAGCCGCGCTTCACCGGCTACATCGCCTGGCGCGGCCTCGTGCCGATCGACGCATTGCCGCCGGGACTGGTCGATCCGGCGTCCTGCGTTTCGATCGGGCCGCAGCACACATTCGCGCGCTACCTGATTCGCGCCGGGCGCGTCCTCAATTACGTGGCGTTGGCCGAGCGCAGCGACTGGCAGGTCGAGAGCTGGTCGGTGCGCTCGGAGGTCGGCGAGTTGCTCGCCGAGTTCAAGGCTTGGCACCCGGAAGTACGCACGATCATTGCGGCGACGCCACCCGAGTTGTGCTTCAAGTGGGCGCTGTTCGACCGCGAACCGCTGGCGAGCTGGACACGCGGCCGCGTCACGCTGCTCGGCGATGCCGCGCACCCGATGCTGCCGTTCCTCGGCCAGGGCGCGGCGATGGGCATCGAGGACGCCATGGTGCTCGCGCGCGCGTTCGAGCTCGCGGGGAGCCATGACGAGGCGCTGCGCCTGTACGAGGCCACACGGATCGGGCGCACCACGTTCGTAATGGGCAAATCCCGCGAAACCGGCCTCGAATACCACCGTGCCGACGCCGAAGACCGGGCGACTCACCCGCATACCACCGCCGAGTCGGTCGGCCTCTTCTCCTACAATCCGGTCGTGGCTCCCCTGCAGGGCATATAATTCCCTCCCTCAAAGTCGCGGGCCCGGCCCGCAAGAACTGGGGAATTCCATGTCCAAGTGTTCGCCTCTGGCGCTCGCAGGAGCCTTGTTGATGTCGTCATCATTCGTTTCCGCCGTCGCCGCCGAGCCCGGCCCGCTGATCCCGCGCTCGGCCCTGTTCGGCAATCCCACCCAGACCCAGGCGCGCCTGTCGCCTGACGGCAAGCACATCTCGTACATCGCGCCGCGCGATGGCGTGCTGAACGTCTGGGTGGCGCCTTTCGGCAAGCTGGCCGAGGCAAGGCCCGTCACCCGGGACACGAAGCGCGGCATCCGCCAGCACTTCTGGTCCTACGACAACAAGCACGTGTTGTACCTGCAGGACCAGGGCGGCGACGAGAACTGGCGCGTGCACAGCGTAGACATCGCCACCGGCAATGACATCGACCTCACGCCGATCGACGGCGTACAGGCGCAGGTGATCGGCGTCAGCGAGCGGCGGCCCGGTCTGGTGCTCGTGGGGCTGAACGACCGCAAGCGTGAATGGCACGACCTGTACGAGATCGAGATCGCGACCGGTGAGCGCAAGCTCGTCGAGCAGAACGACCAGGAGTTCGGTGGTTATCTCGAGGATGCCAGCCTCCAGCCGCGCATCGCCGTGAAGCCCGGCGCCGAATACGACGAGATGTTCGTGCGCAACGCCAAGGGCGGCTGGGACAGCCTGATGAAGTACGGCCCCGAGGACACCGCAACCACCGGCCCGCTGATCGTCGAAGGGGAGGGCACGACCGCGCTGATCCGCTCCTCGGTGGGCCGCGATACCGCGGCGCTCGTGCGCGTCGACCTCGGCAGCGGCGCGCAGACCGTGATCGCCGCGAGCGACAGGGCCGACGTCGCCGGCGTGTGGATCGAGCCGCTGTCGCGCAAGCCGCAGGCCTGGTCGGCGAACTATCTCGTCGACACGCTCACCGCGCTCACGCCGCTCGTGCAGAAGGACATCGATCTGCTGACGAAGACGCTCGGTCCACAGTTCGACGTCGTGAGCCGCACGCTCGATGACCGCAAGTGGATCGTGGTGGTCGACGATCCGGTCAGCGCGCTTTCGAGCCACCTGTACGACCGTGACAGCGGCAGCGTGGTGAAGCTGTTCGACCAGCGCCCGGCGCTGGTCGGTGCGCCGCTCGCGCCGATGACACCGCTCGAAATCAGGTCGCGCGACGGCCTTACGCTCGTGTCCTACCTCACGCTGCCGAAGGGCAGCGACGCGGACGGCAACGGGCGTCCCGAGGCGCCGCTGCCGCTCGTGCTGAACGTGCACGGCGGCCCCTGGGCGCGCGACGCGTACGGCTTCGATCCCGAGCACCAGTGGCTCGCGAACCGCGGCTATGCGGTGCTGTCGGTGAACTATCGCGGCTCGGTCGGTTTCGGCAAGAAGTTCGTCAACGCGGGCAACCTCGAGTGGGCCGCGAAGATGCATGATGACCTGATCGACGCGGTCGACTTCGCCGTGCGCGAGAAGATCACCAATGCCGACAGCGTCGCGATCTACGGCGGTTCCTATGGCGGTTACGCGACCCTCGTGGGCCTCACCTTCACGCCCGATCGCTTCGCTTGCGGCGTCGACATTGTCGGACCCTCGAACCTCGCGACGCTGCTCGCCTCGATTCCGCCGTACTGGAAGGCGTTCTTCGAGCAACTCGCGCAGCGAGTCGGCGATCCGCGCACGCCCGAGGGCAGGAAACTGCTCGAGGAGCGCTCGCCGCTGACCCGCGTTTCCGCGATCGCGAAGCCGTTGCTGATCATGCAGGGCGCGAACGATCCGCGCGTCAAGCAGGCCGAGTCCGACCAGATCGTGGCGGCGATGAAGGCCAAGGGCCTGCCGGTCACCTATGTGCTGTTCCCGGACGAGGGCCACGGCTTCGCGCGGCCGCAGAATCGCACTTCGGCGTATGCGATCTCCGAGGGCTTCCTCGCCAAGTGCCTCGGCGGGCGCTACGAGGCGGTCGGCGACGACTTCGTCGGGTCGAGCGTGCAGGTGCCGGAAGGCGCGGCGTTTGTTCCAGGCCTCGCGGGCGCGCTCGAGGCGGCGGGCGGCAAGGACTGAGATGGAGCCGGCGCGCGATATCACGGCGTATCGCAGGTACTGGGCCGCGCGCTTCGGGCCGGCTCCGTACCTGCCGATGTCGCGCGCGGAGATGGAGGCGCTCGGTTGGGATTCGTGCGACGTGATCCTGGTCACCGGTGACGCGTACGTCGATCACCCGAGCTTCGGCATGGCGATCGTCGGGCGCACGCTCGAAGCGCAGGGCTTCCGGGTCGGCATCATCGCCCAGCCCGACTGGCACGATGCCGAACCGTTCAAGGCGCTCGGCCGCCCGAACCTGTTCTTCGGCGTCACCGCCGGCAACATGGATTCGATGGTCAACCGCTACACCTCCGACCGGCGGGTGCGCAGCGATGACGCGTACACGCCGAATGGCGCGGGCGGCAGGCGGCCGGATCGTTCGGTGATCGTCTATGCGCAGCGCGTACGCGAGGGGTTCCGCGACGTGCCGATCGTGATCGGCGGCATCGAGGCATCACTGCGCCGCATCGCGCACTTCGACTACTGGTCGGAAAAGGTACGCCGTTCGATCCTGCTCGACGCCAAGGCCGACCTGCTGGTCTACGGCAACGGCGAGCGCCAGATCTGCGAGATCGCGCACCGCCTCGCCGCGGGCGAGTCGATCGATGCGCTCACCGACCTGCGTGGCACCGCGTTCATGCGCCGGGGCATGCCGCAGGGCTGGACGGAAATCGACGCGACGACACTCGAGCTGCGCCGGGAAGGCGCTGCCGCGTCGCCTGGCGTGCGCCGGGCCGACCGGGCCCATACGGTCATCAGGATGCCGTCGTTCGAGCAGGTCGCCGCCGATTCCGACCTGTACGCGCACGCCTCGCGCATCCTGCACACCGAGTCCAATCCGGGCAATGCGCGCGCGCTGGTGCAGCGCCATGGCGACGTCGACGTGTGGCTGAATCCGCCGCCGATCCCGCTCACCACGAAAGAAATGGACTGGGTGTACGAGCGCCCGTATCAGCGCCGGCCGCACCCGACCTACGGCGACGCCGAGATTCCCGCGTACAAGATGATCCGCTTCTCGATCGCGATCCAGCGCGGCTGCTTCGGTGGCTGCACCTTCTGCTCGATCACCGAGCACGAGGGTCGCATCATCCAGAACCGCTCGGAGGATTCGGTGATCCGCGAGATCGGGCAGGTGCGTGACACCGTGCCAGGCTTCACCGGCGTGATCTCGGACCTCGGTGGGCCGACCGCCAACATGTATCGCATCGCCTGCAGGAGCCGCGAGATCGAGGCGGCGTGCCGGCGTCCGTCCTGCGTGTATCCCGGCATCTGCCCGAACCTCGATACCGACCACTCGGCGCTGATCGGCCTGTACCGGCGCGCGCGCGAAGTGCCGGGCGTCAAGAAGGTACTGATCGCCTCGGGCGTGCGCTACGACCTCGCGATCGAATCGCCCGAGTACGTGAAGGAACTGGTCCAGCACCACGTCGGCGGCTACCTCAAGATCGCGCCCGAGGCGATCAGCGAAGGGCCGCTGTCGAAAATGATGAAGCCGGGAATCGCGACCTACGACCGCTTCAAGGAGCTGTTCGAGCGCTATTCGAAGGAGGCGGGCAAGGAGCAGTACCTGATCCCGTACTTCATCGCCGCGCATCCGGGCACGACCGACGAGGACATGCTCGAGCTGGCGCTATGGCTCAAGAAGAACGGTTTTCGCGCCGACCAGGTGCAGGCGTTCCTGCCCTCGCCGATGGCGACGGCAACCGCGATGTACCACAGCGGCAGGAATCCGCTGCATCGGGTGACGCGCAGCTCGGAGAAGGTCGTGGTGCCGAAGGGTCTCAAGGTTCGACGGCTGCACAAGGCCTTCCTGCGTTACCACGACGCCAACAACTGGCCGGTACTGCGCGAGGCGCTGCGCCGCATGGGGCGCGCGGATCTCATCGGCAACGGCAGGCACCAGCTGGTGCCCGCATGGCAGCCCGCCGGCACCGGCACGGCGGGCGAGGGACGGCGCGCGGCGGCGAACACCCGACCCTTTCGCACCCAGCACACGCGGCCGAGGCCCGCACGGGCCAAGCCGGCGCCGCGGAACCAGCCGCGTGGCAGATGAGCGTCGGCGCGCCCGCCATCACGGCCTTCCACGATGCGGCGACCGGCACCTGCAGTTACATCGTTTCGGATCCTGCCACGCGCCGGGCAGCGATCATCGATCCGGTACTCGATTTCGACGCGAAGTCCGGCCGCACCGCGACACGCTCGGCCGATGCGCTGCTCGCGGCATTGCGCGCGCGCGGCGATACGCTCGAGTGGATCTGCGAGACGCATGCGCACGCCGATCACCTGACGGCGGCGGCCTACCTCAGGGCGCAGGCCGGCGGGCGAATCGCGATCGGTGCCGGCATCCGCCACGTGCTGTGCGAGTTCGCGCCGCTGTTCGGCTTCGGGCCCGAATGCCCGGTGGACGGTTCGCAGTTCGATCATCTGTTCGCCGACGGCGAGTGCTTCGCCATCGGCACACTCGAAGCGAGGGTGATCGCAGTACCGGGGCACACCATCGACAGCCTCGCCTACCTGGTGGGCGATGCGGCTTTCATCGGCGACACGCTGTTCCTGCCGCAGGCCGGCACTGCGCGCACCGACTTTCCCGGCGGCGACGCGGGACGGCTGTACGACTCCATCGGGCTGCTTTACGCACTGCCCGAGGCGACGCGGCTCTTCATGTGCCACGTCTATCCGCAGCCGGGCGAGGCGCCGCAGTTCGCAACCACGGTGGGCGAACAGCGCAGCAGCAATATCCATCTGCGCGCCGGCACGAGCCGCGAAGAATTCGTCGCGCTGCGTACTGCGCGCGACCGCGAGCTCGCGTTGCCGGCATTGATCATTCCGGCGCTGCAGGTGAATATCCGCGCCGGCGCACTGCCTGCGCCGCAGGCCAACGGCATCGCTTACCTGCGCATACCGCTCGACGTGTTCGGTACGCCGTGACTTCGGAGCAGCAAGCATGAACAACGACGCCCGCCGGACCCTCGCCATCGCAGCGCTGCTCGTCGCGCTGGCCACGGCGCTCGGCGCATTCGGCGCCCACGGCCTGCGGGACGTGCTCACGCCGGAACGCCTCGACGTGTTCGAGACCGGAGTGCGCTACCACTTCTATCACACGCTCGGGCTGCTCGCGCTCGGCGTGCTGGCGCAGCTGCGTCCCGCGCGCGGGCTGCGGCTCGCCACGAAACTGATCGTCGCCGGCATCGTGGTTTTCTCGGGCAGCATCTACGCGCTCACGTTCGGCGCGCCCTTGGCGCTCGGCATGGTGACGCCGCTCGGCGGCCTGCTGCTGATGCTCGGCTGGATTCTGGTCGCACTGACCGTCTGGTCCGCGCGCTGACGATCCGTTCAGCGCGCTGCGAAGGTATCGCAGGATTCGAGTCTGCCGCTCTCGAAGCCGCGCATGAACCAGCTCATGCGCTGCTCGGCCGAACCGTGCGTGAACGATTCGGGCACCACATGACCCTGCATGCGGCGCTGGATCGTGTCGTCGCCGACAGCTGATGCCGCCCGCAGGCCCTCGTCGATGTCGCCCGGCTCGAGGATGCCGCTCGATCTTTCGGCATAGTGCGCCCAGATGCCGGCATAGCAGTCGGCCTGCAGTTCCACGCGCACCTGCAGCTGGTTCTGCTCGCCTTCGCTGAGGCGCTGCTTCGCCGACTGCACCTGGCCGAGCGTGCCGACGAGGTTCTGCACGTGGTGACCGACTTCGTGCGCGAGTACGTAGGCCTGCGCGAAATCGCCGGGCGCCTGGAACCGGGTCGCGAGCTCGTCGTAGAAGGCGAGGTCGAGATAGACCTTGCGGTCGCCCGGACAATAGAACGGCCCGGCCGCGGAGGTCGCGAAGCCGCAGGCCGAATTGACCGACTGGCGAAACAGCACCAGGGTGGGAGGCAGGTACTGCGAGCCGCCCTGGCGGAAGATGCCGCCCCAGGTGTCCTCGGTTTCGGCGAGCACCGCCGCGATGAGGTCGGCTTCCGCGTCGGTGGGCGTGCCGACGACGGGCGGCGCGGCGGGGCCTGCGCCCTCGAGGCCTCCCACGAGCCCGAGGAGCGTGGCCGGATTGATGCCCATGAAATAACCGATCAGCAGCACCACGAGCGTGCCGATGCCGAACTTCATGCCGGTGCCGCCACCGGGGCTCGCGCGGCGGTCTTCGATGTTGGTGCTGCGACGGCTGCGTCCAAGGCGCATTGCAGTCTCCCCTGGCGATGGCAGAGAGCATACCGCATGGCGCTCGATAGAATGACCGTGTGTCATATGCCCCGCCTGCAGAGCTGCCGGTCACCGAGGTGCTTCCCGCGCTGCGCGCCGCGCTGCGAGAGCAGCGCAGCGCGATCCTGCAGGCGCCCCCGGGCGCGGGCAAGAGCACGGTGGTGCCACTGGCGTTGCTCGCCGAGCCATGGCTCGCCGGACGCAAGCTGCTGGTCCTCGAGCCGCGGCGGCTCGCCGCCCGCGCCGTCGCCGAGCGCATGGCCGCCTCGCTCGGCGAGCGGGTGGGTGAGCAGGTCGGCTATCGCATGCGCCTCGAAACGCGCGTGTCGCGCGCAACGCGCATCGAGGTGATCACCGAGGGCGTGTTGACGCGGCGCCTGCAGCACGATCCGGCACTCGAGGACACGGCCGCCGTACTGTTCGACGAGTTCCACGAGCGCAGCCTGCACGCGGACCTCGGGCTCGCGCTCACGCTCGAGGCGCGCGCCGCGCTGCGGGCGGACCTGCGCATCGTCGTGATGTCGGCGACGCTCGACGGCGAGGCCGTCGCGAAGCTGATCGGAGCGGCTCCGATCGTCACCGCGCAGGGGCGCCAGTTCGCGGTCGAGACCCGGTACCTGCGCAGCGGCCTGCCGGTGCTGCCTGGCGAGGCGGACTCCCCGGAGCGGCTCACGTCGCTTGCGGTACTGCGTGCGCTGCGCGAGGAGACGGGCGATATCCTGGTCTTCCTGCCGGGAGCCGGGGAGATACGCCGCGTCGCCGCCACGCTCGAGGCGTCGACCGGCGCCGATGTCGACATCCGCGCACTCTATGGCGAGCTGACAGGCGAGGCGCAGCTCGCGGCACTGGCCCCCGCGGGTGACGGGCGCCGCCGGATCGTGCTCGCCACCAACCTGGCCGAGACGAGCCTCACGATTCCGGGCGTGCGCGTCGTCGTCGACAGCGGCCTCGTGCGCCGCGCGATCTTCGACCCCGCGAGCGGCATGGGGCGTCTCGAGACGCGACGCATCTCGCGCGCCTCCGCCGATCAGCGGCAGGGCCGTGCCGGGCGCACCGCGCCGGGCGTGTGCTACCGGCTGTGGGGCGAGGGCGCACACCGCAGCCTCGCCGCGTACACACCCGCGGAGATCCTCGAGGCCGACCTCGCGCCGCTCGCGCTCGAGCTCGCCGTGTGGGGCGCGCAGGACGCCGCACAGCTGGCATGGCTCGACCCGCCGCCCGCGGCCCAGCTGGCGAGCGCACGCGACCTGCTGCGCTGGCTCGGTGCGCTCGATCGCGAGCATCGCGTTACCGCCCATGGCCGCGCGATGGCCGATCTGCCCGTGCATCCGCGCCTCGCGCACATGTTGCTGCGCTCGCGGGGACTGCAGGCGACGGCGCTCGCCGCCGACATCGCGGCGCTGCTCGGCGAGCGTGACCTGCTGCGCGGCGCGGGCCGCGATGCGGACCTGCGCACGCGACTGGAGGCGCTGCGCGATCGGGGGCACGGCGCGCAGGATGTGGATCGCGGCGCGCTCGAGCGCGTGCGCCGCGCTGCGCAGCAATTGCGCACGCAGATCGGCGCCGGCGGACATGCCGGTGCTGCGGGTGGCGCCGGCGATTCCTCCGACGTCGAACCCGGTGAGCTGCTGGCGCTCGCCTATCCCGACCGGATCGGGCGCCGGCGCGGGGAGGGCGAGGGCCGCTATGCGCTCGCGAACGGACGCGGCGCGCAGTTCACGCGACCGGACACGGTCTCGGGCAGCGAGTTCATCGCCATCGCGGCGATCGACGATGCCGCCCGCGACGCGCGCATACGGCTCGCGGCCCCGTTGTCGCGCGCGGCGCTCGAGGCGCTGTTCACTGACGCGATCGAGACGCGCGATGTGGTCGAGTGGGATGCGCGCACCGAGGCGGTCATCGCCAGGCGCCTGCGCACGCTCGGCGCGCTCACTCTCGACGAGCGTGCGCTGCGCGAGCTGCCTGCCGGTGCCGCCGAGGCGGCGATGCTGGCGGGAGTGGTGTCGCTCGGACTCGATGCGTTGCCCTGGACCGCCGCCGCCCGCGGTCTGCAGCAGCGCGTGGCATTCGTTCGCGCGCACGTGCCGGATCCCGCCGAGTGGCCGGATCTCGGCGACGCCGCGCTCGCGGCGCATCTCGGGGAATGGCTCGCGCCCTGGCTCGGGGGCATCACGCGGCGCGCGCACCTTGCGCGCCTGCCGATGAGCGAGATCCTCGGCGCGCAGCTCACGCACGCGCAGCGCGCGGCACTCTCCCGGCTCGCGCCGACACACCTGACGATGCCGACGGGTTCCACGCTGCCGGTGGACTACACCGATCCCGCCTCACCGACGGTCGCGGTGCGGCTGCAGGAAGTGTTCGGGCTCGCGGCGACGCCGCGCATCGCGGACGGCGCGCTGCCCGTGACCTTCACACTTCTGTCTCCGGCGCGCCGGCCGGTGCAGGTGACGCGCGATCTCGAGAGCTTCTGGCGCAGCGGTTACGCCGAGGTGCGCAAGGATCTGCGCGGCCGCTATCCGAGGCACTACTGGCCCGAGAACCCGCTCGAGGCGGAGCCCACGCGCGGCGTGAAGCGCCGCCGCTAGATGCGGCGGTACACGTGCACGAAGCGGTCGGTGCTGCCGCGCACCTTCGGGTCGAACACGCCCACATCGTGCCGGTCGGCCTCGTTGCGCAGGCCATCCCAGGTCTTCTCCAGCCTGAAGCCGTGACTCTCGATGTCGAGCTTCGCGAATGCCTCGTCGATGCGATGCAGTTCCTGCGCAGCGCTGTGGCCGGTGCCGCGGGCCGCGGCGTGATCGACGATCAGGAACACGCCGCCCGGCTTCAGCGCCGCGTGGATCTGGTCGAGGAACCTGCCGGCGTTGATCGGTGCCCAGCCGCCGGCTTCGTCCGCGTAGTAGAGGTCGTGATACGACATCACGATCAGCGCGCCGTCGAGATCGTCGTTGCCGAGGCGCAGGTCGCAGCTTTCGATCAGCATCGGCTTGACGTTCGCGAGGCGCCCGTCCTTGAGCCGCTCCTTCAGCTCCTCGCGCGCGAAGTGCTGGTAGGCGGTGTTGTTCAGCATCAGCACGCTGCCGCCGGGGCCGACCACGTCGCCCAGCAGTTCGGAGTAGTAGCCGCCACCGGCAAAGATGTCGGCGACCTTCATGCCGGGCCCGAAGCCGGCGAGCGCGAGCACTTCGGCGGGCTTGTCGCGCGCGTCGCGCTCGCGGTCCTTCGCGGGGCGGGCCGGGTCGGCCACGGCGCGCGAGTAGATCGAATCCGCGGCAGCATCGGTGGCCAGGGCGACCGGTACGACGAGCGGCAATGTGGCCAGAAGCAGGATGGTGGTGCGCATGGTGTCCCTTTCGCGACAGCGGAGCGATCATGCGCGCCCGCGGCGCCGAAGCGAATACCGGCTGCGCCGATGCGATCGGCGGGTGCGACGAGCCGACTGGTCGGCGGGGTCGCGCTGTAGCCGAAGCCGCACTTGGGGCATGCTAGCGGCGTGGTGACCCTGTCACGGCTGGTCGAGGCTCTGTCGAGACGCTGGCTCGCGCTCGGGCTGCTCGCGCTGGCGATTCTCTTCATGGCGCGGCGCCTGCTCGAGTACAGCGCCCGGATGCGCCTGCTCACCGGCCACGACGTCTTCGACCTGCAGGGCACGCTTGCGCTCGCCGACATCGCCGCGCAGCTCACCCACTACACGCCCGAGGCGGTGCGCCTCTATGGTCGCTATTCGGGCATCGATTTCCCGTTTCCGTTCCTGACCGCGCTCTTCTGGGCGGCGCTGGCGGTCTGGGGTCTGCGGCGCGCGCGCCCCGATCTGCTCGCGTCGGGCGCCTGGCGGCGCTGGGTGCCGTGGTGCTTCGTCGGCTGCGTGTGCGACTGGATCGAGAATGTCGCCAACGCCTGGGTCATCGGCCGCTACCCCCCGCTGCACGGCGGTATCGCGACCATCGCGCTGCTGGCGAAGTACGGCAAGACTGTGGCGGTCGGCATTACCGTCGTGGTCTCGATGGCATTTGCGCTCTGGGGCGCGTACACATCGATCTCGCGCTTCGTGCAACGGAGGCTGACATGAACGGACGGCGCGTATTCCGCTGGTGCATGGTCGGTGCGGCGCTGATCATCGGCGGTGTCGCGGTCTATTTCGCGTTCGCTTATGTCGCGACCTCGATCGCGGTTGGCAACAGCGGCCTCAAGCCCTTCTACCAGCAGTCGGTGCGCGCGATGTGGCTCGCCTTCTGTGCGCAGCTCGGGCTGCTCGCCATCGTGCTGCTGTACGCGGCGGCTCACCCGCGCGGCATCTCGAGGCAGATGGTCACCGTGCTCGCATTCATGCCCATGCTGAGCACCGTGATGCTGTTCTGGTCGGCCGCGAGTCGCCTCGGCGGCGTCCTGCTGGGTGCTGCCGCGCTGCTGATGCTGGTCGCGGCATTCGCCTGGCCCGCGGGCCCGAGCGACGCCGAGGCGGCGATCGAATCGCAGCCGCCTGTCAGGTCCCCGGGAGGCCCTCGAGGACCGTGACGAAGAAATGCCCCTTGCCGGCGCGCAGCGCCTTTGCCGCCGTGTACTCGGGCGAGTTCCAGAACGCGAGCGCGGCTTCCTTCGACGGAAACCTCGAGATGACGATGCTGCGGCTCTCGGGCTCGCCTTCGACCACCTGCACCTTCGCGGCCGGCGTGAGGCTCACGTGGGCGCCACCGAACTTTGCGTAGATCGGCGGCAGCGCGGCGTTGTAGGCCTTGAAGCCCTCGGGATCGGTGACGACGCCCTGAACCAGCAGGTAGGCGGGGCGCGGCGGTATCTCTCCGGACATGGGCGGCTCCTCGAAAAAGCTCATGCTAGCTTGGGGCATTCGCACGTCGCCACCGTATTGGTCCCTGGTCGCGGTTAGAATGTGCCGCTACCCGGCGGGCCTGTAGCACAGCGGTTAGTGCAGGGGACTCATAATCCCTTGGTCCCTGGTTCGAATCCAGGCAGGCCCATCATCGGGCGGACTGCGGGTGAAGGGGAGACGCATGAGAATGCACGGACTGGTTGCGATGAGCATCACTCTTGCCGCGGCTGCCGCGATCGCGGGCTGCATCAGCGAGCCCGCGCCGGGCGGCGACGCGCCTCCCGGCACCGCCGCGCGAGCCGTGGCCGATGCCTCGAAGGGCGCCAGGGTATTTGCCGAGTGCGCCGGCTGCCACGGCATGACGGGGCAGGGCACGCCCGATGGCCAGGTGCCCGCGATTGCCGGGCAGCACGCGTCGGTCATCGTGAAGCAGCTGCGGGACTACCGCGAAGGCGAGCGCTGGGATGCGCGCATGGAAAGCATCATGCAGGAACACCGCTTCAGCGACGATGCGCAGATCGCGAATGTCGCGGCTTATCTCGCCGGCCTGCGCATGCCGCCGGCCGGCGGCGGACCGGGCGGGGAGACCGAGATCCGCGCGCGTGGCGAGCGCGTGTACGCGCAGAGCTGCGCCGCCTGCCACGGCCCTCGCGCCGAAGGCAGCGACGCACAGCTCATGCCGCGCCTGGCCGGCCAGCAGTACATGTACCTGCGCCGCCAGTTGCACGACGTGGTGGACGGACGCAGGCCCAACATCGCACCGGATCACATCAAGGTGCTCGCGCCGCTCGACGTCGATGACATCGACGGACTCTCCGAGTACCTTTCGGAGCTCGCGCCATAGCGCCACGACCCCGGACTTCACATGACACAGCTGCCCAATTGCCCCGCCTGCGGTTCCGCGCTCACCTACCAGGACGGCGAACTCCTCGTCTGCCCCGAATGCGCCCATGAATGGGCACCGGGCGCTGCCGCCGTGCCCGAAGAGGGACCGCCCGTGCACAGGGACGCGGTGGGCAACGTGCTCGCGGACGGGGATACGGTGACCGTCATCAAGGACCTCAAGGTCAAGGGGGCGGGCGCCCCGCTCAAGGTCGGGACCAAGGTGCGCAACATCCGCCTCGTCGACGAGGACCACAACATCGACTGCAGGATCGAGGGCTTCGGTCCCATGAAGCTGAAGTCGGAGTTTGTCCGGAAAGCCTAGGCAGCAGCCGGAAGCGGGGGCACGATGAGCGATCATCCGGTCGACAGATGGCACGGGATCCTCGAGCGCCGTGACCTGCAGGGGCTCAGGGAGCTGCTGGCCGCAGATGCGGTGTTCTTCTCGCCGATCGTCCACAGGGCGCAGTCGGGCCGCGAGTTGACGCTCCGCTACCTGACCGCGGCCTTCGGCGTCTTCTTCAACGACAGCTTCCATTATGTGCGGCAGATTATCGGACCGCAGGACGCCATGCTCGAGTTCGAGGTCACGATCGACGACACGCTCGTGAACGGCGCCGACATCATCAGGTGGAATGCGCGGGGCGAGATCGCGGAATTCAAGGTGATGGTTCGTCCGCTCAAGGCGATCCATCTCATTCACGAGCGCATGGCAGCCGCGCTGCAGGCGCACGGCCAGGAGGCCACATGAGCACGCACGACGTATCGGATGCGGATCGGACCTTTCGCGCCGACTTCGACCACGAAGCCCACGTGCGCCTCGCCTATGTCTATCTGGTCGGGGGTGATGTCGATGAGGCCGTTCAGCGGATCCGCGCGGCGCTGCTCGCCTTCCTGCAACACCATGGCATCCCGGCGACCAAGTACCACGAAACGCTCACTCGCGCCTGGGTGCTGGCGGTGCGTCACTTCATGGACAAGGGCCCGGCGTCGTCGGCCGCCGATTTCATCGCCAGCAATCCGGAGCTTCTGGACAGCCGGATCATGCTGACCCACTATTCGGCGAGCGTGCTCTTCTCGCCCGAAGCCAGGGCCGGCTTCGTCGAACCGGATCTCGATCCGATCCCGCGCGCGCACCGTTGAAGCCGGAAAACCGACAGGGAGTCAGTCATGGCGAGGATCACGGGCATCGGCGGCGTATTCTTCAAGAGCAAGGGTGATCCGGGGGCGCTGGCGGCGTGGTACCAGAAGCACCTGGGGCTCGTCCTGGAGGAGTTCGGCGGCGCCATCCTGAAATGGCCCGAAGACAAGGCCGAGGACCAGGGGCTCACGGTGTGGTGCCTCGCATCGGCGGACAGCCAATGGTTCAGTCCGAGCGAGTCGCCATTCATGATCAACTATCGCGTCGACGATATCGGGGAACTGCTCACCCAGCTGCGCGCCGCCGGCGTTGCGATTCTCCAGGGGCCCGAATCGCACGAGAACGGCAAGTTCGCCTGGATCATGGATCCGGACGGCAACAAGGTCGAGCTCTGGGAGCCGAAGATCTGGGACGACAGGAACAAGGCTTTCTGAGCCGCCTGCCGGCAGCACGGGAACGAAGATGGATATCAACGTATCGCACGAAGAGCACGGTCATCGCGGCGCCTTTTTCGTCATGCAGGACGGCAAGCGCCTGGCCGAAATGACCTACAGCCGCGCGAGCCCGACCCTGGTCATCATCGACCACACCGAAGTGGACGGGAGCCTCGGCGGAAAAGGCGTGGGCCGCCGCCTGCTGGATGCCGCCGTGCAATGGGCCCGCGACACCGGCACCAGGGTCATGGCCACCTGTCCGTTCGCGAAAGCGCAATTCGACCGCGACCCGTCGATTGGCGATGTCCTCGCCTGATCCGCGCGCGAACGACGCGCAAGTGGATCAGCTCCGCGGGCTCGCCGCGGATACGGTATAAAAGAATCCGGGCGCCTCCTGAGTGGGTATTCGATGCTGGTGGCAAGACAGGCGTTGCAGCGGCTGAAGGACGGCAACAGGCGCTTCGTTTCCGAAACACTGGGCAGTGAAGCCGTGGCGACGCCATCGCGCCGCCGGGAGGTGGCCGCGGCGCAGGAGCCCTTCGCCATCATCCTCGGCTGTTCCGATTCGCGCGTGCCGGCCGAGATCATCTTCGACCAGGGTCTCGGCGACCTGTTCGTGATCCGCGTCGCCGGCAACATCGTCGCGCCCTCGCAGGTCGACAGCGTCGAGTTCGCCGCCGGACGCTACGACACGCGGCTGGTCGTGGTGCTCGGGCATTCCAGCTGCGGGGCGATCCTCGCGACCATCGAAGAACTCGATCGCGCGCCCGATGACCAGTCGCGCAAGCTGCGCTCGATCGTCGATCGGGTCCGGCCCTCCGTCGAGCCATTGCTCGGCACGCCGATCGCCGCCGATCGCGATGCACTGGTGCGCAGGGCCGTGCGGGCCAACATCCGCTCGTCGGTGAGCCAGCTGCGGCACGGATCGCAGCTGCTCGAGGACATGATCCGGCGCAAGGGCCTGTTGGTCGTTGGCGCGGAATACAATCTCGACAGCGGCGTCGTCGAGTTCTTCGACGAGGACTGATATGGCAGCGGGCGGCTGGCCGATCGCGTTCCTCGGCCTCGTGCTGCATTTCGCGATGATGCTGCTGATCGCCTGGATTTACTGCGCCTTCGCACGGCGATTGGCATGGACGCGCCAGCGACACTCGCCATCGGCATCGCAGTGCATATCATTTGCATTGGTGTGCCGATGGCATGGGTCGCGACCCGGTGGAGCAGGCGTCTGGCGGCGTAGTCGGCGGTGCGCACGATGCTAAGATACTTTATGCGCAGCAGACATCACCTGGAGGGGCACTCGGGGCGCCGCACCGGCTTGCTGCGAGCGGCCGTGCTCGGTGCCAATGACGGCATCGTGTCCACCGCCAGCCTGATCGTCGGCGTAGCCGCCGCCAGTACCACGCGCGACCCGGTAGTGATCGCGGCGGTTGCCGGCATGGTCTCAGGTGCGATCTCGATGGCCGCGGGCGAGTACGTTTCGGTCAGCTCGCAGGCCGATGCGGAGCAAGCGGATCTCGAGCGCGAACGCCTCGAGCTCGAGAAGGACGTGGAGTCCGAGCGCAGGGAACTCGCCTCGATCTACGTGCGGCGCGGACTGCAGCCGGAGCTCGCGAGGCAGGTCGCGGAGCAGCTGATGGAAAAGGATGCCCTGCACGCCCACGCGCGCGACGAACTTGGGCACAGCGAGATCACTGCTGCCCAGCCCGTGCACGCGGCGGTCATCTCGGCCGTGAGTTTCGCGATCGGCGCGGCGCTGCCGCTCGCCGGCGTGCTGGTCAGTACCCGGCAGACCGTCATCCCGATCGTCGCCGCAAGCTGCCTCTTCGCGCTGGCCTGCACCGGTGCGCTCGCGGCGCGCGCGGGCGGTGCGAGCATGCTCAAGGGCTCGGCGCGCGTCACCTTCTGGGGCATCTTCGCCATGGCCGCCACGGCGGCCGTGGGCTCCCTGTTCGGCGGCGTGTTTTGAGTCGCCTGCAGGTGAAGGTGGTGCCCGGTGCGTCGCGCGACAGTATCGCCGGCTGGCTGGGCGATGCGCTGAAAGTGCGGGTCAGCGCGCCCCCGGAGAAGGGCAAGGCGAATGCGGCCGTCGAAGCGCTGCTTGCCGAGGCGCTCGGCGTGGCGCCGCCAAGCGTGCGGATCGTCGCGGGACAGTCCTCGGCACGCAAGCAGGTCGAGGTCGCGGGGCTCACTGCCGCGCAGATTCGCGAGCGACTCGAAGAGTCGTCCGGCGTGATGTCCGGGTAAGATCCGCATCGGTATCCCCTCTACGATCCTCACCACCCGGGGTGGCTGACATGTTGCGCAATTCAAACGAACGCTACGGCACGCTCTCGGTGTCGCTGCACTGGCTGATGCTGTTGCTGATCGCCGCGGTCTATGCGTGCATCGAGCTGCGGGTGAATTTCCCGCGCGGCAGCGATACGCGCGAGGCACTCAAGAACTGGCACTTCATGCTGGGGCTCGGGGTGCTGCTGCTTGCGCTCGTGCGCCTCGCGGTCCACCTGTGGGGCCCCAAGCCCCGCATCCAGCCCGATCCCGGACGCCTGCAGGATCTCGCGTCACGGGTCGGGCACTTCGCGCTCTACGTCCTGATGCTCGGCATGCCGCTGGCGGGCTGGCTGATTCTGAGCGCGGAGGGCGATCCGATTCCGTTCTTCGGCCTGCAGCTGCCGCCGCTCCTGGCGCCGAACGAGGCACTCGCGAAAGACATCGAGGAGATTCACGCGACGGCGGGGACCGTGGGCTACTGGCTCATCGGCCTGCATGCCGCCGCGGCGCTGTTCCACCATTACGTGCAGCGCGACAACACGTTGACGCGCATGTTGCCGCTCTGGCGCCGGGGCGCATAGCCACCGCGCCGGCGCCACTTTCGTCGGCAGCGCGACACAGGAGGTGTGCGATGGCTCGGCAAGCAGCTGGCGGCCTGGCGAAAATCGGCCAGATCGCGATCCCGGTATCGGAACTCGACCGCGCGATCGTCTTCTATCGCGACACGCTCGGCATGCGCTTCATGTTCCAGGCGCCCTCGGGGCTCGCTTTCTTCGACTGTGGTGGCGTGCGCCTGATGCTGGACGTGGCGGCGAAGTCCTCGCCCGAGATCCGCTCTTCGCTGCTCTACTTCAGTGTCGATGATATCGACGCGAACCACGAGCTGTTGGTGTCACGCGGCGTCGAGTTCGAGGCGCCGCCCCATCTCGTGGCGAAGCTGCCCGACCACGAGCTCTGGATGGCGTTCTTCAGGGATCCCGACCGGAATCTCCTCGCGCTGATGTGCGAGAAGCGCTGACGCGAACGGGCACGGGGTACCGACCCGTGCCCGCCAGTCGCGTCAGTCTTCCATCAGGAAGCTGCGCAGCTGCTCCGAGCGGGACGGATGGCGCAGCTTGCGCAGCGCCTTCGCCTCGATCTGGCGGATGCGCTCGCGGGTGACATCGAACTGCTTGCCCACTTCCTCGAGGGTGTGGTCGGTGTTCATGTCGATGCCGAAGCGCATGCGCAGCACCTTCGCCTCCCGGGGCGTGAGCTGCGCAAGCACCGAGTGCGTGGTCTCGCGCAGCGATTCCATCGTCGCCTGGTCGATCGGCGAGGCGACCGACTGGTCCTCGATGAAGTCGCCGAGGTGCGAATCCTCGTCGTCGCCGATCGGCGTTTCCATCGAGATCGGCTCCTTGGCGATCTTGAGCACCTTCCTGACCTTGTCCTCGGGCATCTCCATGCGCACGGCGAGCTCTTCCGGCGTCGGCTCGCGGCCCATCTCCTGCAGCATCTGCCGCGAAATGCGGTTCAGCTTGTTGATGGTCTCGATCATGTGCACGGGAATGCGGATCGTGCGCGCCTGGTCGGCGATCGAGCGGGTGATGGCCTGGCGGATCCACCAGGTCGCGTAGGTCGAGAACTTGTAACCGCGGCGATACTCGAACTTGTCGACGGCCTTCATCAGGCCGATGTTGCCTTCCTGGATCAGGTCCAGGAACTGCAGGCCGC
>DAOQXO010000026.1:0-29348 GCA_035342635.1 Steroidobacteraceae bacterium
TACGCGCGCGGCTACAAGGCGAGCGGCTTCAACCTCGACCGCGAGCGCACCAGCGTCAATCCGTACGAGCCGACCGTCGCGGTCGACACCGACACGACATTCGCCCCCGAGGAAGTCGATTCCTGGGAACTCGGCGTGAAGACGACCTGGGCGGGCAACTCGCTGGCCCTCAATGCCGCGGCGTTCTATCAGGAATACACCGGCTTCCAGCTGAACACCTTTACCGGCACCGTGTTCGTCGTGGCGTCGATCCCGGAGGTCACCTCGGAGGGTGTCGACTTCGACTTCACCTGGTACACGCCGCTCGAGAGCCTGAGCTTCCAGGGCGGCATCACCTATGCCGACACCAAGTACGGCGACTTCGTGCCCACCTTCGCGAACGGCCAGCGCCTGCCCGGCGCGCGCATGTCGTTCGCGCCGGAGTGGTCGGGCACCCTGGCGGCAACCTTCGAGCACCACTTCGGCGCGAACCTCAAGTGGCGCCTCAACGTCGGCGCGAAGTACATGTCGGAGTTCAACACCGGCTCCGACCTGAACCCCACCAAGGAGCAGGATGCGTTCACGCTGGTCGATGCCCGAGTCGGCCTCGGCTCGCGCAACGACAGCTGGGCGCTCGAGCTGTGGGGCAGGAACGTGTTCGACGAGGAGTACATCCAGCTGGGCTTCGATGCGACCCTGCAGCCGGGGACCACGAACGCGTTCCTCGGCAATCCGCAGATGTTCGGCGCGACGTTCCGCCTGAAGTTCTAAGGGGTATGGGAGGGGGCGGCCTCGGCCGCCCCCTCAGCCGTTGACGACCGAATCCATCGCCGGCAGCGCCTCGGCCGGCGCTTGTTTTTCCGCTGCCGGCGCGTTTTCGGCGCGGCCGATGCACGGTATCGGCCCGCTGCCATGAAAGCGCTGCCCGGTATTTGCGAGCCAGCGCTCGATGTGACGGCTGAAGCGCTCGACTGCTTCGGCGCGCAGCTTCGCGACGATGTCCTCGCCGCCGAGTTTTTCCTGCGTGGCGGGCAGTTGCCACCACCACTGCAGGCGATCGAGCCGTTCGCCGTCGAGATACGGCATGGTGATCGAGAATCGCCGGCCGGAACGCGTGGGTGCGGTCTCGGCGTGGGCGAAATAGTGTTCGAGTGCCCGGGGCAGTTCGACGTGCGCCATCGCTAGACTATATCCTGTATTGGGCGAGTTCCAGCTTCCCGATGTGATTGCGATGCACTTCGTCGGGCCCGTCCGCGAATCGCAGCGCGCGCGCCTGTGCATACGCATGGGCGAGACCGAAGTCGTCGCTGACGCCGGCCGCGCCATGGACCTGGATCGCCCAGTCGATCACCTGGCAGGCCATCACCGGCGCGGCCACCTTGATCATCGCGATTTCCTTGGCGGCGGCCTTGTTGCCGACGGTGTCCATCATGTGCGCGGCCTTCAGCACCAGCAGGCGCGCCTGGTCGATCAGGATGCGCGCATCGGCGATGCGCTCGAGCGTGACGGTCTGCGCCGCCACCGGCTTGCCGAACGCCACGCGCGCGAGCGCGCGCCGGCACATCTTCTCGAGCGCCCGCTCGGCAAGCCCGATCAGGCGCATGCAATGGTGGATGCGGCCGGGGCCGAGGCGGCCCTGCGCGATCGAGAAGCCGTCGCCCTCGTTCTGCAGCAGATTCGTGGCGGGAACCCGCACATCCTCGAACAGGATCTCGCCATGGCCGTGCGGGGCGTCGTCGTAGCCGAAGACGGGCAGGGAACGCAGGATCGTGATCCCGGGCGTCTCGCGC
Source organism: Steroidobacteraceae bacterium (assembly GCA_035342635.1). Classification (GTDB taxonomy): domain Bacteria; phylum Pseudomonadota; class Gammaproteobacteria; order Steroidobacterales; family Steroidobacteraceae; genus CADEFQ01. The sequence continues at coordinate 1,770 of DAOQXO010000026.1, forward strand.
GGCACCAGGATCATCGATTGCTGCCGGTGGCGCGAGGGGTTCTGCGGGTCGGTCTTGCCCATCACGATGAGCAGCTTGCAGCGCGGGTCGGATGCGCCCGAGGACCACCACTTGCGGCCGTTCACGACATAGTCGTTGCCGTCGCGCACGATCGAGGTCTCGATGTTGGTCGCGTCGCTCGAGGCGACGGTAGGCTCGGTCATCGCGAAGCAGGAACGGATCTCGCCGGCGAGCAGCGGCGCGAGCCAGCGGCGCTGCTGCTCGGCGGTGCCGTAGCGCTCGAGCACCTCCATGTTGCCGGTGTCGGGCGCCGAGCAGTTGAATACTTCCGGCGACCAGATGACGCGGCCCATCACTTCGCACAGCGGCGCGTATTCGAGGTTGGTGAGGCCGGGGCCGTGCCTCGAGTCGGGGAGGAAGAGGTTCCATAGCCCCTCGGCGCGCGCCTTGGCCTTCAGCTCCTCGATGAGGCGGGTGGGCTGCCAGCGATCGCCCTCGGCGACCTGCGCGGCGAATTCCGCCTCGTTCGGATAGACGTGCTCGTCCATGAAGGCCTGCAGGCGCGCGAGCAGTTCGCGCGTACGCGCGTTGTATTCGAAATCCATGCTTACTCTCCCGGAAGGATGACGAGCTTGCCCGATACGCGCCGCTCCACGAGCGCGCGGATGGCCTCCCCGCCACGCGCGAGCGGATAAGTGCCGGCGATGTGCGGTCGCAGCTTGCCGGCGCCGAGCCACTCGAAGAGGGTGCGAAGGTCGGCGGCGGCCCGCGCGGGCTCGCGGTGCAGGTAGTCACCGAGGAAGACGCCGACGATCGCGCAGCCCTTGAGCAGCGCGAGGTTGGCGGGGATGCGCGGGATCTCGCCGTTCGTGAAGCCGACGATGAGGTGTCGCCCGCGCCAGGCGCAGCTGCGCAGCGCCGGCTCGGTGTAGATGCCGCCGACCGGGTCGTAGACCACATCGACGCCGCGGCCGCCGGTGAGCGCCTTCAGGCGCTCGCGCAGGTTCTCGTTCGAATAATCGATCAACTCGTCGGCGCCGTGCTCGCGGCAGATCGCGAGCTTGGCCGCGCTCGACGCCGCGGCGATCACGCGCGCGCCGAGGGCTTTGCCGATCTCGACCGCGGCGAGCCCCACGCCGCCCGAGGCGCCGAGCACCAGCAGGGTTTCGCCCGCCTGCAACGCGCCCCGGTCGACGAGGCCGTGGTAGGAGGTGGCATAGGTCATCACGAAGGCCGCACCGGTCGGAAAATCGAGGCCCGGCGGCATCGGCACGAGTCGCGCCGCATCCGCCGCGACCTGGCTGGCGAAAGCGCCGTAGATCGTGAAGGCGATGACGCGATCGCCGACCCGGGTGTTCTTGACGCCGGCACCTGCCGCGCGGACCACACCGGCACATTCGGCGCCCGGCGAGAACGGCGGCGGCGGCTTGAACTGGTACTTGCCCTCGATGATCAGCGAATCGGGGAAATTGACGCCCGCGGCGTGCACGTCGATGACGACCTGGCCATCGCCCGGTACGAGATCGGGCAACTCCTCGACCACGAGCGTCTCGGGGGGGCCAAATTGCCGGCAGAGCAGTGCTTTCATGGCATGGGACTCACGGGTATGCGACCTTCGAGGATTTCGCGGGCGCGGGCCTCGATCGACGGCAGGATGGCCGGATGGGAGATGATGTAGAAGCGGTCCGCCTTCACGCCCTCGATCGTCAATTGCGCGATGTCGGCTGCGCTGAGGCGTCCGGCGCATATCGCGCGGCGCATGCGCTCCTCGAAGGGCGCGGCGAGCGGATTGGTCGCGGCGAGTTCGGCGGGCCGGTTGCGTGCCGAGTCCGCGATGCCCGTGTTGACGAAGGCCGGCGCCAGTACCGAAACCGCGAGGCGCGATTTCACGAGCGCGAGATCGTGCAGCAGGCATTCGGACAGCGTGACGACCGCGTGCTTCGTCGCGCAGTACACCGCCGAGCCGGGCACCGAGATGAAGCCGGCGACCGAGGCGGTGTTGACGATGTGCCCCTCCTGGCCGCGCTCGAGCATGCGCGGCACGAAGCTGCGGATGCCGTGCACGACACCCATCAGATTCACGCCGAGCGACCATTGCCAGTCCTCGATCGTCGCGGCCCACACCGGACCGCTGACGGCGACCCCGGCATTGTTGAACAGCAGGTGCACGTCGCCGAAGGTGTCCCAGGACGCCGCCGCCAGCCGTTCGACCGAATCGGGCTTCGACACATCGCAGGTGACGGCCAGCGGCGCCGCCGCAGGACTCGTGGGGCCGCCCGCCCGCGGCAGGAGCGCGAGCGTGGCGTCGAGGCCCGCGCGATCGAGATCGGCGAGTACGAGCCGCATGCCTTCGCGCGCACAGGCGAGCGCAAGCTCGCGACCGATGCCACTCGCCGCGCCGGTGACCACCGCCACCCTGCCGGTCAGCTCGCGCATCGCGCTCAGGCCACCAGGTAGCCGCCGTCGACGTTGAGCGCCACTCCGGTCGTGTAACTGGCGGCCGGCGAGACGAGGTACAGCACCGCGCCGGCCATCTCGTCGGGCTCGGCGGCGCGATTCATCGGGATGTGCGGCAGCACCTTCTCGAGCACCGCGGGATTGCGGGTGAGCGTCGCAGCGAACTTCGTGTCGGTGAGGCCCGGCAGCAGCGCGTTGACGCGGATGCCCTCGGGTGCGCACTCGCGCGCGAACGCCTTGGTCATCGAAATCACGGCGGCCTTGGTGATCGAGTACACGCCCTGCAGCGGTCCCGGGATCACGCCGTTGATCGAGGCGACATTGACGATGCTGCCGCCGCCGCCCCGCGCCATCAGCTTCGCGCCGGCCTGCGACATGAAGAAATAGCCGCGGATGTTCACATCGACCGTCTTCTGGAACGCCGCCGGATCGATCGAGGTGATCGGGCCGTAATGCGGGTTGGTCGCGGCGTTGTTGACGAGAATGTCGAGCCGCCCGTGCGCGGACTCGATCGCGGCAAAGGCCTTCGCGATCTCGTCGAGTTCGCCGATGTGGCAGGCGAGGGCGCTCGCCTCACCGCCCGCGGCGCGGATCGAGGCGGCGACCGCCTCGCAGGCCTCGAGCTTGCGGCTCGAGACGATCACGTGAGCCCCGGCCCCCGCGAGCGCGCGCGCAATCGACTCGCCGATGCCGCGCGATGCGCCGGTGACGAGGGCCACACGGCCCGACAGGTCGAACGAGGGGGTGCTGGCCATAAGACTCGCTAGCCTAGGCCCGGGTATGGAATCATTCAAATGAATGTTCCGAATCCCCGGGAATAAGTACTGTGCATATACGTGGCATCGACCTCAATCTCCTCGTGGTGCTCGACGCGATCATCACCGAGGGCGGCATCACCAGGGCGGCCGACAAGCTGAACCTGACCCAGCCTGCGATCAGCCATGCCCTCGGGCGCCTGCGCATCCTGTTCGACGATCCGCTGTTCGTGCGCGAGGGTCGGGCGATGCGCGCGACGCCGAAGGCGCGCAGTCTCGCCGAGCCCGTGCGCCGCGCGTTGCGCGGCCTCGAGGTCATGCTCACGGAAACCGAATCGTTCGATCCGGCGACGAGCCAGCGGCGCTTCACGATCGGCGTGCGCGACGTGTTCGAGGCAACCTTGCTGCCACCGCTGATGCGGGCGATCCAGCGACTCGCGCCACACGTCCAGGTGGCGGCGCTGATGGTGCCGCGGGGCGAGCTCGAATCCGAACTCGCCGCGGGCCGCCTCGACGCGGCACTCGATGTGCGCTGGCCGATGAGCGAGGCGATCCGCCGCCAGCGCATCGCCGAAGAGCGCCTGGTGGTGGTCGTGCGCCAGCGCCATCCGATTGTGAGGCGCGGCCTCGACCTCGACCAGTACCTGGCGCAGGAGCACATCGTGGTGAGCTCGCGGCGCAGCGGCGAGGGCCCGTTGGACCAGGAACTCGCGCGCCTCGGCCTGCGCCGGCGCATGCGCCTGCGCTGCCAGCATTACTTCGCGGCCTGCCGGGTGGCCGCGATGACCGATCTGCTGCTCACGATGCCCTAGCAGTACGCGCGCATCGTGAACAAGAAGCTGCCGAACCAGGTCCTGCCGCTGCCGTTCGACATGGCGCCCCTCGATGCCTACCTCTACTGGCACGCCGAGGCGGACCGCGACCCCGCCAATCGCTGGTTGCGTGAGCAACTGGCGCGGGTGTTCGCGCCGCGTGCGCGCTAGCGCGGCGCGTCCTTCCTCTTCCCCGGCGGCAAGCCACTCGCCCGCGTCAGCACGCTGCTGCCGAAGCGCTCCCGTATGGCATCCAGCGCGGAATCGAGCGGTGGCGGCTGCGGAACGCTGCCTGCCGCGAACAGATCGAGCTGCGTCGCCGGCGCCAGCCCGGTGACGCCGACGCCGAGCAGGCGCACGCGCGCGCGCGGATGCTCCGCGCGCCACTTGCGCAGCAGGTCACAGGCCGCGCGGCCGATCACGCGGCTGTCCTGCGTGGGCGGCTCGAGCTGCTGCTGGCGCGTGAACGTCGCGAAATCCGCGCGGCGCACTTTCACCGCCACACAGCCGGCGGCGAGTTCCTTCCTGCGCAGCCGCGCGCTCGCGCGATCGGCGAGTGCAAGCAGCTCCGCCTCGAGGCGCGCCGGATCCGCGAGGTCGGTGTCGAAGGTTTCCTCGGCGCTGATCGACAGATCCTCGCGATCGGGCACGACCGGGCGATCGTCGATGCCGCCTGCACGCTCGCGCATGCGGCGCGTGTCGCGGCCGAACAGGGGCCACAGCACGGCATCGGGTGCGCGCCGCAGCTCCCCCAGGGTCCCGATCCCGGCGCGCTCCACCTCGTCACCCTTCTTGCGACCGAGTCCGGGCAGGCGACGGATGGGGAGCGCATCCAGCCGCCCCGGAAGCTCCGCGGCGGTGATCACGGTCAGCGAGTCGGGCTTCTCGAGGTCGGAAGCGATCTTCGCGACCAGCTTGTTCGGCGCCACGCCCACCGAGGCCTTGAGCTGCGTGCGCTCGAGGATCCGCGCCTTGATGGTGCGCGCGATCGCCACCTCATCGCCGTGCAGGGCGCGGCTCGCGGTCACGTCGAGGAAGGCTTCGTCGAGTGAGAGGCCCTCGACCAGCGGCGTGATTTCGTGGAACACCGCGAACACTTCGCGGGATACGGCCTGATAGTGCGACATGCGCGGCGCGATGCAGATGGCCTGCGGGCACAGCTGCAGCGCGCGGCCCATCGGCATCGCCGAGTGCACGCCGAAGCGGCGCACCACGTAGTTCGCCGCCGCGACGACGCCGCGGCCGCTGGTGCCGCCGACGATCACCGGCTTGCCGCGCAGTGCGGGCTCGTCGCGTTCCTCGATCGACGCGTAGAACGCGTCCATGTCGACGTGCAGGATGGCGCGCTCGCGCCCGGAGCCCATCAGAGGGTCACGACGCTGACGAGCGCGGTCAGCACCAGCGTGGTGATGCTGGCGACCAGGTACACGTTGCCCATGAAGAGGTACTTCAGAAGCGTGCGGCCGCGGCCCTGGGCGTAGTACACGCGCATCGCGCGATAGAGGTACCAGACGACCCACAGGAAGACAGCCCAGCCGAGTATCGCTACGCCGACCGTGCCGCGAAGCAGCAGGAACACCGGGATGAGTAGCGTGCCGAGCAGGAAGATCATCGCGTGGTTGTGGATATAGAAAAGCAGGTGCTCGACGTAGTAGCGGCGCGGCCGCCAGTAGATGAGCAGCATGAAGGCCGCGATCAGCGGCAGGAAGACGAACATCGCCCGCGGGATGTTGTGCAGGAATGCGCGCCCGAGCGAGCCTTCGTCCTCCACCGCCTTTATACATCCGAGCCTCATGCGCGGTGCGACCCAGCTGCGGAACGGGCCGGCGTAATTGAGACTGTCGCAGATCTTCTCGGCGCGGCCGGGTGGGGGCGCGGCCTCGCCGCCGTCCGTCGCGGGTGCCGGATCCGGGACCGCCTCGGGTATGCGCTCCGCCGCCTCCCGCGCGTCCTTCGCCGCGAGCGCCTGCTGACCGATGATCAGCGCGCTCCTGCGCTCCGGGTCCTTCTCGGCGGCGATCTGCTCAGCGAGGTCCGCGATCTGCCCGGCCTGCGCGGCGACCTGCGGGCGCGTCGGCGCGACATCGCTGAAGCTGAGGATCGGCGGCGTCTCGGGCAGCAGTGTCAGAGCGATGAAGAAGAGCAGGCTGACGACGATGTAGAGGCGAAACGGCGGCAGGTAGCGCTGGCGGCGGCCAGCGAAAAACTCGCGGGTCAGGAAACCGGGGCGCGCGAGCAGCGCCCAGAGCGTTCGCCAGAGTCGCGAGTCGGCGTGCGTGAGCCCCTCGAAGGCCTCGCGCACGAAATGGCCGAGGCGGTGGGCATGGGGATCGTCGCGCTGCCCGCAGGCGGCGCAGTACCTGCCGGCGAGCGGCGCGTCGCAGTTGAGGCAGTGCGGCGCCTCGACGAGCGGCGCCAGATCGCCACCACCGTCGCCATCGTGGTCGCTGACCAGCGCCGTGGCGGGCTCCGGGGTCGCGACAGGAACCGCGACAGGAACCGCGACTGCGACCACGTCCCCCGTGATGGCATCGTCCTCGCCCCCTTCGACCTCGGCACTCACGCGCGTGCGGCGCCCGCCAGGCCGGCATCGCGGGTGTCGGCCGAGCCAGGCTGTGCCCGGGTGCCGAGTTCGTGCGACTCGAAGTCGTCCACGTTGACGAGGTGCATGACCTTGCGATCGTAGTCGCGCAGCAACGCCGCCTCCGTTTCCGAGAGGATGCCGAGTTCGAGACCTTGCCGGATTTGTCCCGGCAGGTCGAGCGCGGTGACCCGGCCCGTCTTCACGCCCTCGACGCGCAAGCGCTTCTCGATCGGCTCGGCGGTCTGCGCGAGCACCAGCGCTTCCTGCAGCAGGCCCAGCGCATTGCCGGGTTCGAGCGTGCGGTAGACGAGCTGGCACAGCCGGTCACGCGATTCGCTGGGCTGGGTGACGAGCTCCGCGAGCTTGCGCCCCAGCCGGTCGCCGGGCGCGAAGTAGGTGAGGCCGCGCGGGAAGATGAGCAGGCGCATGCAGCCGGCGAGGAAGCGGTTCGGGAAATTGCGCAGGAAGCTGTGCAGCTGCTCCTGCGCGGTGTACATCAGGCTGCGGCAGGCCCACTCGACGATCGGCAGGTCCGCCTCCGGCTTGCCCTGGTTTTCGTGGTGCTTCAGCACCATCGAGGCGAGATACATGCTCGAGAGCACATCGCCGAGCCGCGCCGAGAGGCTCTCCTTCTTCTTCAGATAGCCGCCGAGGGTCAGCATCGCGACATCGACCGCGAAAGCGAACGAGGCGCTGAAGCGCACGATGTGCTGGTAGTAGCGCGCGGTGGGGCCCTGCGCCGGCACGCGCGCGAAGCGCGCGAAGGTGAGCGCCATGACGAGCGAGCGCACCGCGTTCGAGATCGCGAATCCCATATGGCCGAACAGCGCGCGGTCGAACTCGTCGACGCCGGCCTTGCGGTCGGGGTTGTGCGCCGCGTTCATCTCGCGCATCACGAACGGGTGGCAGCGGATCGCACCCTGGCCGAAGATGATCAGGTTGCGGGTCAGGATGTTCGCGCCCTCGACCGTGATCGCGATCGGGATCGCCTGGTAGCCGCGCCCGAGGTAGTTGTTGGGCCCGAGCATGATGCCCTTGCCGCCGTGCACGTCCATCGCGTCGTCGCCGATTTTCCGGGCGAGTTCGGTTGCGTGGTATTTCAGTATCGCCGCGGGCACCGCCGGCTTCTCGCCGCCGTCGATCGCACCGGTGGTCACCGAGCGCGCCGCGTCGATGATGTAGGTGTGGCCGACCATGCGCGCGATCACCGACTCGACACCTTCGAACTTGCCGACCGGCATGTTGAACTGGCGGCGGATGCGGGCGTAGGCGCCGGTCGCGAACACCGCGGCCTTGGCGCCGCCGGTCGCATTCGCCGGCAGCGAGATGCAGCGGCCCACCGACAGCTGCTCGATCAGCATGCGCCAGCCCTGGCCCGCCATTCGGGTGCCGCCGATCAGCACGTCGAGCGGGACGAAGATGTCGCGGCCCTCGATCGGGCCGTTCTGGAAGGGAATGTTCAGCGGCAGGTGACGCCGCCCGATCGTCAGGCCCGGCGTATCGCGCGGAATGAGCGCGCAGCTGATGCCGATGTCCTCGACGTCGCCGATCAGCTTGTCGGGATCGAACATGCGAAACGCGAGGCCGATCACGGTCGCGATTGGCGCGAGCGTAATGTAGCGCTTCGAGAAATTGAGCCTGAGCCCGATGATCTCCCTGCCCTGCCACATGCCGCGGCACACGATGCCGGTGTCGGGCAGCGCGGCGGCGTCGGAGCCGACGCGCGGACCGGTGAGCGCGAAGCACGGCACTTCCTCGCCGCGCGCGAGCCGCGGCAGGTAGTAATCCTTCTGTTCCTCGGTGCCGTAGTGATTGAGCAGCTCGGCCGGTCCGAGCGAGTTCGGCACCGCGACGGTCGAGGACGCCGTGGCGCTGCGGCTCGCCAGCTTGGTGAGCACGCAGGAGTGCGCATAGGCCGAGAACTCGAGGCCACCGTACTTCTTCGGGATGATCATCGCGAAGAAGCCCTGGGTCTTCAGGAAGTCCCACACCTCGGGCGGCATGTCACCGCGCAGATGGGTGATGTCCCAGTCGTCGAGCATCAGGCAGAGCGTCTCGCACGGCCCGTCGATGAACGCCTGCTCCTCGGCGGTGAGCGTCGGGGTGTGGGTCGCGGACAGCTTCTTCCAGTCCGGTGCGCCCGTGAACAGCTCGCCATCCCACCACACGGTGCCCGCCTCGAGCGCCTCGCGTTCGGTCTGCGACATGCTCGGCAGCATGCGCAGATAGGTCTTCATGAAGGGGCGCGTGATCAGCGACTTGCGCAGCGGGCGTATCGTGAGGAGCCACAGCAGCGCGAGCATCACCCACAGGAAGCCCTTCCAGATGCCCGCCGGATGACCGAGCGCGGTGTACGCCGCCAGCAGTACCGTGAAGGTCGCCGCGAACGCGATCAGCGACAGGCGCTTGTAGGCGAGGGCCAGCACCGCCGCCACGAACAGCAGCGTGATGATGCCCCCGACCTTGGTCACCGCGAAGATCGCCGCGGCGACCAGGACCAGCGTGATCACGGGTCCGAGCATCGCGGCGCCCTACTTGTCGATCCGCGTCATTTTCGAGCCTTCGAACGTCAGGTTGTACATCAGCCCCTTGTTCGAAAAGATGAAGCCGATGATCGGCTCCTGCGCGGTCTTGGTGTCGATGGTGCCGCCTGCACCGAGCGTGGCGAGCGCCACGCTGCCGTCGACACCGGCCTTCCAGCCCTTGCTGTCCCGGAAAGTCCTGAGCGCCTCGTCGGTCATGAACAGCACGATCTGGGTGCGCGCCTGCGCGCCGAGCTGCAGGCCGATCGAGGCGGAGGCGATGTTGTAGTAGTCCACCGTCGCGCCACGGATCTGCAGCGCGCCCTCGCCGTATTCGCCGCCGATGCCGAAGCCGGCCTTGATGACGCTCGGGAACACCAGCACGCCCTTCGCCTTGGCGGCAAGTTCCGCACCCGCCGAGGTGTGCTTGGCGAATTCGGTCATCGCCTCGCGCACCTTGGCGTCGAGTTCTTCCTTCGAGTCGGCATTCGCCGCCGGTATGGCGGCGAATGCGAGCAGGCAGACTGCGGCCAGTGTCCTGATCATGTCAGTAGCTCCTTGACGCCGTCGCGTTCCTCGCGCAGTTCGGCAAGTGTAGCGTCCATGCGCTGCCGGCTGAACTCGTCGATCGAGAGTCCCTGCACGATCTGGTACTCGCCGTTGCTGGTGGTGACCGGGTAGGAATAGATCACGCCCTCGGGGATGCCGTAGCTGCCGTCGGAGGGCACGGCCATGCTGAGGTAGTCGCCGGCCGGGGAACCCCTGAACCAGTCGCGGATGTGATCGATCGCGGCCGAAGCGGCCGAGGCGGCCGACGAGGCGCCGCGCGCCTTGATCACCGCCGCGCCGCGCTGCTGCACGACCGGGATGAAAGTGTTCTCGAGCCAGTCCTGGTCGACGAGCGATTTCGCCGGTCTGCCGCCGATCAGTGCGTGCGAGATGTCCGGGTACTGCGTCGCCGAGTGATTGCCCCAGATGATCATCCGCTGGATCTGCGTGACATGCGTGCCGGTCTTTTCCGCGAGCTGCGAGAGCGCGCGGTTGTGATCGAGGCGCGTCATCGCGGTGAAATTGCGCGGATTGAGGTCCTTCGCGTTTGCGCGCGCGATCAGCGCATTGGTGTTCGCCGGATTGCCGACGACCAGCACCTTCACGTTGCGATCGGCGGCTTCGTTCAGCGCCTTGCCCTGGGCGGAGAAGATCTGCGCATTCGCGAGCAGCAGGTCCTTGCGTTCCATGCCGGGGCCGCGCGGGCGCGCGCCGACGAGCAGTGCGGCGTGGCAGTCGCGGAACGCGACCTTCGCATCGTCCGTCGCGACGACCTTCTGCAGCGTCGGGAAGGCGCAGTCATTGAGCTCCATCACGACACCGGTCAACTGCGGCAGGGCAGGCGTGATCTCGAGCAGATGCAGGTTCACCGGCTGGTCGGGGCCGAACAAGGCGCCCGAGGCGGCACGGAAAGCGAGGGCATAGCCGATCTGGCCGGCGGCGCCGGTAATCGCAACGTTCAAGGCAGTTTTCATCGAGTGCTCCGGGGAAAGGGGCATGGATTCTACAGAAATCAACTAGTTACGGTAATAGTGGGTGGCCGGTCCCTGGGCCCCCAAAAAAATCTTTCAGGGGGTGTTGACACTGAACTAGTGTTGTAGTTATATATAACACCAAGACGAGGGCCAAATGCATGGTGCAGATGGCCAGAGACGGTAAACCAAAGGAGACGAACATGAGCACCACCACCCACAACTTCGCGGTCGCTGTCGGCGCTGCGGTCCTTGCCATCGTGCTGACGGTTGCTTCGAGCATCACCTTCGTGAATGCCACCAGCGTGGCGCGCGTGACGGTCGATGCCCCCGAGGCGATTCACCTCGCGGCCCGGAACTGAGGCGTTCTGCTAGATTAGCCCTCTAGAGCACGGCAACTCGCTATGCAACAGGAGAACCCGGGAATCATGGATCCGCAGTGGGACGACAGCCTGCCGATCTACCGCCAGCTGCGCGACCGCGTCGTGGCGATGATCCTGGAAGGTGTCCTGAAGGAGGGCGATCCGCTGCCCTCGGTGCGGAACGTGGCGGCCGAGTTCCGGCTGAACCCGCTGACCGTGCTCAAGGGCTACCAGCAGCTCGTCGACGAGCAGCTGGTTGAGAAGCGCCGGGGCCGTGGCATGTACGTCAACGCCGGCGCCCGCAAGGCGCTGATGAAGGACGAGCGCCAGCGCTTCATCGAAGACGAATGGCCGAAAGTTTACGCGACGATCCAGCGCCTCGGGCTGTCGACGGACGAACTGTTCGCACAGACCCCTGCCGTCACCCAGACGCTGTCGACCGCCGGGAGCACCGATGACAAGCACGAGTGACACGCCGGTAATCGAGGCGCGCAAACTCGCCAAGTCCTACGGCAAGCTGCGCGCCCTCGACGGCATCGATTTCAAGGTCGGCGCCGGCCGCATCGTGGGCCTGATCGGCCCGAACGGCGCCGGCAAGACCACGGCGCTCAAGGCCATCCTCGGCCTGACCCCGTTCGAGGGCGAACTGAGGGTCCTCGGGCGTGACCCGTCCGCCGCGCGCGATGCGCTCATGCAGGACGTCTGTTTCATTGCCGACGTGGCAGTGCTGCCGAGGTGGCTGCGCGTCCGGCAGGCCCTCGATTACGTGGCCGGCGTGCATCCGCGATTCGATCGCGCGCGCGCCGAGGCCTTCCTCGCCACCACCGACATCAAGATGAAGAGCCGCGTGCGCGAGCTCTCCAAGGGCATGGTCACGCAGTTGCACCTCGCGCTCGTACTCGCGATCGATGCGCGCCTGCTCGTGCTCGACGAGCCGACCCTCGGTCTCGACCTGCTCTATCGCCGCCAATTCTACGACACGCTGGTGAACGACTATTTCGACAAGGACCGCACGATCCTCATGACGACCCACCAGGTCGAGGAGATCGAGAACCTGCTGACCGACGTGATCTTCATCCAGCACGGCCGTGTCGTGCTCGATGCCGCGGTCGAGGACCTCGGCGGCACCTTCCGGCAGCTGATCTGCGCGCCCGACCAGATGGAGCGCGCGCGCGCGCTGACGCCGTTCTACTCGCGTGAGATCTTCGGCCGTACCGCCTTTTTCTACGAGGGCCGCGACGCGGCGGAGCTCGCGCCGCTCGGCGAGCTGCGCACGCCGTCGATCGCGGACCTCTTCGTCGCCAAGATGCAGGGAGTCGCACCATGAAGCTCTACCCGATCCTGGTGCGCCGGGAATTCTGGGAGCACCGCGCCCTGTGGGTCGCGCCGCTCGCGATGGCCGCGTTATGGATCGCGACCTCGGCGTTCATGAAGATCCACATGGGCAACGAGCTGCCGCTGACCGTCGCGCAGGGCCGCGCGATCCTGAACGTGGTCGGCTGGGGCATGAGTGTCGCCACCCTGCTCGTCGTGGGCGTGGTCGTGGTTTTCTACCTGCTCGATTCGCTGTATGCGGAACGCCGCGACCGCTCGATCCTCTTCTGGAAGTCGTTGCCGGTCTCCGACGCGGCCACCGTGCTCGCCAAGCTGGCCGTCGCAATGGTGATCGTGCCGCTGCTCGCGTTCGTGGTCGTGGCATTCACCGACCTCATCGCGCGCGCACTCATCGCGGCGCGCGGCGGCGCGGGCATCACCGTGGAGCAGGCGTCGATCTGGGATGGCCGCATGTGGTGGCAGGCGCAGGTGCTGCTATTCATCGGCATCGTCGCCAGCGTGCTGTGGTATGCGCCGATAGCGGCCTACCTGCTGGTCATGTCGGCCTGGGCGCGACGCAGCGTGATGCTGTGGGCCGTGCTGCCGCCGCTCGTGCTGATGATGGTCGAGGGTATGGTGCTGCGCACGACCCGCGTCTGGGAGTTCATCTCCGACCGCCTGTCGCCGGCGGTGCCGATCATGCGCGGCATCGAGGCACAGCTCGCCAGCGGCACAATCAAGATCGATCGCAACGAGGTCGTCCTGCCAGGCGCGCTGCTGGACCACGTCGATCTCGGCGCCATCTTCCTGAATGCGCAGCTGCTGCTCGGGCTGCTGGCCGCGGCGGTGCTGGTGTTCGTCGCGATCCGGCTGCGACGCTACCGCGACGAGACCTGATCGAGGCTTGCCAGCCACGCGGTCAGGGCGCTGATGCTGCGATCGTCGAGCTGCTTGCCGACGCCGTTCATCACGCGATCCACAGTGGAGCCGCTGCGTTCGCCAATGCGGAACTCTTCGAGTGTCGCTTGCAGGAACTCGGCATGCTGGCCGCGCAATGCCGGAAACACCGCAAACGGGGTGTAGCCGGCGGAGTCGACCTGCAACGCGCGCGGGTGGCCGCGCGCATCGGCGCCGTGGCAGCCCTGACAGGGCGGGATGCCGAGCGCGGCATCGCCGTGCATGTAAATCTGCTCGCCAAGGCGGAGCAGCTCCGGGTCGGCGGGGGTCGCATCGGCATCGGCCGCGCGCGGCGGCGGGACCATGGTGGCGTAATACATCGAGAAGTTGCGCATGTCTTCTTCGGACAGCAGTTCGACCAATGGCGTCATGCCCGATTGCGGGCGTGCGCCGTGCTTGTAGGACATGAGCTCCCAGTAGAGGTAATCGGGCCGCTGACCGGCGAGATTCGGGAACATCGGCACGATCCCGATGCCGTGCTTGCCGTGGCAGGTGGCACACAGCTCGGCCTTCGCCTCGCCCGCCTTCGCGTCGCCGGTGATCGGCACGATGCGGCGCAGGTCGAGGGCCAGCGGGCCGTCGGCGCCCGCGACCGGCATGTGCGCTCCGAGCGCGAGCAGGGTGGCGATGAGCAGGCTCGCGCCGTGCCGTCGGCGGTTGCGATCAGGGTGGCTCACAGTTTCGCCTCCACCATCAGGCCGATCAGGTTGACCGAGTAATCCCGCGGACCGCTGTCGAGGTAAACGCGGTTGCTGGTCACGAGGCTCGAATCGAGCCCGGCGTAATGCCAGTCGGACAGCCGGCCGGTTTCGTAGGTGTCGAATACGCGCACGCTGACACGCTTGCTGATCGCTTTCGTCCACGACAGCGTCCAGGTGTTGATCCGGTACAGCATCGGCGCGTAGCCGTTGCCCGCGGCGGCCGCGAGCACGGGACGGGCGAGCGCACCGGGCGAGTTGAAGCGGTAGTTGGTAATGCCGCGCGAGTCGCTGAAGTCCCAGCCGAGCTCGAGCCGTCCGCGCGCAAAGTGAGTGCTGAGGTTGGCGCCGGCGTAGTAGTTGCGCTGCTCGTCCTCGAGCCACCAGCGATTCGCTTCCGGATAGACCGGGCCGCCCAGTGTCGGGTCGGGGATGTTCGCCGCTGCGTCGTTGACATTGGCGGTGTCGAGACTGGAGTGGTCGTAACCGACGAACGCATTCGCACTGGTGCGCTCCGAGGGCTGCCAGTCCCATTGCAGCCCGGCGCTCCAGGTGTCGTAGCCGAGGCGACCGATCACGGCGTCGTAGCTGTTCCACTCCCCGCGCAGGTTGGCCGACAGTGTCGAGCTGCCGGTCAGTACGTAGGTCGCGATCAGCGTCGCCTTGTGCTGTTCGCGATCGCCCACATCGTATTTGCGCATCGCGTCGACGGTATGCGCGGGAAGGGTGCCCGGATCGACGAAGCCGGGCAGGGAGGTGGAGAACGTGAATTCGTAAGGGTCGTGGTTGTAGTGGTCGCCGCTGCGATCGAGATACGAGTAGTTGAGGCGCAGGCTCAGATCGTCCGTGGCGCGGCTGCTCCAGCCGAGCTTCACCAGCAGGTCGTCCTGGTTCTCGACTTCGCGATTCGAGCGCTCGGTACGGGTGAAGGTCAGCGCGGCGCTCAGCGTGTCCTTGCGGCTCACCCGCCAGTCGGCGGCGACACTGCCCTCGCTGATCTCCTTGTCCAGCGGCAGGTTGCGCACACGCGTCAGGACGCTCGGGAACAGCGCCGGATCCCAGACGCCCATCTCTCCCGGCACCGAACTGCCCTGCGCGCCGTTCTCGGCGATGTAGCCGTACTGGCCGGTCAGCGGGTTGAAGGCGAAATAGTCGCCGCGATAGTCCTGGCGATGGTATTTCACGTTGCCCTGGACGGTCACGAGCGATGTCGGCTGCAGTACGAGCTTCGCGTTTAGCAGCGTGCTGTCGATGCTCAGGTCCGCGCTGGTGCGTGAGAGGGCCGCGGTGGTGTTCCAGTTGGCGCAGTCGAAGGTAAAGGGCGGCGTGGTGAGGCCGAACAAGCCGTTGCAGTTCATCGGCGGCCGCAGGTCGTCGTCCTGCCGCGACGTGGAGAGCGACGCCGTCAGCGACAGTTGACCGTTCTGCGGCAGTTTGCGGGTCAGCGTGCCGCGCAGGTTGTGGTAGTCGTTCTCCGGCTCGTAGGCGAACTCACCGAGCGTCAGGGGAAAGTTGCCGAAACCCGGTACCAGCGGGGGGAATGCAAAGGGCACTTCGTAACTGAAGCTGGACTCGCCAGTGCGGAAGAGCGAGCCGCTGTAGCCGAGATCCCAGTTCCAGGCGCTGCCCACGTAGCGCAGCCCGCCGTTGAAGCTGAGGGTGCTGTCGTCGATCGGCCGCGGCGTTTCGTATACGCCGCCCGAGCCGGGAAAGATGAAGGCGAAGAAGAACGGTCCGCCGAACGGCCGCGCGCCTTTGCGCTCTTCCTGGGACGCACTCGCGTAGGCAGTGAACTGCCGATCGATGTAGTAATTGATGCCGATGCCGTACTTGTCGCGCACCACTTTCAGGATGCGCTCCGGCGATGCCGCCGAGATCGCGCTCACTTCGGCGGGGCTGCTGCCGCCGGGCGTCAGTCCCGGCTTCAGCGCCAGGTAATCGCTGCCGACGCCGTCCCAGATCGATTTCGCGGTGCCGCTCGTGACATTGACCTGGCTGCGGGCATACGCCTCGATGCGGTAGTGGCCTACCCGCCCGGCGTTCAGCTTCAGGTACTGGTTGTCGCCATTGATATGGCTCGCGCGCAGGTCGAAGTAGCTGCCGTCGCCGGGTCGCATGAGCGACAGTTCGAGCCTGGCGAGCACACCGTCGTCCCAGTTGTCGTAGCGCAGCCAGTTGGTGTTGCGCTCGTCGTTGATGTCGAGGTAGCCAAGCCCGAACGTGCCGTCGAACAGCCAGTTGCCCGACCCGGTGGTGCGCGGCTGCGAGAATTCCGGCGGGCATAGATACAGGTGCCCGCTGGGCGTGCGCTTGCGTGCCGCGGTGAGCCAGCTCATGCCGTCGGGATCGCAGGCGAGTGGCGCGACGCCACTCGGCTGGAGCGAGTTGCCGAAGTGCAGGTCGACGCCGACGCCGCTGTCCTGGGCCGTGGCCAACCCCGCGGCGCAGACGGCAAGCACCGCGAATCCCGGGGAGATAAAGGAGACACGCCGGAATCGCTGCTGCATGACCATACCCCCGCGCTAGCGATGCAACCTGGGCCCCGATGGGTGGTTCGATCCATGCACCTGTGCGTGGCAGGTGATGCAGCCGCGCGCCATCAGCCGTTCATCGGCGGCCGGGCCATTCGCGAGCGACGTGGTTGTGAGCAGGTCGTTCGGGTGGCGCACGTGCGTGTGGCACTGCTGGCACAGGAACGGGATCGGCGCCACGAGCAGCGCATGCTGGTTCGAACCGTGTGGCGTGTGGCAGTTGAGGCAGCTGTCGCGCACGGGGGCGTGCTCGAACAGCATCGGCCCGCGCTTCTCCGCATGGCACTGGTAGCAGGTCTCGTTGACCGAGTCGGTCTTCATCAGCGACGCGTTGATCGTGCCGTGGGGGTTGTGGCAATCGGCGCAGCTCATCTGCCCTTCGGGCAGCGGCATGTGCGAGCGGCGATTGAACTGCTGGCGAATGTCCTTGTGGCAGGTGGCGCAGGTTTCGCTGATCGACTGCCGCGCGAGCAGGCCCTCCGCGGAGAACTTCGCCATCGGGTTGTGGCAGTCGCTGCAGGACAGTTCGTTGCGCTGGTGGACGGAGCCGAGCCAGTGATCGCGCTGTCCGCCGGAGTGGCAGCCGAGGCAGCCGGCGCTTTGCGCGGCCACCGGTGTGCCGCCGTCGCGCGTGAACGCGATGATCGTGCCGGGCTTGCCCGGCGCTTGGCTGTGGACGGAGCCCGCGCCGTGGCAGGCCTCGCAGGTCGGTGTCTTCGGGTCGGCGGCCAACGCTGCATTCATGCCGAGTGCGTGCAGGGTGTGCAGGAAATGCTGGTTTTCCTGCTGGTGGCACGCGACGCACATCTGCTGGCCGACCACGGTGGCCTCGGGATGCAGCGGATTGACTGGCACCGAGGCGTGGGCAAAGCCGGGCGGGGCGCTCAGCCAGCGTGCAATATCGTTCTTGCCGACGCCGAGATCCGTCTCGGGAAGGTTGTATGGATTCGATACGGTAGGGTTCGCCTGTTGAGCAGCGACCGGCCCGGCAAGCCAGCCTGCAAACAGCAGCGCCGCGGCTGCAAGGGACAGCAGCCCGAGAAATGCTCGCATTGCGCCTCCCTGGTAGAAGTCGGCCCAAATGCAATCGGACCGACTATAACCCCGGGCGGCTTGTGCGTACGGGCCGCATCTTGCGATCCATCAATCCGCGATTTGCGCGCCCGCCACGATCGCCGCCGCGGCCGCCCGCGCCTTCGCGCGCGCCGCCTCGATCGACTCGCCGCGCGCGAGTGCGACCCCCATGCGCCGGTGACCCCGCACCTCGGGTTTGCCGAACAGGCGCAGCGCCGTGTCGGGCTCGGCGAGCGCGGCCTCGACGCCGGCGTAGCGGATGTCGCCGCCATGGCCCTCGAGCAGGATCGCCGCGGAGGCCGACGGCCCGTGCTGCGCGATGTTCGGGATCGGCAGGCCGAGGATCGCACGCACATGCAGCGCGAACTGCGAGAGATCCTGGGCGATCATCGTCACCATGCCGGTGTCGTGCGGGCGCGGTGAGACTTCGCTGAACCACACGTCGTCGCCGCGCACGAACATCTCGACGCCGAAGATGCCGCGCCCGCCGAGCGCGTCGGTCACCATTCGCGCCGTGTGCTGCGCGCGTTCGAGCGCGAGGCGGCTCATCGGATGCGGCTGCCAGGACTCGACGTAGTCGCCGTCGACCTGCCGGTGGCCGATTGGCGCGCAGAAGGCGGTGCCACCGGCGTGGCGCACCGTGAGCAGGGTGATCTCGTACTCGAAATCGACGAAGCCCTCGACGATCACGCGGCCGGCGCCGGCGCGCCCGCCCGTCTGCGCGTGGCGCCATGCGGCTTCGATCTCCTCCGCCGTGCGCACGACGCTCTGGCCCTTGCCGGAGCTCGACATCACGGGTTTCACCACGCAGGGCAGGCCGATCGCGGCGACCGCCGCGCGGTAGTCCGCCGGCGAATCGGCGAAACGGTACGGCGAGGTCGCAAGGCCCAGCTCCCCGGCAGCAAGCTGCCGGATGCCCTCGCGGTTCATGGTCAGGTGCGCGGCGCGCGCGCACGGGATCACCGTGCAGCCCTCCGCCTCGAGCGCGACGAGCTCGGCCGTGGCGATCGCCTCGATCTCGGGCACGACGAAGGTGGGTCGCTCGCGTTCGATGACGGCGCGCAGGGCCCGCGGGTCGAGCATGTCGATCACGTGGTGCCGGTGCGCGACCTGCATCGCCGGCGCGCCGGGGTAGCGATCGACCGCGATCACCTCGACGCCGAGCCGCTGCGCCTCGATGGTCACTTCCTTGCCGAGTTCACCGGCGCCGAGCAGCAGCAGGCGGGTCGCCGCCTCGGTGCCGGGGGTGCCGAGGGTGGTCATGCGCAGCATCCGTTCGTCATCCGGACAGTTTGCCGGTTAGACTTTTGGGATGCACCTGTCCGCCGAGCACGCTGACGGACGTCTGACCCTGCACCTGCTCGGTGAATGGCGGGCGCTCGACCTGACCGAGATCCGAGCCGAGCTCGCCGCGCTGCCGCTCGAGAAGGTGAGCGAGATCACCATCGACACGGGCGCGGTCGAGCGGCTCGATCTGTCGGGCGCCTGGCTGCTGCGCGAATTCCTCGACAGGGCCGAGGCGGGCGGCGCCCGCAAGGTGGGGTTCAGCGGCGAGCGGCCGGCGCAGCTCGCGCTGATCGATCGCACCCGGGCCGAGGACGCCGAGGCCGCACGCGCGCGGCCTCCGATGGAGGAGGCCGAGGAATCGCCCGTCGCCGCGGTCGGGCGCACCACGGTGATCCAGTGGCGCGGCATTCGCGACGGCCTCGACTTCCTGGGCCGGATCACCGTGCAGCTGCTGCGCGCCTTTGGCAGCGTGAAGCGCATGCGCCTCACCTCGATCACCCGCCACGTGTACGACACCGGCATCACCGCGATCCCGATCGTCTCGCTGATCGCCTTCCTGATCAGCGTGATCATCGCCTACATGAGTGCGCAGCAGCTGCGCAACTTCGGCGCCGAAATCTATGTCGTCGACCTGGTCACGGTCGGCGTGCTGCGCGAACTGGGCGTGCTGCTCACCGCGATCATCGTCGCGGGCCGTTCGGGCAGCGCCTTCGCCGCCGAGATCGGTGCGATGAAACTCAATGAGGAAGTCGACGCACTGACCGCGACCGGCATCGAGCCGATCGAGGTGCTGGTGCTGCCGCGCGTGATCGGCCTGATGATCGCGCTGCCGCTGCTCACCGTGATCGCCGACGGTGTGGGCATCGCCGGCGGCGCGCTGCTCTGCAAAATACTGCTCGACATGCCGCTCGTGCAGTACTTCGCGCGCGTCGAGGACGCGATCGCGTCGACCACCTTCTGGGCCGGCCTCGTCAAGGCGCCGGTGTTCGCGATCCTGATCGCGACGGCCGGCACGTATCGCGGCCTGCAGGTGCGCGGCTCGTCGCGCGAACTCGGCCGGCTCACGACCTTCGCGGTCGTGCAGTCGATCTTCCTCGTGATCCTCGCCGACGCGTTGTTCGCGGTGCTGTTCATGGAGATCGACTTCTGATGGCCGCGATCGTCGAGGTGCGCGACATCGTCAATCGCTTCGGCACCCAGGTCGTGCACGACGGCCTCGACATGCAGGTGCTCGAGGGCGAGGTGTTCGGCATCGTCGGCGGCTCGGGTTCGGGCAAGTCGGTGCTGCTGCGCACGATCCTCGGCCTGCGCAAGCCCCAGCGCGGCGTGGTGCTGCTCGAAGGGCAGGACATCACGCACCAGTCGTGGAACGAGCTGCGCGCGGCGAAGGCGGGCTACGGCGTCACTTTCCAGCAGGGCGCGCTTTACAGCTCGCTCACGGTGCTGCAGAACATCCAGCTGCCGATGATCGAGCACCTGCAACTGCCGCCGGACGCGCTCGATGCGCTGGCGAAGCTGAAACTGCGCATCGTGGGGCTCGCGGAGGAGGCGGGGTCCAAGTATCCCGCGCAGCTCTCGGGCGGCATGGTCAAGCGCGCGGCCCTCGCGCGCGCCCTGGCACTCGATCCGAAGCTGCTGTTCCTCGACGAGCCCACCGCGGGCCTCGACCCGATCAGCGCGGCCGCGTTCGACGAGCTGCTGATGGCGCTGCAGCGCCAGCTCGCACTGACCGTGGTGATGATCACCCACGATCTGGACACGATCTTCCGAACCTGCAATCGTGTCGGCGTGATAGTCGACCGCCACATGATCAGCGGGACCCTGGAGGAGATCGTCGACAATCCGCACCAGTGGATTCGCGAGTATTTCCACGGCGAGCGCGCATTGCGATTCGGGGAGCGCCATGGAACGTGAGGCGAACTACACGGCCGTCGGCGCCTTCGTGCTGCTGATCAGCGCGATGGCGGTACTGTTCGTCTACTGGTACTCGGACGGTGTCGAGCGGCGCGACTACACCCGCTACGAGATCTATTTCGACGGCAGCGTGAGCGGATTGTCGCGGGGCTCGCCCGTGCGCTACCTCGGCGTCGACGTCGGGCGGGTCGCGGTGATGCGCATCGACCGGCGCTCGAGCTCGCGGGTGCAGGTGATCGCGGACATCGATTCGGAGGCGCCGGTGTCGGCCCGCACCGTCGCGCAGCTGTCGCTGCAGGGCGTGACCGGCCTGCTCTACATCGACCTGATCGAGAATCGCGGCAACCTCAAGGTGATCGATCCGGTGCCGAGCGAGCGCTATCCGGTGATCGCCTCGTCGCGCTCGAGCTTAGACCTGTTCCTCGCCTCGCTTCCCGAACTGGTCGCCAAGGCGAACGACACGCTGATCCGCGTCAACTCGATCCTGTCCGACCAGAACATCGACTCGCTGCAGACCACGCTTAAGAGCATCGAGCGGGCCGCCGGGCACTTTCCGGGCATGATGCGCGACGCCGAATCACTGGTCGCCGAACTGCGCAGCTCCTCGCGCGACTTCAGCGCGACGATGGTCGTGATGCGCAACCTCACCGAGAATTCCGCCCCCGACGTCGCCGAAGCGCTGGCAGCGCTGCGCGTCGCGTCGACCAATCTCGCGAGCGCGTCGGCCGGGGTCGATCGCTTCATCACCGAAAACGAACGCGAGCTGCGCAGCTTCGCGCGCGATGCCCTGCCCGAGGTCGAGCGGCTGCTGCAGGACGGGCGCTCGGCGGCGGCGGAGTTCCGCGACCTGTCGCGCCAGCTGCGCGAGGATCCGGGCCAGCTGCTGTACGAGTCGAACTATTTCGGCGTGGAGATACCCAAGTGACGCGCAACCTCCGCCTCGCCATCGCCGCCTCCCTGGCGCTGCTCGCGGCAGGCTGCGGCGGCACCTTCACCTCCAAGGCGCCGATTTCCCGCGCGTACGTGCTATACCCGGCGTCCGCCGCCGGCGAGCCGGCCCGCGCCACGCCGGTGTTCAACGGCGCGCTGCGCATTGCCCGCCCGGCGGCCGGCCCCGGATTCGAGACCGACCGCATCCTGCTGCTGCGCGCCGACCGGCAGCTCGACTTCTACGCGAACGGTCATTGGGCCGCGCCCATTCCCGACATGGTCGGCGCGCTGGCGGCCGAGACCCTGCGGCCCCGGTCGCTGTTCGCGTCGGTCTACGGCGACGCCGTGGCACTGCGTGCGGACTATTTCCTGCAGATCGTCGTGCGCGCGTTCGTGGCGGACTATTCACGGGGCGGCGAGGCGCCGGTCGCGCAGGTGCTGCTCGACTGCACGCTCGTGCAGCGCCTCGATCGCGCCGTGCTCGCGAACTTCACCGTGCGCGGCGAAGTGCCGGCCGCAGCCAATCGCATGACGGAAGTCGTTGCCGCGCAGGAGCAGGCGCTGCAGCAGGCGCTCGAATCCGCCGCCGCGTCGATCGCGGCGGCGGCTCGGTGAGCGGGTGCCTCAGAAGGCGTAGTTCAGCGTCAGCCCGTAGGTGCGCGGCACGTTGGTCAGATAGCCGACCCGCGCGCTGCGCCCGCGCTCGCGATCGATCGACAGGAACGCGCGCTCATCCCACAGATTGTTGATGAAGGCGGCGAGCTCCCAGTTGCCGCTGTACAGGCCGAAGCGCAGGTTGCCGATCTCGTAGGACGGCAGCTCCGCGGCAAAGGCGAACGAGTCGATCGTCGGATCGCCGAACGGAATGAACCGCGCCGCGCCCGGCGGCCCGCCCGTGGCGATGAGCCCGAAGTTCGGCTCCTGGTCCGCGAGCTGGGTGAAGGACGAACCGACGTGCTGCACGGTGAACGTCAGGTAGCTCTCGAGCGTCGTCGTCCACGACCACGAGTAAGTGGCGCTCGCCGCCGCCTGGAACTCCGGCGAAGTCGGCAGGCGGTTGCCCTTGCGGATACCGGCGATCGGGTTGCCGTTCGGGTCGACCTGCGACTTGGTGATCTCCGCCTGCACATAGGTCGCGGACAGGCCGAAGTCCCAGTTGTCGCTCGGGCGCGCGAACAGCTCCACCTCGGCGCCGATCGACTCGGCCTCCGCGTTCAGGATGATGCGCGACGAGCACGAGCCCGCGTCGGCGATCACCTGCAGGCCGTCGATGTCGGAGTAGAACGCCGCGGCATTGAACAGCACCCGGCCCTCGGCGAGACGGCTCTTGATGCCGAGCTCGAAGTTGTTGACCTTCTCGTCGTCCCAGGTCGGGTGGCCACCGTAGATGTCGATGTCGTTGCCCTGGCAGAGCGTGACGTTCAGCGGATCATTGATGCCGCCGAGGCGAAAGCCGCGCGCGGCCTGCGCCGTGATCATCACATCGTCGTTCGGGCGGTACGAGAGGATGGCGCGGGGCGAGAAGCCGTCCGAGCTCGTGGAGCCGGGCTCGTCGGTGTAGCCCATGTCGGCGAACACGCCGGCGAAGGTGAGCAGGCGGTCCTCCTCGAAGTCGTAGTAGCGCACGCCGCCGGTCAGACTCCACTGGTCGTTGAAACGCCAGGTGCCTTCGCCGAACAGCCCGAACTGCTCGAAATCGTAGGTCAGGTCCGAGAAATATGGCATATCGGGCGGCGCGCCGAAATCGACGCTCGTCAGGCCGAAGCGCCGCTGCAGGATCGCGTCGTAGCCCGGAGTCGGCAGGGTCTGGCCGTAGTCGCGATCGACCTGCTGGTAGAAGCCGCCGACCAGCCACACGAACGGGCCCTCGTCGCCCGAGGCGAGACGGATCTCCTGGCTGATCGCCTCGAGCTGCGTCGCGTCGATGAGCGGCGAATCGAGCCGCACCTCCTCGGGGAAATAGCCGGTCGGGTGCCCGAAGGTCAGGTCGTAGGTGACGCTGCCGGTGAGTTGGCCCGCATCGCGCGTGACGACCACATCGCGATCGGTATACGAGGTGACCGAAGTGAGTGTGACGCCGCCGAAGTCGTAATGCAGCGTCAGGTCGGCCAGCATGAACTCATCGTCTATACCCTCGCGGATCTGCGTGACCTGGCCGCGCTCGCCGGGCGAGACCGCCGGTTCGCTGGTCGTGAACGGATTGCCGAGGATGCTGTAGGCCTCGATGCGCGGGAAACCGTCGGTCTCGAGCTTCTGGTAAACGACGCGCGGCGTGATCGAGAGCTGGTCGTTCGGCTCGAAGAGCATGGCGATGCGCCCGCCGCTGCGCTCGCCGCCGTTCACGTCTTCGCGCACCGGCCGGCCCGGATAATGCGAGTCGATGAAGCCGGCGAGCTCGTCGTAATAGCCGGTGACGCGCAGTGCGACCCGATCGCCGACCGGCAGATTGACGGCCGCCTTGACCGCGCCGCCGAACTCGCTGTCGGTGCCTTCGTGGGCGGTCAACTGCACGCTGCCTTCGAGACGCTCAAGCTGCGGCGCCCGGGTGATATAGCGCACGGTGCCGGAGGTGGAACCCGCGCCGAACAGCGTGCCCTGCGGACCGCGCAGCACCTCGAAGCGCTCGAGATCGAACAGGTCGAGATCGGGCGTGAACAGCGCGACCGAAATCGGCGACTCATCGAGATAGATGCCGACCGACTCCTTCACGCCCGCCTGGTCGCGCACCACCTGGCCGGCGCTGATGCCGCGGATCGCGACCTGGCTCTGGCCGGGCCCGAGATCGGTGATCGTGAGGCCGGCGATATTGCGCGCCAGCTCGACGATATTGTTCGAACCCGAGCGCTCCATTTTCTCTTCGATGACCGCGGCCACCGAGAACGGCACGTTCTGGGCCGATTCGCTGCGCTTCTGCGCGGTCACCACGACTTCCTCGAGCGCGCCGCTCTGCGTGTCGGGCTCCTGCGTGTGGGCGGCCATTGGAAGAAACAGAGTCAGCGCGGCGAAGCCGGGAAGCTGCCGCATCCATGTCCTGTGCATCCGCATGTCGCACTCCTTGGTGTCGCGGGTGGCGGGGCCAGCCCGCTGTTGCACTTGTGCGAAATAGTGCACCCGCGCGCGGCCATTTGGAAGCGGGGCCGCGGAAAAGCGCCGTGCATGGCCGGCATCAGGATGTTCTTTTTACGCAACGGATTGCTGGCCCCACTGCCTCCTAGTGGTAGCAGGACGAGCCCGGACATCGCGTTTCACCGCCGCCGTCAGGCCGCGAGCGGCTCGCAGATTCCCCGCAAGCGCGCGCTGAAACTGCTGTTCCTGCTGCTGGTGATCAGCAGCTCGTGTGTCGCGCGGGTCATCGCGACATACATCAGCTTCGCGCATTCGGACTCGGCGCCGGGCGGATAGGGCAGGAAGCCCGCGCCGGCGATGATGCCGACCTGGTACTGCAGCCCCTTGCTGCTGTGGATCGTCATCAGCTTGACGCTGTCCTTATCCGGATCCCACTTCTTGGAGCTGCTGTCCTTCAGCCAATCGTACGGAATACCGGCATCGGTGAGGCTGTTCGCAACCGTCTCGGCCACGAAGGGCGCGGAATAGAAGACGCCCATCTCGCGCCATGGCGTGCCGGACTGGTGCCTGCGCTGCAGCTGGCGTGCGATGCAGGCCGCCTCCTGTTCGAGCGTGCGCGCATCGTAGAACTTCGGTGGCGGGCCGCTTCGCCCGCCGGATACGGGTGAGACCAGCGGTACACCATCCTCGTCCGAATCAACCTCCTGCAGCAATTCGCGCGCGAACTCGGCCGCGCAGGCGAGGATCTCGTTGGTGTTGCGATAGTTTCGCTTGAGAATCTTCGTCCTGCCGACCGCGGACACACCCACGCTGCGGAAAGTGAAGCCTTTTCGCTTCGCGCCGTAGATCGATTGCGCATCGTCGTAGAGCAACAGCAGCTGGTTGCTCTCCGGGTCGAGCATCTGCACGGCAAGGCGCAGCCAGTCGGGTTCGAAGTCGTGACCCTCGTCGATCAGCAGAGCACCGTACTGGGCGCGCGGAATCTGGCCGCGATCGACCGCCCGGATCACTGCGTTCACGAGCGCGGGATAGAAGTCCTTGCCATCGGCGGGCTTCGGCACGTGATACAGCCGCAGCATGTCGTGGCACCAGCCATGGAAGTTCCGCACCGTGACCCGGTCGGACAGTCCGCGCAGTGCCATCTGGTGCTGCAGCCAGGCCGCGAGCGCCTTGTTATAGACCAGCACGAGGATGGGCCTGGCGAGCGTGGCCGCAAGGTACTGGCAGCGATAGGCCAGAATCAGGGTCTTTCCGGATCCGGCCACACCGTGAATGACGCGATGTCCGTCGCCGAGCCCGCGTGCGATGGCCTCCTGCGCGAGGTCCATCACCTGCAGCGAATCGGGCGCACGTGCGTCGTCGGCCTGGGCCTCGATGGGCAGGCCTTGCTGGTGAATGCGAATCTCCGGAAACAGCAGCCAGCGGATCCGCTCGACCTCCGGAAGGGTGAGCTGGCTCTGGAAGCGGACGGAGAACATATCCCACAGCCGCTTCTGGAATGTCTCGGCATCGGCCGACTCGGTCATTTCATCGCGGCAGATGACCCTGTGCGGCGGAATCGTCTCGGCCATGCCGGAGCGCTCGAACTGCAGGCGGGTGATGTTCGTGAGCACCACGCCGTAGCCGTAGGGAAAGCGCAGATGACCCTCGTATTTCTCGCCGGGTGGAACCAGCAGCCGGGGATCCCGCTCCAGAACTTTCACGACGGCATGAGCGTAATGCCGCGCCTGTTCCAGCGGATTGGCCTTGGTCTTCAGCCCCGAGCCCAGATTGAGCGTCACGCTCTGGGTGGTCAGCTCATGGATGTTGTCCAGTTTCCAGTCCTTCACCTCCAGGACCAGCAAACCGCGGCCGGGGTGGAGGAGCAGGAAGTCCGGATGCTGGTGCCGCGGCCCGACAGGAACGTCGTACCAGCAAAGGTAGTCGTCCTCGAGCAGCGCGCCGAGGCGCTCGGCGAAGCGGCGCTCGCCCGGCGTGGCACCAGTGCCGCTACCCCCGGGGGAAGTGAGAAAAGTAGTCACACTTTCATATAACTGCTCATTCCGGAATCATGCTGCCGGACATGTCACAATCGGTACAACCCCTTGATCCAATAGGCGAACTCGCGCACAGTCCAGAATGCCCTCATCCCTAGAATCACAAGGGCACTCGATCGGGGAGCTTAGGCGCCGACACAGGCAGTTGAATGGCCAAATCACGCAAGAAAATTACCTCCACCACCGCACCCCTCGGATACAAAGCCCAGCTCTGGCAGATGGCCGACGCCCTGCGCGGCTCGATGGACGCCGCCGAATACAAGCACGTTTGCCTCGGGCTGCTGTTTCTGAAGTACATCTCCGATGCGTTTGAGGAAAAGCACGCCGCGCTGCTGGCGGAGAAGGCCCAAGGCGCCGATCCCGAAGACCCCGACGAGTACCGTGCCCGCAGCATCTTCTGGGTGCCGCCCGAGGCGCGCTGGGCCCACCTGAAGGCACAGGCTCGCCAGAGCACGATCGGGCAGCTCGTCGACGATGCTATGGCCGGCATCGAGCGCGACAACCCGGCGCTCAAGGGCGTGCTGCCCAAGGACTACGCCCGCCCCGCGCTCGACAAGCAGCGCCTGGGCCAGTTGATCGACATGATTAGCAACATCAAGGTGGGCGACCAGGCCAGCCGCGCCAAAGATGTGCTCGGCCGCGTC
This sequence comes from Steroidobacteraceae bacterium, assembly GCA_035342635.1. Lineage (GTDB taxonomy): Bacteria > Pseudomonadota > Gammaproteobacteria > Steroidobacterales > Steroidobacteraceae > CADEFQ01. The sequence continues at coordinate 29,233 of DAOQXO010000026.1, forward strand.
TACGAGTACTTCCTCTCTCAATTCGCCAGCGCCGAGGGCAAGAAGGGCGGCGAGTTCTACACGCCGCGCTGCGTGGTCAAGCTGCTGGTCGAGATGCTCGAGCCCTACCGCGGCCG
>DAOQXO010000027.1:0-27224 GCA_035342635.1 Steroidobacteraceae bacterium
GCCCTCGATCGCCAGGAGCGCGGCCAGGGCGAGCGGTCGGCCGTGCAGGAAGTGGAAGCCGACTACGGCCTCAGGTGCATCAGCATCCTGACCCTCGGCGGACTGATCGATGCACTCGGCGAGGCGAAGGGTGACGGGCGTCGCATTTCCGCGGAGCACCATGCCGCGCTGCAGGCCTACCGGGACCGTTACGGCATAGCCTAAGCGCCGCCCGCTCGTGCAGAATACCGCCATGCTCCGCTGGCCCGCCCTGACCGTCACGCTGACTCTCGCGGTACTTGCCGCAGGCCCGGTCGACGCCGCGACCAAGAACAAGAACAAGGGCGCAGACACGGGCGAAGTCTCGTACAGGTGGACCGACGAAAAAGGCGTCGTGCATTATGGCGACCATGTTCCGCCCGAATACGCCAAGAGCGAGCGCGCGGTCCTGAACCAGGACGGCGTGGTGATCCGCCGGCTCGAGGCCGAAAAGACCCCCGAGCAGCGCGCCCTCGACGCCGCGCGCGATCGCGACATCGACGCGCGCCGCCAGCACGATCGCTTCCTGCTGACTACCTATACCTCGGTGAAGGACATCGAGGCGCTGCGTGACCAGCGCCTCGAGCAGATCGTCGGCCAGTCCGCCGCGGCCAGGCAGTACGTCGATTCGCTCAACACGCGCCTCACCGGACTGCAGGCGAAGGCGCAGCTCTACCGGCCCTACAGCAGCGACGAGAATGCACGGCGCATGCCCGACGACCTCGCCGCCGACCTGGTGCGCACGGTCAGCGAACTGCGCGCGCAGAACAACATCCTGCTGACGAAGCAGCAGGAGCGCGACAGCGTCGCGCTCCAGTTCCAGGCGGACATGGACAGGTTCGTCGAACTTCAGTCGAGCATCGCGAAACACTAGGCGCCGGCGTCGCGCCGGCCGACTCAGCGTCCCGTATGCCCGAATCCGCCCGCGCCGCGCGCGGTCGCGGCGAAATCCTCGACGACATCGAACTGCACCTGCACCACCGGCACCACCACCAGCTGCGCAATGCGCTCGCCGGGCTGCACGGTGTAGGCCGCCGCGCCGCGGTTCCAGCACGAGACCATCAACGGGCCCTGGTAATCCGAATCGATGAGGCCGACGAGATTGCCGAGCACGACGCCGTGCTTATGGCCGAGGCCTGAACGCGGCAGGATCACGGCGGCGAGCGCAGGATCCTCGATCCAGATCGCGAGACCCGTGGGAATCAGTTCCGAGCGGCCGGGAGCGAGTTCGAGCGGCGCGTCGAGCGCGGCACGCAGGTCGAGTCCCGCGGCCCCCGGCGTCGCATAAGCCGGCAGCGGCCATTCGCCGCCGATGCGCGGATCGAGGATCCGGACCTTGAGCGGCCGGTGTGCTGTCGCGGCGACGCCGCTCACGCGCGGGCTTTGCCGTGTGTCGCGGCATCCTGTGCGGCGCGGTGCGCCGCATAGCGTTCGGCGATCAGCGCCACGAGTGCATCCGCGAGCTGCGCCTTGGCCGCCGGCCCGAGTTCGGTGCGATCGGTACGCGAGATCACAACGAGCGCGTTGTCGTCCTTGTCGAAGACCTTGTCGTCACCGACTTCGTTCGCGGCGATCAGGTCGAGCTTCTTGCGCAGCAGTTTCTCGCGCGCATTCTGCTCGACGGATTCGGTTTCCGCGGCGAAGCCGACGACGAACGGCCGGTCGGCACGCGCCGCCACCGCGGCCAGTACGTCGACCGTGCGCTCGAGCGACAGGTCGAGCGCGGCCTCCTTCTTCTTGATCTTCTGCGCAGCGGCGCGCACGGGTCGATAGTCGGCGATCGCGGCGGTCGAGATGTAGATGTCGGTGGTCGCGACCTCGCGCGTGACCGCCGCGAGCATGTCCTCGGCTGATTCGATGTCGATGCGCCGCACGCCCGCGGGAGTCGGCAGCGCGACCGGTCCGGTGACCAGCAGCACTTCGGCGCCGAGATCGCGCGCCGCGCGGGCGATCGCGAAGCCCATCTTGCCGGAGCTGCGGTTGCTGATGAATCGCACCGGATCGATCCGTTCGCGCGTCGGGCCCGCGGTGACCAGCACGCGCCTGCCGGCGAGCGGCCCGCGCGGCGCGCCGAGCAGCGCTTCGGCGAGGCCGGCGAGTTCCAGCGGCTCGAGCATGCGCCCGTCGCCCGTTTCGCCGCAGGCCTGGTCGCCCGAGCCCGGGCCCCACACGTGCACGCCGCGCGCGCGCAGCACCGCCACGTTGGCCTGGGTCGCGGGATTGGCCCACATGACGCGATTCATTGCCGGCGCCACGGCGATCGGCGCCTCGGTCGCGAGGCACAGGGTGCCGAGCAGATCATCGGCGTGGCCCTGTGCGAGCCCCGCGAGGCTGTGTGCGGTGGCTGGCGCGATCAGCACGAGGTCGGCCCAGCGGGCGAGCTCGATATGGCCCATCGCGGCCTCGGCCGCCGGGTCCCACAGGTCGTCGCGCACAGCGCGCCCGGATACGGCCTGGAAGGTCGTGGCGGTCACGAACTGCGCGGCGCCGGCGGTCATCACCACCTGCACCTGCGCGCCCCGTTCGGCGAGGCGCCGCACGAGGTCGGGACTCTTGTACGCGGCGATCCCGCCGGTCACACCAAGGAGAATCTTGCGGCCCTGCATCCGGGCATTATCGGGCCCGTTTCGCCGGGCGCGCAAACAGACCCGATTCTCGGCTCGCCACCCACCCCTGTCCGCGGCCAAATGGGCCCATTGCAGGGAGGTCGTCATGGGCATTCGCGCCTGGCCCGCGGGCGAACAGCCGCGCGAGAAACTCGTGAATCTGGGCGTGCGGCAGCTGTCCGATGCCGAGCTGCTCGCCGTGCTGATCGGCAGTGGCTCTGCCGGGCTCGACGCCGTGGCGCTCGCGCGCGAGTTGCTGCTCTGCACCGGGAGCCTGCGCGGCCTGCTGGGGAGCGATCGCGAAACCGTCTGCCGCCTGCGGGGGCTGGGCCTCGCGCGCTGGTGCCGTCTGCAGGCCGCCCTCGAAGTCGCGCGGCGCCACTACCAGGAGACCCTGCAGGCGCGGCCGGTGCTCGACGCCCCGCGTCATACCGCGGAATTCCTCGTCGCCCAGCTGCGAGACCGCCCCTATGAGGTCTTCTGCTGCCTGCACCTCGACAGCCGCCACCGGCTGATCGCACTCGACGAGCTGTTTCGCGGCACGATCGACGGGGCGAGCGTCCATCCCCGCGAAGTCGTGCGCCAGGCGCTGGCCCGCAATGCCGCGGCGGTGATCCTGGCCCACAACCACCCGTCCGGCGTCGCCGAGGCGAGCCAGGCCGACGAGTTGATCACCCGGCGTCTGCGCGATGCCCTGGCACTGATGGACATCCGGGTGCTCGACCACGTCATCGTCGGCGACGGGGCCTGCATGTCCTTCGCCGAAAGGGGGCTGCTGTAGACCCCGGCCCTGTCGCCATGCCCCGACATTGGTAAGAGTCCCCGCAGCGGTTAATGTGGCCGTTCGCTTTGCTAGTTGGGAGGCATACATGGCTCTTTGGAAAGACACGACCACACCCGGCAGCAGCCCTGCCCCGATCCCGTCGGCCGCAAAGGACCCGGTGCGCGAAGTCGAGCGCCCGGCCGTGGCGCCGCTCAATTCCGCCCATGACACGCGGCGCCCCAAGGAACGCGTTGAATTGAAGGAGACGGTGATCTCGAGCGGCCTCAACATCGAGGGCAAGATCGAGGGCGCCGGCAACGTGCGCATCTCGGGCAAGTTCAAGGGCGACGTGCACATCGAAGGCGATCTGACCATCGACGCCGGTGCGCAACTCAACGGCCAGGTACGCGCCAACCTCGTCGCGATCGCCGGTGAGCTGCAGGGCAATGTCGAGTCCGCGCGCCGCGTGGAACTGGCCGAAACCGCCGTCATGACCGGCGACGTCAAGGCCGGCGCCCTCACCGTCGCGGCGGGCTCGCGCATGCGCGGGCAGGTCGAGTTCGGCTGGGACGAGAAGCACTCCCGGGGCCACGGCGAAGCACGAGGCACCGCCAGCGGCACATGAGCGCACGACCGCCGCTCGGCACTCGTGCGCCGCTCACTGCCAGGACCCGCCCTTGCCCGCACTGCAAGGCGGTCATCCTGGAGAGCGCGAGCGTCTGCCCGGGCTGCCGGCATCACCTGAGGTTCGATCCCGTCGCCGCGCAGCGCCAGGGCGAGACCCGCACGGCGATGCGCATCGACGGCACGATCCGGGGCCCGGATCCGGCCGAGCCCTGCGAGTACTGCGTCACCGTCGCCATTCGCGACGCGCACGGCAAGGAGATCGGCCGGCATGTCATCGGGGTGGGCGCCATGCGCCCCGGCGAGGAGCGCTCCTTCACGCTGGCGGTCGAGGTGCTGCCCCCGGTGGGTCCGCGAAGCCAGCCGCGCCCGCCCGGGCGCAAATAGGCCGGGCGGTTGCCCCGGCCGCGCCAGACTGGTATAAAGCCCGTCTTTTTCGCGGGGCCCTGTTCCCGCGCCAGCTTCCAAGTTACTGAATTTCGAGGGCTTATCATGTCCCGCGTCTGCGAAATCACCGGCAAGCGCCCGGCTGTCGGCAATCGCGTCTCGCACGCGAACAACAAGAAGCGCCGCCGCTTCCTGCCGAATCTGCACGTCCAGCGGTTCTGGCTGGAAGACGAAAAGCGCTGGATCAGCCTGCGCGTGTCGTCGAATGGCCTGCGCACGATCGAGAAGAACGGCATCGACGCCGTCGTCGCCGATCTGCGCACCAAGGGCGTGAAGGTCTGAGGAGCACACTGCGATGCGTGAAAAGATCAAGCTGCTCTCGTCCGCCGGCACCGGCCATTTCTACGTGACGATGAAGAACAAGCGCCTCCATCCGGAAAAGATGGAGACGAAGAAGTACGACCCGGTCGTGCGCAAGCACGTGTCGTACAAGGAAGCCAAGATCAAGTAGGCCCGAAGCGACGGGTCCCGCGACAGAACGGCCGGTGCGGCGTAGGTCCACCGGCCGTTTTCTTTTATCGTTGCGCACATGCCCGAACTGCCCGAAGTCGAGACGACCCGCCGGGGCATCGAGCCGCACGTGCTCGATCGCCGCATCGTCACGCTCGCGGTACACGAACCGCGCCTCAGGTGGCCGGTCGACGCGCAACTGCCCGCGCGCGTGGCGGGCCAGCGCGTGCTGCGCACCCGCCGGCGCGCCAAGTACCTGCTGCTCGACCTCGAAAGCGGCACGCTGCTGCTGCACCTCGGCATGTCGGGCAATCTGCGTGTGCTGCCGGCCGCCACGCCACGCATCGCCCACGATCATTTCGACCTCGTGCTCGATTCGGGCGCCACGCTGCGCTTCAACGATCCGCGCCGCTTCGGCAGCCTCCTGTACACCGAGGACGATCCGGCGCGCCATCCGCTGCTCGCCGCGCTTGCGCCCGAGCCGCTCGAAGCGCAGTTCGATGCCGCCTACCTGTGGCGCGTGACGCGCCGGCGGCGCGTGGCGATCAAGTCGCTGATCATGAACGCGCGCCTCGTCGTCGGCGTCGGCAACATCTATGCGAGCGAGGCGCTGTTTCGCGCGCGCATCCGCCCCGGCCGCCAGGCGCGTCACCTGACGGCGCGCGAAGTGGCACGGCTCGTGCGTGCGATCCGCACCGTACTCGCGGGCGCGGTCCGGGCCGGCGGCACCACACTGCGCGACTATGTCGGTGCCGATGGTGCGCCCGGCTACTTCCGGCAGAAACTGTATGTGTACGAGCGCACCGGCCAGCCCTGCCGCGTGTGCCGCACCCCGATCCGCCGCCGCGTGCAGGGCCAGCGCGCAACCTACTGGTGCCCGGAGTGTCAGCGATGAGGAAGCATTTCGCCGCCCGTGATCCGGTCATGGCCGCGCTGATCCGCGCAGCGGGGCCCTACCGCCTCGCGCCCGAAGGCGCGCGCTCGCCGTTCGAATCGCTCGCGCGCGCGATCACGCACCAGCAGCTGAACGGCATCGCCGCCGAGCGCATCCTCGGCCGGTTCGTCGCGCTCTGCGGCAGTGGCGCATTTCCCGAACCCGGCGACGTCCTCGCGCGGCCCGATCACGAACTGCGCGCGGTGGGACTGTCGTTCGCGAAGATCGCGAGCCTGAAGGATCTCGCGGCGAAGACCGGGAACGGTATCGTGCCGCACGGCGCAGCGCTCGCGACACTCAGCGACGCGCAGATCATCGATCGGCTGACACAGGTGCGCGGCATCGGCCGCTGGACGGTCGAGATGCTGCTGATCTTCCAGCTCGGGCGTCCCGACGTGCTGCCGGTCGACGACTTCGGCGTACGCAACGGCTTTCGCCTGGCCTACGGCCTGCGCGGCATGCCGACGCCGAGGGCGCTCGCCGCGTTCGGCGAGCGCTGGGCGCCGCACCGCACGGCCGCCGCCTGGTACCTGTGGCGCGCGGTCGATATCGCGAAGCTCGGCAAGCTGCCGGCGCCGGTCGCGAAGCCGCGCGGTATCAGGATCGTGAAACGCAAGAGCGCGGCAGGCAACGGCGCGCCCCGGAAACCGGCGGTCAGGAAGGGCGCTGCAGGCAGCGCGCGTAAGAAATCCGCAGCAGCAACTGGTCTTTCTCGGGCCGCATCGACTCGGGCCGCGCGAGGCCGTCGAGGTCGTAGCAGACGGTGAGTGTGTCGCCCTCGATGTCGATGATGGCTTCGAGCCTGCGGCCGGCATTGGGGCCGGCGACGCCGACCATGTCCATCGCGACCGGCAGCACCGCGGCATCGATGCTGTACTCGCCGCTGTCGAGGATCTGTTCCTCGCGATCGAAGATGCGGTAGCGCCCGGCAGCGAGGTCGAGGCGTGCCACGCGCAACTCTCCGACCGGGACCTCCTCTGCAGCGACAAATGCGGCGGTCGGCAGCCAGCTGCCGTCGAGCCGGCGCTCGAGCACCTCAGTAGACCTGTCCTTCGCCATGGCCGCGTGGATCCGATGCGGCCTCGACGCGGCCGCTCGCGTAGTCCCAGGTGACGACCTGCATGTTGCCCCAGCGCCGGTTCGCTTCGCGCAGGTTGTGGCCCCGCTGCGCGAGCGTTGCGCGCTCGACGGCGGTCAGCGCGTCGGTCTCGAACTGCAGGACATCGGGCAGGTACTGGTGATGGATGCGCGGCGCGCCGACGATCTCGACCGCGTCTTTGCCGTCGAGGAAATCGAGCGTGGCCAGCAGCACCATACCGGTGATGAAACTGCCGCCAGGGCTGCCCGCGATCATCAGGCCCCTGTCACTTTCGACGAAGGTAGGTGTGGAAGAAGACAGCATGCGCTTGCCGGGCGCGATCGCGTTCGCGCTGGCGCCGACCAGTCCGAAGCCGTTCGGCACGCCCGGCTTCGAGGAGAAATCGTCCATCTGGTTGTTGAGGAAGACCCCGGTGCCCGGCACGACGAGGCCGGCGCCGAAGAAGGCGTTGAGCGTGATCGTGCCGGCGACCCGATTGCCCTCGGCATCGAGTATCGAGAAGTGAGTCGTCTGCGTCCCCTGGGGCGGGGGCTCCACGCCGGGCAGCTCGGCGCTCGGCGTTGCCCTGTCGAGCCGCAGCGAGGCGCGCAGGCCTGCCGCGTAATAGGGGTGGATCAGTTCCGCGACCGGCATGCTGGCGAAGTCCGGGTCCCCGAGCCACAGCGCGCGATCGCGATGCGCGCGGCGCATCGATTCGATGATCAGATGCTTGCGTGTCGCGGCATCGACCTGCGCGAGATCGTAGCCCGAAAGGATATTGAGCGCCTCGACTAGCACGATGCCGCCCGATGCCGGCGGTGATGCGGAGACGATCCGCGCGCCGCGGTACGCGCCGACGATCGGCGCGCGCTCGAGTGCGCGATAGGCGGCCAGGTCCGCGGCCGTCCAGTTGCCGCCGAGCCTGCGCACGCCGGCGACCAGTTCGCGCGCCAGCGCACCTTCGTAGAAATCGCGCACGCCATGCCGCGCCAGGCGCTCGAGCGTGCGCGCCAGATCGGGCTGGCGGATGATCGTGCCGAGCGCAGGGCTCTCGCCGTCGCGCAGCCACACCGCCGCGACTTCGGGCTGTGTCGCAAAAACGTCGCGCTTGCGCTGGATGTTGGCCTGCAGGCGCGGATAGAGCGGAAAGCCCTCGTTCGCGAAACGGATCGCCGGCGCCAGCGAGACCGCGAGCGGCAGCCGGCCGTACTTCTGCGCCAGCAGTTCCATGCCGGCGGGCTCACCCGATATGCCGGCGCTCAACGCGCTGTCGCGCGCCAGCGCCCGCACTACATTGCCGTCCGCGTCGAGGAACATGTCACGCGAGGCCGCCGCGGGTGCCTTCTCGCGCGCGTCGACCATCACATCGAGTTTGTCGCTCGCGCGATGCAGCAGGTAGAAGCCGCCGCCGCCGAGCCCGGAACCGATCGGCTCGACGACTGCGAGCGCAGCGCTGACGGCCACCGCCGCATCGAATGCATTGCCGCCCTTGGCGAGGATCTCATGGCCGGCCGCGGTGGCGAGCGGATGCGCGCTCGCGATGGCGGCCTTGCCGGGTGCGGGCCCGGCGGCCGGCAGCGCCGTGGCGAACAGGGTCGCCAGCAGCAGCGAAAATGCGACGACCGCCCGCCTCATGATGGCTCGCGCCGGTGCTTGCGCAACTCGGCCTCGACGATCGGGTGCACGAACTGGCTGACGTCGCCACCGAGCACGGCGATCTCGCGCACCAGCGTCGAGGAGATGAACGTGAACTGTTCCTTCGGCGTCAGGAACACCGTCTCGATGTCGTCGGACAGGTGCCGGCTCATGTTCGCGAGCTGGAACTCGAATTCAAAGTCGGACACCGCGCGCAGGCCGCGCACGATCACGGTGAGGCTCTGCTGGCGCGCGAACTCGACGGTGAGGCCCTTGTAGGACATGACCTCGACCTGGGGCAGGTCGACGAGCACTTCGCGCGCAAGCGCGAGGCGCCGGTCGAGCGAGAGCAGCGGCTGCTTGCCCGGGTTCTCCGAGATCGCGACGACGACGCGCGAGAAGATGGTCGCTGCGCGACGCACGAGATCGTGGTGGCCATTGGTGATCGGGTCGAATGTGCCCGGATAGACGGCGTGACGCCTCATGCTGCTCCTGCTCCCCTCGCGGCGCGTTCGGCGAGATGATACCCGACCTCGCCCGCACGCCCGGACCTGACGATTCGCCATGTGCCGGGCAGTGGCGGAACGGGCACCGCGACGGGCAATTCCAGGTAGATGAGCGCGGCGGGCGCGAGCCAGCCGCCGGCTTCGAGCGCGCCTGCGGCGAGGCCCGCCAGCTCACTGTCGAACGGCGGGTCGAGAAACACGAGGTCGAACGGCCGCGCCGGGCCGCGCAGGAAACGCAACGCATCGGCGTTCACGACACGCGCATGCCGCGCGTCCAGTTCCGCGAGCACGCCCTCGAGGTGGCGCGCAACACGCGCATCGCGCTCGACGAAAATCGCCTCTGCGGCGCCGCGCGACAAGGCCTCGAGGCCGAGCGCGCCGCTGCCGGCAAACAGGTCGAGCGCGCGCGCGCCATCGACGCGGCCCATCAGCCAGTTGAACAATGTCTCGCGCACGCGATCGGGGGTCGGGCGGATCGAATCCACGGGCGGAAAGCGGAACTTCCGGCCGCGCCATGCGCCTCCGATGATGCGCAACTGTCGCGCGCTCCGCCTGCTGTTGCTGGCCACGATGCGGGAAGCGTACCCTAGGTCGCTCGCGACCAGTACTCGCCGCGCGAGGAAAGATCATGGGTCCGAAACAGGGCAGCTTGACACTCGCGGCCACCACATCGATTCTGCTGCTGCTCGCCGGCTGCAGCGGCGGCTCGGGTATCGACGGTCCCGATATCGGGCCCACCGACACGACGAGCGGCAGCCTGCCCGGCGGCTCGACCGTCACTCCCGCACCCACCGGCCTGCGTCCGCTGTTCCAGGTCGCGCAGGGCCTGCTGCCCTGGCCGACCGACCTCTATTTCGCCGGCTCCACGGACGGCACGCTGAACATCTCGCCAGCGAATTCGCTGATGCCCGCGCAGGCCGCCCTCAACGCGCTCGACGGATACGGCGTGAACACCGTGATCCGCGCGCGCTTCTCGGGACCAGTCAATGCCGCATCGCTGACACCGGCGTCGGTGCGCGTAATACGCGTCAATATCGACAATGCGACCAAGGCGACCGTGGGTATCGCCGGCGTGCTCGTGCCCGGCGTCGATTACTCCGTGGGACTCGCGGCAGACGCGGCCGTCGGCAACACCATCGTCGAGATCCGCCCGCTCATGCCGCTCGTGCCGAGCACGGGCGCGACCAACAACGGCTATCTCGTGCTGCTGACCGATGCCATCACCGATGCGGCCGGCGCCGCGGCAGTGCCCGATCACGACTACGCGACCATCAAGACCGCGCTCGCCGGCGGCGCCACCTGCCCGTCCATCACGAATCCCACATTGAACGGCGTGTGCCAGCTGACCGGTGCCCACCTGCAGATCGCCGGCGCCGTGGGCGTGAATCCCGCGAGCGTGGTGCTCTCTTTCAGCTTTTCGACCGGCTCGACGCGCGATTCGCTCGCCGCGGTCGCGGCCACCGCCACCGCGCAACCGATCGTTGCGCAGGCGACCGGACTCGACACGAGCCAGATCAATCCCGCATTGCCGGGCGTCGCCGACATCTACGCCGGCATCCTGCAGATTCCCTATTTCCTCTCGAAGAGCGCACCGCTCACCGGCTCATGGCAGGGCAATCCGTCGCCGCTCGGCGGCACGACACACCTCACCCGCTTCAATCCGCTGCCGGTCGCGACCGAGACCCTGTCGATTCCGCTGCTCGCGACCGCGCCAAACGCGGCCTCGGGCCGCACGCAGCCGGCCGCCGGCTGGCCGGTCGTGATCTTCCAGCACGGCATCACCGGCGATCGCACCAACATGCTGGGCCTCGCCGATGCGTTCGCGGGCCAGGGTTTCGTGGTCGTAGCGATCGACCAGCCACTGCACGGCATCACCGACACGACGAGCCCGCTCTACCAGGCGCCGAACGAGCGCACCTTCAATCTCGACGTGATGAACAACGCAACGGGCGCCGCGGGACCCGACGGCGTGATCGATTCGTCGGGCGCGAGCTTCATCAACCTGACGAGCCTGCTGACCGCGCGCGACAACCTGCGCCAGGCGGCGGCCGACCTGATCACGCTGACGCGCAGCGTCGGCGATCTCGACCTGACCGGCGATGGCGTGTCCGACATCGACGCGACGCGCATCCACTTCGTCGGTCTGTCCCTCGGCAGCATCGTCGCGGTGCCGTGGATTTCGCTGTCGGCCGGCGTGCAGACCGCGACGCTGTCGGTGCCGGGCGGGCTCATCGCACAGCTGCTGCAGGATTCGCCCACGTTCGGCCCGCGCATCAACGCCGGCCTGCAGGCGCAGGGCCTCATCCCCGGAACCACGCTCTACAGCCAGTTCTTCCGCGATGCGCAGACCGTCATCGAGGCGGGTGATCCGGTCAACTACATGGCAGCCGCCGCAGCCGCCAAGCCCATCCTGCTGCAGCAGGTCCTCGGTGATACGGTGGTCCCGAATTCGGCTACCCAGCGCCTGATTGATCTCGGTGGCCTCGCGAAAGTGGGCACTCCGGGCCTCAATCCGGCCTCGCGCGCCTACGTGAACATGACCGCGGGCACGCACGCCTCACTGCTCGATCCCACCGCGAGTCTGGCAGCCACGATCGAGATGCAGACCCAGGCGGTCACGTTCGCGGTATCGAACGGCACGCTGGTCGCGATTTCGGATCCCACGGTAGTCGAGCCCTAGTCGCGGCCAACCCGGCCAGGTTGCCGGTACAATGCCGGCAACGAGACGAGGCGCATGGCAACAATCGAATCCGACGACGGCAACGCGCGCGAGGGCTTTTTCAAGCGCCTGCGCGCCAAGCTCAACAAGCCGAATTCGTGGCTTTCCTACGATCTCGCGAACCTGTTCCGCGGGCGCGAGATCGACGAGGTCGCGCTCGAGGAACTCGAAGCGCGCCTGCTGACCGCCGATGTCGGCGTCGAGGCGACCGAGCAGATTCTCGAGGCGCTCGCGCAACGTGCCGCGCGCAAGGAACTCGATGATGTCGAGGCGCTGGTCGACGCGCTGAAGAACGCGATCTTCGAGATCCTCGAACCGTGTGCCAAGCCGCTCGATATCAGTGGTTCACGCAAACCATTTGTCGTGCTGGTGGTCGGCGTCAACGGCTCGGGCAAGACGACGACGATCGGCAAGCTCGCGCAACGCCTGCAGCATGAGGGCAAGAGCGTCCTGCTTGCCGCCGGCGACACGTTCCGCGCGGCCGCCATCGAGCAGCTCGGCGTGTGGGCCGACCGCACCGGCGCCGCGATGGTGGCGCAGCAGGCGGGAGCCGATCCCGCCGCCGTCGTGTTCGATGCGCTGCAGTCGGCGCGCGCGCGTGGCACCCAGGTACTGATCTGCGATACCGCGGGTCGGCTGCAGAGCCAGTCTCACCTGATGGACGAGCTGAAGAAGGTCAAGCGCGTGATCCAGCGCGCGGACCCGTCCGCGCCGCACGAAGTGCTGCTCGTGATCGACGCCAACCAGGGACAGAACGCACTCGCCCAGGCGCGCGAGTTCAACGAGGCGGTCGGCGTCACCGGGCTCGCGCTCACCAAGCTCGACGGCACGGCCAAGGGAGGCATCGCAGTCGCGATCGCGCGCCAACTGCGGCTGCCGATCCGCTTCATCGGCATCGGCGAGTCCGCCGAGGACTTCGGCGTGTTCGACGCACGTGCGTTCGCCACCGCGCTCGTCGAGGGCAGGGAGGCCGCTGAGTGATCCGCTTCGAGCGCGTGGCCAAGCGCTATCCGAACGGGCGCGAGGCCATCGCCGGCGTGAGCTTCGAGGTGGCGCGCGGCGAAATGGTGTTCCTCACCGGCCGCTCGGGGGCGGGCAAGAGCACCGTGCTGAAGCTCATTGCTCTGCTCGAGCGCCCGACGCGCGGCGTGGTGACGGTCAACGGCCAGAGCACCGGCCCGCTGCCGGCGCGCAGGATCCCGGCATTCCGTCGGCAGATCGGCGTCGTGTTCCAGGACCACAAGCTGCTCGTCGACCGGCCGGTGTTCGACAATGTCGCGCTGCCGCTGGTGGTCGCCGGCACGCCGCTGCGCGAGCTCGACAAGCGCGTGCGCGCCGCGCTCGACCAGGTGGGCCTGCTCGGCAAGGAGCAATTGCTGCCGCTCGAGCTGTCGATTGGCGAACAGCAGCGCGTCGGCATCGCCCGCGCGGTGATTTCCAGGCCCGCCGTGCTGATCGCCGACGAGCCCACCGGCAATCTCGACCCCGAGCTCGCGCTCGAGGTCATGAACGTGTTCCGCCGTTTCCAGGAAGTGGGCACGACAGTGATGGTCGCCACTCATGACATGCACCTCGTGCGCGAATTCGGCAAGCGCGAGATCGTGCTCGAGGGCGGCCATGTGCGCGGCGTTGAGGAGGTGCTCGTGCCGACCGTGGGAGCCGCCGCGCCGTGATCGGCCCGGTCACCTGGTCTGCGCACCACATTCAGGCCGCGCTCGGCGCCGCGGGCCGTCTCGCACGCGCGCCGCTCTCGACACTGTTCACGGTCGGGGTGATCGGGCTCGCGCTCGCGCTGCCGCTCGGCCTCAAGCTGTTCGTCGACAATGCGCGCGCCGCGACCGGCGATTTCGCGAATGCGGTCGACCTGTCGGTCTATTTCGCGATCGGCACGCCGCTCGAGAAGGTGCAGCAACTCGCCGAGCGCGCCAGGGCGCGCTCGGGTGTCGCCACCGCCACCGTGATCCCGGCCGATGCGGCCCTTGCCGAATTCCGCCAGTACTCGGGCTTCGGCGCCGCGCTCGATGCGATCGAGGACAACCCGCTGCCGCACGTGCTCGGCGTGCGCCCGCAGGCCGGCGCCGACTCGCCCGCGGATCTCGCGAAGCTGCGCGAGTACCTGACGTCCTGGCCCGAGGTCGAGCTCGTGCAGATGGATGTCGAGTGGGTGAACCGCTTCAACGCGATCCTCGAGGTCCTGCGCCGTGCGCTGCTCGTCGCCGCGCTGGTGCTCGCCGCAGGCGTGCTGGCCGTCGTCGGCAACACGATCCGGCTCGAGATCCAGAATCGTCGCGCGGAAATCGAGGTGACGAAACTGGTGGGCGGCAGCAATGCTTTCGTGCGCCGCCCGTTCCTCTACACCGGCGTGCTCTACGGCCTGCTCGGTGCCTTGCTCGCGGCCGCCATCGTGCTCGCGGCCACCTCCGTGCTCGCCCCGGCCGTCGCTGACCTCGCGGCCGCCTATGGCAGCCGGTACCAGATGCTGGGCGCAAGTCGCCTCGATACGCTGCGCCTGGTCGGCGGCGGCGCGGCGCTCGGCTGGCTGGGAGCCTGGCTGGCCGCGGCGCGACAGCTGCGCCTGATCGAGCCGCGGGCCTAGGGACCACAGGTGGGGGCCATGCCCGCGAAATAGCGTAAGCTATTGATTTGAATGCCTAATCTGGGGCATGCACAGGGGAACTCCCGGACCCCTTTAGCACTCTAATGTAGCGAGTGCTAGTATCGGGAGGATATGGACACCATGCAGCTTGTCGCTCGTCGCAACGACTTCCTGCTGTCGGGCCCCATCGGCAGCTTCGATGCCTATCTCGACCAGATCTCGCGGATTCCGGTGCTTACGCGCGAGCGCGAGCAGGAACTGGCCACCCGCTTCCATGAGGAGGGTGACCTCGCAGCCGCACGCGACCTGGTGCTTTCGCACCTGCGCTTCGTCGTCCACGTGGCGCGAGGCTATGGCGGCTACGGGCTGCCGCTCGCCGACATCGTGCAGGAAGGCAACGTCGGGCTGATGAAGGCTGTCAAGCGCTTCGACCCGGCCATGGGCGTACGTCTCGTGTCCTTCGCGGTGCACTGGATCCGCGCCGAGATCCACGAGTACGTGCTGCGCAACTGGCGACTCGTGAAGGTCGCCACCACCAAGGCGCAGCGCAAACTGTTTTTCAACCTGCGGCGCATGAAGAAGAACCTCGCCTGGCTGACCCACGAAGAGACGCAGGCCGTCGCACGCGACCTGGGCGTGCGCCCGGAGGAAGTCACCGAGATGGAGCAGCGGCTCTCCTCGCGCGACCTGTCTTTCGATCCTGTGCCCGACCTCGACGACGACGACGAGGGCCATGGCCCGGCCGCGTACCTGCCGGCCCCCGATGCCGACCCGGCCGAGCTGGTGGCCGAGGCCGAAGCGGAGGCGGATACGAGCCAGCACCTCGCGCACGCCATCGAGGCGCTCGATGCGCGCAGCCGCGACATCGTGCAGCGGCGCTGGGTCGACGATCGGAAGGCCACGCTGCACGATCTCGCCGACGAGTATGGCGTGTCGGCCGAGCGCATCCGCCAGATCGAGTCCGCCGCGCTGAAGAAGCTGCGTGGCGCCCTCACCGCCGCGGCCTGAGCGCGCTAGGTATCGGTAGCGCCGCTGGCTGCGGCGAGCTCGCGCGCCCGGATCCGCGCTACTGCGCGCGGATCGGGGCGAAGGTCAATTCCACACGTCGGTTCTGCGTGCGGCCCTCGGGCGTGTCGTTGGTGGCGATCGGCCGCATCTCGCCCGCACCCACCGTGATGACGCGATCGGCGAGGATGCCGCGATTCGTCAGGTAGGCGGCGACGGTGCCGGCACGACGCTCCGAGAGCTGCTGGTTGTACTGCTCGCTGCCGGTGCTGTCGGTGTGGCCGGCGGCCTCGATGATCGTCTTGTCGTATTCCTTCGCGACCAGCACGACTGAATCGAGCACGCCGAAGAATGATGCGTTGAGATCGGCGCTGTCGGTCTGGAAGGTGATGTTGCCCGGCATGTTGAGCGTGATGTTGTCGCCCACACGCGTGACCGACACGCCGGTGCCGCGCAGCTGCTCGCGCAGCTTCGCCTCCTGGCGGTCCATGTAGACGCCGACGCCCGCGCCGGCCAGACCACCGACACCGGCGCCGATCAGCGCGCGTTCGCGGCGCTCGCGTGAACTGTCGCCGGTGATCAGGCCGATCACGGCACCCGAGGCTGCACCGATGATCGAGCCCTTCGAGGTCTTGTTCATTTCCCGGTCGCCGGTGTACGGATCGGTCGTATAACAGCCGGCCGTGGCCACGGCGACGAATGCGGCCAGCAGCGCCATGCGGGTGGCGGTGACGAATGACATATGCGAGACCTCCAGACTGCGGATGGGCGCGATGCTAGCGCGCCGAAACTGAACGATGACTAAATCCGCCGGCTATCCGACGCTGTCCGGTGAAGCCGGCGGGGTCGTGGCGCGATCATATCCCTGTGGACGGATGGCTACCGTATTGCGCACCCGCGTGCAGCGCGTGCCATCCTTCAGGTAATAGCCGCAGTCGAACGTGGGCGTCGCACGCCCCCGGGCGGCGAGTTCGGCGCGGATGTCTGCTTCCTGCGACAGCGGCATTTCGAACCGGAATTCGAGATCGGTGCTGCCGCCGCGATCGAAATCGATCGCCAGGCCCCGGGTCCAGACCGAATATCCCGGGAAGATCCGCGCGCACGCGAGCGCGGGGATCGGATCGGCCAATGACGCCTGGAAGCCGCCGAACATCACGCCACCCGGGTTGCGCGAAATCGAACTGAGCGGCAGCCGGATCCGCACGACGCGCCAGTCGGGCGCGAGTTCGAGTACGCGGATCCGCATCAGCCAGAACGGCGGATACCATTCGAGCTTGCGCGCATCGGAGAGCCACTCGCGCGTCGCCAGCCAGCCGAGCAGGCGCTGGCGGGGTCGCGCGGAACTTGCGGACATGGGCATGCGAAGGTAGCGTCGCTCCTGTCGGTCCGCGGAAGGTTACACGATGCGCACGGTCACTCAGTGGCTCGACGAATACGGGGAGAGCCACCGCAACCCGGTCAACAAGTTGCTGCACTGGATCTGCGTGCCGGCGATCGTCGTGTCGGTGATCGGCCTGCTGTGGTCGTTGCCGGTGCCTGCGGCGTTCCGCGCGGTTTCGCCGTGGCTCAACTGGGCGACGATCACCGCGCTGCCGGGTCTCGCGTACTACTTCAGGCTCTCGCCGGCACTCGCGCTCGGCAACGTGCTCGTCTTCGTGGCCGTGTTCGCGATCGTGCACGGCCTGCTGCGGCTGCCCTGGCCGCTGTGGCAGACCTGCGCGGGCATCTTCGTAGTGGCCTGGATCGGGCAGTTCATCGGCCATGCCTGCGAAGGCAGGCGCCCGTCATTCTTCAAGGACTTGCAGTTTCTGCTGATCGGACCGTTGTGGCTGCTCGCCTTCGTCTACCGCGCCCTCAGGCTCAGCTACGGCCCGCGGCCGCGGGCCGGGCAAAATACGTAGTCTTCACCGCGTCGGGGCCTGTCCGCGCCGCTATAATCGCCGGCCCCGCCCAGGAGACCCCAAAGTGGCCGCACCCGCCAGCAAGAAGCACGTTGCCCTCGACCCGATGGACCTTTACGGCGTCCGCGCCCTGCTCACCGAAGACGAGCAGATGGTGCAGGACTCGGTCGCGCGGCTCGTCGATGACCAGGTGCTGCCGGTCATTCGCGAGTGCTTCGAACAGCACCGCTTCCCGAAGGAACTCGTGCCCGAACTCGCAGCGCTCGGCCTGCTCGGTTCCTCGATCGACGGCTACGGCTGCGCGGGCCTCAATTCGGTCAGCTACGGCCTCATCTGCCAGGAGCTCGAGCGGGGCGATTCCGGCATCCGCAGCTTCGTGTCGGTGCAGTCCTCGCTGTGCATGTACCCGATCCATGCCTTCGGCAGCGAGGAGCAGAAGCAGAAGTACCTGCCGCGCATGGCCAAGGGCGAGCTCATCGGCTGCTTCGGCCTGACCGAGCCGCATGGCGGCTCGGACCCGTCGAACATGAAGACCCACGCGAAGAAGCGCGGCAAGGACTGGGTCATCAACGGCGCGAAGATGTGGATCACCAACGGCGCGATCGCCGACCTCTGCATCGCCTGGGCGATGACCGACGAGGGCATCCGCGGCTTCATCGTCGAGAAGGGCACCAAGGGCTTCACGGCACCGGAGATCGAGAACAAGTTCTCGCTGCGCGCATCGGTCACGTCGGCGCTGTTCTTCGACAATGTGGTCGTGCCCGAGGAGCAGATGCTGCCCGGCGTCGTCGGCCTTCGTGGGCCCCTGTCCTGCCTCACGCAGGCACGCTACGGCATCACCTGGGGCGTGATCGGCGCGGCGCAGGCCTGCCTCGCGCAGATGATCGACTACACGAAGTCGCGCGTACTGTTCGGCCGCCCGCTCGCGCAGACGCAGGCGATCCAGATCCGTCTCGCCGACATGGCCCGCCGGATCACCACCGCGCAGCTGCTGTCTCTGCAGCTCGGGCGGCTCAAGGACAAGGGCGACATGGTGCCCTCGCAGGTTTCGCTCGCGAAGTGGAACAATTGCCGCATGGCCCTCGACGTCGCGCGCGACGCGCGTGACATGCTCGGCGGCGCGGGCATCAGCGCCGAGTATGTGCCGATCCGGCACATGCTGAACCTCGAAAGTGTCATCACCTATGAGGGCACCGAGACGGTGCACCAGTTGACGATCGGTCGCGAACTGACGGGAATCAACGCCTTCTAGACGCAACGCGGGAGGGATCGCCGTGTACAAGTCGCTCGTCATTGCGCTGCTGTGTGCAGCGCTCGCCGCGTGCGGCGTCAATCCGGTCACCGGCAAGAAGGAAATCCAGTTCGTCTCCGAGGCGCAGGAAGTCTCGATCGGCCAGCAGCAGTATGCGCCGATGCGCCAGGTCGAGGGCGGCGACCTCGAGGTGCTGCCCGAACTCACCGCCTATGTGAGCGGTGTCGGCCAGAAGCTTGCGGCGGTGTCCGACCGCCACCTGCCCTACGAATTCGTCGTGCTCAACAACTCCGTGCCTAACGCATGGGCACTGCCCGGCGGCAAGATCGCGGTCAACCGCGGCCTGCTCACCGAACTGACCAGCGAGGCTGAGCTCGCGGCGGTGCTGGCCCACGAAATCGTGCACGCGGCCGCGCGCCACGGTGCCAAGGCCCAGGAGCGCGGCACCCTGATGCAGGCGGGCATGGCGGCCGCGCAGATCGGCGCCGCGGTCGGCGGCATGGACGCGGGCCTCGCCAACCTCGCACTCGGCGGCGCTTCGATCGGCCTGCAGATGGTCACGATGAAGTACGGTCGCGATGCCGAGCTCGAGAGCGATTTCTACGGCATGAAGTACATGAAGGCCGCGGGCTACGATCCGTGGGGCGCGGTCACGCTGCAGGAAACCTTCGTGCGCCTCGCGGGCGACAAGGCCCGCAACAAGAGCTGGCTCGACGGCCTGTTCGCCTCGCACCCGCCCTCGCAGGAGCGCGTCGATCGCAACCGCGCGACGGCGACGGAACTGGGTCGTGGTGGCGTGATTGGCGACGACACCTACGCCGCGCGCGTCCGGCCGCTGCTCGACATGAAACCGGGCTTCGACAAATACGACGAGGCACTCGCCGCCGCGCGCAAGAACGAGCTCGACAGGGCGAACTCGCTGGCGCTCGAGGCGGCGCGCCTGCTGCCGCAGGACGGCCGCACCCAGCAGCTGCTCGGCGACATCGCCGTCGCGCGCAAGAATCCGCAGGCGGCACTCGGCTACTACCGCAAAGCCGAGGCGCTCGCGCCGAACTACTTCGGCTCGCACCTCGGTACCGGCATCGCGTCCTACCAGCTCGGCGACAAGGCCACCGCGGCGAGCGCCTTCGAGCGGAGCGCGAAGCTGCTGCCGACCGCGCCGGCTGCGTACTACCTGGGTGCGATCGCGCGCGATCGCGGCGACCGGGCCACTGCACTGCAGTACTTCAAGGCTGCGGCCGCGTCGAACAGCAGCTACGGCAAGGAAGCGACCGCCGAGCTCGTGCGACTCGACCTGCCGCAGAACCCCGGCAACTATGTCGCCGCGGCCGTGCAGGCCGATGCCAGCGGCCGTGTCTACGTGGTGATCGAGAATCGCACGCCGCTGCCGATCGCCGCGATCGTGGTCACGCCGGTGCTGGTCGACGCCAACGGCAACATCCTGCAGAGGGGCGCGGCCGTGCAGATCCGCGGCCCGGTCGCCGCGGGCCAGCGCGCCTCCGCGCAGATCAACACCGGCAACCTGACTGCGGAGCAGATGCGCTACCTGCGCGCGCGCGTCGACTCGGCCAGGCTCGCGCAGTAGCGCGTGCACTGGCGGGATCTCGCAGGGGACCATCGTCGCGAAATCTTCGCGATCGCGGGCCCGATGGTGCTCGCGAATCTCTCCGCCCCGCTCATCGGCCTCGTGGACACCGCCGTCGTCGGCCATCTCGGCGAGGCGAGCTATATCGGCGGCGTCGCGGTCGGCGCGGTGATCCTCAGCTTCGCCTTCACGGTCCTGAACTTCCTGCGCATGACGACCACCGGCCTCGCCGCGCAGGCGGCCGGCGCCGGGAACGCGACACGCCTGCGCACGGTGCTGGCGCAGGGTGTGGGTTCGGCACTGTACCTCGGCGCGCTGCTGCTCATCGCG
Source organism: Steroidobacteraceae bacterium (assembly GCA_035342635.1). Taxonomy (GTDB): domain Bacteria; phylum Pseudomonadota; class Gammaproteobacteria; order Steroidobacterales; family Steroidobacteraceae; genus CADEFQ01. The sequence continues at coordinate 20,450 of DAOQXO010000027.1, forward strand.
CAGGTGCCGCTCGGCATGTTGGCGCTGCGGCTCATCGAGCCGAGCGCGGCCGTCGACGCGCAGGCATGGACCTATTATTCGATCCGCATCTGGAGCGCGCCGGCCGCGCTCGCGAATTTCGCGCTGATCGGCTGGTTCGTCGGCATCGGCAATGCGCGCGCGCCGCTCGTCATGGTGCTCAGTGCCAACCTCGTCAACATCGCGCTCGACCTGCTCTTCGTGCCCGGGCTCGGCTACGGCGTAGCCGGCGTCGCCTGGGCGTCGCTGATCGCGGAATACCTGGCCGCCGCTCTCGGCCTGCGCCTCGTCGTGCGCGAGCTCGGCGCGCGCCCCGGCCACTGGCGGCGCGCCGACATTCTCGACCTGCGCTCGCTGCGCCAGTTGTTCGCCGCGAACGGCGCGCTCTTCCTGCGTACCTTGCTGCTGATGTTCGCGTTCGCCTTCCTGACCAGCATGGGGGCGCGCCAGACCGACGCGATACTCGCGGCGAACGCGATACTCGTGAACCTGCAGTACCTGATGGCCTACCTGCTCGACGGTTACGCCAACGCCGTCGAGTCGCTGACCGGCCGGGCCATCGGTGCGCGCGACGGCACGTCGCTGCGCAGCATCGTGGACGAATGCCTCGCGTGGACGCTGGCGATCGCGCTTGCCATCGCGCTCGCCTACGGCGCGGCCGGCCCGCTTGCGATCCGCGTCGTGACGAGCGTCCCCGGCGTAATCGAGGCCGCGTATACGTATTTGCCGTGGATGGTGCTCTCGCCGCTCGTCTGCGCCTGGGCATTCCTCTACGATGGGGTCTTCATCGGTGCACAGCGTCCCGGCGCAATGTTCGGCGTGATGCTGGTGGCCGTGGGCGTCGTGTTCCTTCCCGCGTGGTGGCTCACGCGCGGCTTCGGCAACCACGGCCTTTGGTTCGCGTTTATGCTCTTCAATGCGGCGCGCGGCCTGCAGCAGCACCTGCTGTTCAGGAGCTGGATGCGCCGCGGCACGATCCTGGAGGTTCGATGACGAAGTCGATTTTGCAGCGCGACCACAGGAGCGTGATGGGTCGCATCCTCTACACCAGCCGCAAGCCCGAGCGTCTCGGCCAGGAGCGCGGGCGCGAGTACTTCCGCATCGACACCCACGCGAGCGGCGCCCGGACGATCACCGCGCATTGCGAGATCGACGATCGCCCGAGCGTCATGCGCGACATCACCTATGCGCTCGATGCCGAGTGGATGCCCACCGACTGCTTCGTGCGCCTCTCGGTCGGCGACCGCTTCGCGGGCTCCGGGTGGTTCCGCTTCGCGCCAGATCTCACCGAATGCGAGACATGGACCGCCGCCGAGGGCCGGGTGCGCCAGACGATGGCGCTCGCCAGGCCGCTCGTCACCTTCCAGAACCACGCGATCGCCTGCGACGCCTGGCACCTGCGCCTGATCGACCGCAAGCGGCCCGGCGAGGTGCAGCGCATACCGCAGATGCTGCTCTCCTCGCCCGACCATCGCGGCGCCACCGGCCCGATGCTGCACTCGATCGGCGTCAACATCGTTTACGTGGGCCCCGAGAAGGTCACCGTGGGCGCCGGCACCTTCGATGCCTGGCGCTACCAGTTCGTGACCAACGTCGAGCTGCCCGAGGAGCACCCGCCGTACGACGTCTGGTGCACGTCCGACGGGGATTTCCTGTTCCTGCAGGGCGGCGTCGCCGGCTACATGCAGACCTGGTACGAGCTGGTCGAGCTCGAGAGGAGCTGACGACCAGCTCGTGTCGTGCCAAAACGACGTCGATTTTTGTCGACAGGCTTTACAAATAACTCCCATTGGAGTCTAGTTGCCAATGCAAGTCGCGGATTTGGCATGGGTTCAGGGAGCTGGCGCGACAATTGCAGTTTGTGTACGTGGCGATACAGCATCCGGGTGATGCGAGGAGCGCACAGGGTTTACCGATAAAAAGTCGAGGCAGTCGGCGCGGGCACGGGTCCAGACGGCGGTAAATATTGCCGCTATCGGGAGCGACCAAGGGCGTGAACTGACACGCGGGCCTTTAGCAGTTGGCCGGGGCAGCGCCCCAACGTTCCAGCCGTAAATCGTTAAAAGTCCGTGAAAACGCGATCCCATCGTTACGGGTCTCGACCCGGACGCGGTGGAAGCTGACAGCGACCGACCTCGAATGTTGATTCAACTCCGGCCCTGCCTCGCGCGGGGCCGTTTTTTTGCAGCCGTGGATCCCGCCCGACAATGCGGGTGATCGACAGTGGAGAAGCCGCATGAGGCCGCGCTGATGCGACTACAATCGCGCGCCTACGCGGGCACGGTGCTCGGCGTGCTGCTGCTCGTGTACACGTCGAACTTCATCGACCGCACGATCCTCGGCACACTCGGCCAGGCGGTCAAGGACGATCTCGGCATCTCCGACACGCAGCTCGGCCTGCTGCAGGGCTTCGCCTTCGCCGTGCTGTATACCTTGCTCGGCATTCCGCTCGCGCGCCTCGCCGAGCGTCGCAGTCGCGTCGGCATCATCTCCATCTGCCTGTTCGTCTGGTCGGGATTCACGGCGCTGTGCGGCATGGCGCAGAACTTCGCGCAACTGCTGCTCTATCGCATCGGCGTCGGCATCGGCGAGGCGGGATGTTCCCCGGCGGCGCATTCGCTGATCACGGATTATTTCCCGGCACAGCGGCGCGCCACGGCGTTGTCGATCTATTCCTTCGGCGTGCCCCTCGGCACGATGATCGGCGCGGTGGCGGGTGGCTACATCGCCCAGACGTTCGGCTGGCGCCAGGCGTTCCTGATCGTGGGCCTGCCCGGCATCGTCCTCGCCGTGGTGACCTGGATCGTGGTCCGCGAGCCGCAACGTGGCCAGTGCGACCCCATCGAGTCGCGACCGCTGGACACGGCGCCGCCGGCGCCGCTGGGCGCGGTCGTGCGACGGCTGGCCGGCTGTCGCTCGTTTCGCCACATGGCCTGCGGCGCGACCTTGATCAGCTTCGCGGCGTACGGCGGCTCGACCTTCCTTGCGCCGTATTTCCTGCGCAGCTTCGCGCTCGACTATGCGCAGGTGGGGCTGATCTACGGACTCATCGCCGGCCTGGGCGCGGGCGCCGGCACGCTGCTCGGCGGACGCATCTGCGACCGGATCGGTGAGCGCGAGCCGAAGTGGTACGCCCTCTTTCCCGGTCTGACGCTGCTGCTCGCCACCCCGCTCTACCTGCTGGCCTGGGTGCAGGACACGTGGACGGTCGCCGCGGGCCTGCTGCTCGTTGCGGCATTCCTGCACTACATGTACCTCGGCCCGACGTTCGGCGTCATGCACAACCTCGTCGATGCGCGCATGCGCGCTACCGCGACGGCGCTGCTGCTTTTCGTCATCAACTTCGTCGGACTCGGCGGCGGCCCGCTGTTCACGGGCTGGCTCATCGACCTCTTCAGCGCGCAAGCCTTCGCGCCGTTCGGCTTCGGCGAGTTCCTCACGAGCTGCCCGGGCGGACGGGCGCCGCAAGACAGCGGGCCGGAACTCCTGGCCGCGTGCCGCGAGAGCCTCGAGCGCGGCACGCGGGGCGGGCAATTCATCACCCACGCGATCATCGCCTGGGCCGCCGTGCACTTCCTGCTCGGCGCGCGGTGGCTGCGGGGCGACCTGGCGCGTGCCGGGTAAGATCTTCGTCCTCACCGGGAGACATGCATTGACCGAACAGATACCGCTGGCTAGGCGCGTCGAGGCTTTCGTGCGCGAGAAGATCGCGCCGTACGAGCGCGACCTGCGCCGCGGTCCGCACGGTCCTGCGAAGGATCTCGTCACCGAGCTGCGCGACCTCGCGCGCGCCGCCGGTCTGCTGACGCCGCACATCCTCGCCGATGGCTCGCATCTCTCGCACCGCGAAACCGCACAGGTGCTGCGCGCGGCCGGGCTCTCGCCGCTCGGCCCGGTGGCGCTCAACGTGGCCGCGCCGGACGAAGGCAATATGTACTTGCTGGGCCGCGTCGCCTCCCCCGAGCAGCAGCGGCGCTTCCTGCAGCCGCTCATCGAGGGCCGCACCCGTTCGGCCTTCCTGATGACCGAGCCGGCCGAGGACGAGGGCGCCGGCTCCGATCCCTCGATGATGAAAACGACCGCGGTCCTCGACGGCGACCACTGGGTCGTCAACGGACGCAAGGCGTTCATCACCGGTGCCGACGATGCCGGCGTCGGCATCGTGATGGCCAAGACGGCGAACGGCGCGATCATGCTGCTCATCGAACTGCCGCATCCCGCAGTAACGATCGAGCGCGTGCTCGACACCATCGACAGCTCCATGCCCGGCGGCCACGCGATCGTGCGGATCGACAACCTGCGCGTGCACTGTGACCAGATGCTGGGCCAGAGCGGCGAAGGCTTCAAGTACGCGCAGGTGCGCCTCGCCCCGGCCCGGCTCACCCATTGCATGCGCTGGCTCGGCGCCTGTACGCGCGCGCAGGAGATCGCGAGCGAATACGCCGTAAAGCGCACGGCCTTCGGCAAGCCGCTCATCGACCACGAGGGCGTGGGTTTCATGCTGGCGGAGAACCGCATCGAGCTGAAACAGGCGGAGCTCATGATCGACTGGTGCGCCGGCGTGCTCGACAGCGGCGCGGCAGGCACCAGCGAATCCTCGATGGCGAAAGTCGCGGTATCGGAAGCCCTGTTCCGCGTCGCCGATCGCTGCGTGCAGGTGATGGGCGGCACCGGCGTGAGCGGAGACACGATCGTCGAGCAGGTGTTCCGCGAGGTGCGCGCGTTCCGCATCTACGACGGCCCTACCGAAGTGCACAAGTGGTCGCTCGCGAAGAGGATCAAACGCGAGACCCTGCAGCGGCTGGCGTAGCGGGCGCCGGTCGGGGCGCGCGGTGCGAGTCAGCCGCGCCGCGCCTTCTCGATCGCGGCGATGTCGATTTTCCGCATGGTCATCATCGCCTCGAACACGCGCTTCGCCACGGCCGGATCCGCGGAGGCCATCGCCTCGGTCAGCGCGAGCGGCGTGATCTGCCACGACACGCCCCACTTGTCCTTGCACCAGCCGCACTCGACGCCAAGCACGGTGAACTCGACGACCAGCACGTCGCCGGCCTTGCCACTCGGGTAGTCCGCGGGTGCGCGCTGGACGCTGAGGACGCGGCTGTCGGGAAACAAGCCCGCGTAGAAATTCGCCGCCTCTTCGGCTTCGCGGTCGTACCAGAGACAGATCCTTGTTTTGGGTGCAGTCCTTGCCATGTGCGTTCTCCCTGGCTGTCTTTGCGACCGACGACACCGAAGAGCGCGTCCGGCCGCACGCCGATGGTACGCGGCGTCTCGCGCAGCGGTTATGTTATGGTGTCCATTCGAACATCCGTGATGCGCGTTCAGCCGAAACAGGGGTTGCCGCAGAATTGCGGCAAGCGCCTGCGGAGGCTTCGCGCAACTCATCACTGGCGAGGTACTGATGAAGCCTCAGCGTCGGATTCTGGTCGCGATAAAAGACCCGGCCTCGAGCACACCGCCGGCTGTCGCGAAAGCCGCGAGGCTCGCGCAGGCGCTGGGCGCCGAACTCGAGCTCTTTCACGCCATGACCATCCCCATATCCGCCGACACTCACCTGTACGAGACCGGCAGTCTGGCAAATTTCGAGCGCGGGGCGCGCAAGCGCGCCGTGGAACAGCTCGAAGCCATGGCCGGCCCGCTGCGACGCAAGAAGCTGACGGTGCGCACGGCCGCGGACTGGGATTATCCGGCCCATGAGGCGATCGTGCGGCGAGCCCGCAGGATCAAGGCGGAACTGATCGTGGCTGACCTCCATGCCGGTCGTCGTCTCGCGCCTTGGTTGTTGCATCTCACCGACTGGGAATTGCTGCGCACCAGCCCGTTTCCGGTTCTGCTGGTCAAGAACGACGAAGCCTGGGGTCGTCCCATCGTGCTGGCTGCAATCGATCCGACGCATGCGTTCGCAAAACCGGCCGGGCTGGATTCCGAGATCCTCAAAGTCGCCGCACGATTGTCCAGCGCCCTGGGCGGATCATTGCATGCCATGCACGCCTATGGGCCGATACCGGTCGGCGTGCACCCGGAAGTCGGCGTCGGCCCCAGGGAGGTTGCCAACATCAAGGATGCCGCGGAATCGGCGGCGCGCAAGGCTCTTGATCGCGCGCTGCGCGGGACGAAAATTCCGGCCCGCCGGAGGCACCTCGTCGTCGGGTCGCCGGTCAAGGCGATCCCGCGCACCGCAGGCGAGCTGGGCAGCGCAATCGTCGTCATGGGCGCCGTGTCACGCTCGGCGCTGAAGCGCGTCGTCATCGGCAACACGGCGGAGCGTGTGCTGCGCGCGTTGCCTTGCGATGTCCTCGTGGTCAAGCCTGCGAAGTTCGTGACCGGTGTGTCACGCACCCCCAGGGGAGTCCGGTACATGATGTCGACCAAATTGCCATTGCTCTATTGACTGTGCGGGCGCCTGAACGGCGCACACCTCCGACTCCTGGTGCTGCCCGGTGCGCCGGAAATCGAGATGGGATACCGATGCGGAAGCGGGCGCATGCGGCAGCAGAGAATCCTCGATGGCGAAGGCCGCCGTGCCGGAAGCCCTGTTCCGCATCGCTGATCGCTGCGTGCAAGTGGTGGGCGGCATCGGCGTGAGCGGCGATACGATCGTCGAGCCGGTCCGCTGCGGCTTCCTCCCTTCTGGCGGGCAGACAGCATGTACGGTATGCTACCGTACAAGGAGGCTGATATGACCGCAACCGCCGACCGTCTCGACCTGCGCCTGAGCGTCGAGGACAAGAACCGCCTGCGCCGCGCCGCCGCA
>DAOQXO010000028.1:0-27166 GCA_035342635.1 Steroidobacteraceae bacterium
GACGAAGGGCAGCACGAAGCTCTCGAACTGCGCGGCGAGCACCAGGAACACGATCAGCAGCGCACCGAAGAAGGTCCAGTACAGCGGCTGGCTGGACTTCAGGTACTCGCGCGACTCGCCGTCGAATTCGAGCTTGGCGGTGGGCGGCAGCTCCTCGTCGACGATCTGGCGGAAGTAGCGGACCGCATCGCCCATCGCATAGTCGCCCGCGAGGCCGGCGCTGATCGTGATCGAGCGCAGCCGGTTGAAGCGGTTCAACTCGGTCGCGGTGGCCGTCTCATTCAGGTCCACCACGCTGGCGAGCGGCACGAGGTCGCCGCTCGAGTCCGAGCGTACATAGAGATTCTCGAGGCTGGTCGGCGAGCTGCGATCTTCGCTGCGGCCCTGCAGGATCACGTCATACTCGCGCCCGCCCATGATGAAGGTGGTCGCGGTGCGCGAGGCGAGCATCGTCTCGAGCGTGCGGGCGATCGCATCGAGCGAGAGGCCGAGGTCGGCGGCGCGATTGCGATCGATCGCGACGTCCATCTGTGGCTTGCGCTCCTTGTAGTTGGAGTCGATATTGACGAGCCCGGGATTGGTGCTGGCACGCGCGATCAGCTTGTCGCGCCACTCCGCGAGCGTCGCGTAGTCGGGGCCCATGATGACGACCTGCAGCGGGTCCTGGCCGCCCCAGTTGAACGCCGACGGCGTCGAGACGTTGGCGCGTACGCCAGGCAGCAGCATCACCTGGCGCTGGATCGATTCGGTGATCTCGCGCGCGCTGCGTTTGCGCTCGTTCCAGTGCTTGAGCACCACCATGCCCATCGTGCGATTCACTTCACTGCCGACCGAGCCACCGCCGCCCGGTACGCGGACCTGGTAGCGCACCACGTCGCCACGCGCGGCCTCGGCCGCGAAAATGGCTTCAAGGCGTGCAGCGTAGTCGTCCATGTAATCGAGCGATGCGCCTTCCGGGCCGAACAGCATCACGTGCACGATGCCGCGATCATCCTGCGGCGTGCTTTCCTCGGGCAGGCTCACGAACAGCGTAATCGCCACCGCGAAGACCGCCAGCGCGCCCCCCGCAATGAGCCACGGCCGGGCGAGCGAGCGCACGAGCAGGCCGCGATAGTGCTCGCTCATCCGATGAAACAGCCGGTCGATCGTCTCGCTGATGCGGCTGCGACCTGCGCCCCTCTGGAACAGCTGCGCGGTCATCATCGGAGTCAGGGTCAGCGCCACGAGGCAGGAGAACAGGATCGAAGCGGCGAGCGTCAGACCGAATTCGCCGAACAGCCTGCCGACGCGCCCGGTGAGGAACGAGATCGGCATGAACACCGCCGCGAGCACCAGCGTGGTGGCGATCACTGCGAAGCCGATTTCGCGGCTGCCGTCGATGGCGGCGAGCAGGCTGGCTTCGCCGCGCTCGATGCGCCGGTAGATGTTTTCCAGCATCACGATCGCATCGTCGACGACGAGCCCGATCGCGAGCACGATGCCAAGCAGAGTCAGCGTGTTGATCGTGAAGCCCATGGCGTAGATCGCGGCGCAGGCACCGATGATCGACACCGGGATCGTGACCGCCGGAATCAGGGTCGCGCGCCAGCTGCCGAGGAAAGCGTAGATGACGACCAGCACGAGCAGCACCGAAATGCCGAGTGCGATCAGCACTTCGCGCATCGACGACTTGATGAACTCCGAGCGGTCGACATTGGTGCCGATCTGTGTGCCTTCGGGCAGGTCGGCATTGATCGCCTCGACCTCGGCGTGTGCCGCCGCCGCCACGGCCAGCGCATTGGCGTTGGACTGTGGCTCGAGGCCGATCGTGATGCCGGCGACGCCCAGCGTGCGGGAGATGGTGCGTTCGTTCTCGGCGGCGAGCGTGACCTCGGCGACTTCGCCGAGGCGCACGAGGTAACCCTCGGGGCTGCGACCGACGACGAGATCGCGGAACTCGGCCGGGGTGGTGAGACCGGTGGCGGTGTTCAGCACGAACTCGCGGGTGCGCGATTCGAGCCGCCCGGCCGGCAGCTGCACGTTCTCACGACGCAGTGCCGACTCGATGTCGTTGACGGTCAGGCGGCGGGCGGCCAGCGCTTCCGCGTCGAGCCAGATGCGCATCGCATAACGGCGATTGCCCATGAACTGCACGCGGGCGACGCCCGGCACGGCAGCGAAGCGGTCCGCGACATTGCGCTCGACATAGTCGCTCAGCTCGAGCGTGGTCATCTTGTCGCTGGCCATGTTGATGAAGAGGATCGGTTGGGCGCTGCTGTCAGCCTTGACGATCTCGGGCGGATCCGCCTGGTCAGGCAGGGCACTGAGGATGCGCGACACCCGATCGCGCACGTCGTTGGCCGCCGCGTCGACGTTACGGCCGAGGTCGAACTCGAGGTTGATGCGCGAACGTCCATCGATGCTGGTCGACTTCAGCTTCTCGATGCCCTCGAGGCCGGCGACCCGCTCCTCGATCGGCTGGGTGATCTTCGTCTCGATGATCTCGGCGGATGCGCCGAGGTAGCGCGTGTCGATCGACACGATGGGTGGATTGATGTCGGGGAACTCGCGGATCGTGGCCCACAGACGCGTGAGCGAGACCAGGCCTATGACGAGCAGCAGCAGGCTGATGACGGGCGCCAGGATCGGTCGGTGGACGGAAATTTCGGATATGCGCATCGGTGATCAGGTCGTGACGTCGCGGCCACGTGCGATGAAGGGCCCGTTGCGCAAACCGTTTGCGAACTTGCCGTACTTGAAGGTCGCACCATCCGGCGCGAGCACCGAGCCGCCCGCCGCCTGCAGGATGGCGTGACCGGCCGCTACATCCCACTCCATCGTGGGCCCGAAGCGAGCATACAGATCGGCGCGGCCGGCGGCGATACGGCAGAACTTCAGCGACGAGCCCACCGATTCGATCCGCAGGTGTGGCACCGTGGCGAGGAAGGCGTCGGTGGCCGGGTCGCGGTGCGAGCGGCTGGCAAGGGCGATTGCGCCGCGCTGGGGCAGGGGGCGCGCCTCGATGGGCTGTACCCGCGCGACGTCAAAGTCGGGGCCTGGCGGCTGCCCGCCGTACCAGGCCCGCTGCCCGGCGTAATACAGCTCCCCGATGGCCGGTGCGTAGACGCAGCCCGCGATCGGGGATTCGTCGCTGATGAGCGCGATGTTGACGGTAAATTCGCCGTTCCGCGCAACGAACTCCCGTGTGCCATCGAGCGGGTCGACGAGCACGAACGGCCCGCGCGGGGCGGGAGCGGGCTGCGTGGCGTCCCAGGCTTCCTCGGAGATCACCGGCACCCCCGGCAATAGAGCCTGCAACGCGGGCACGATCAGTTCCTCGGCCCGCTGGTCGGCGAGGGTCACGGGCGTGTCATCCGCCTTCATGCGGGTGACGAAATCCGTCTGGTACACGGCCATGATGGCTGCGCCGGCGCGCACGGCGATCACGGCAAATTCCGCGCCGATTCGGTCATGCTCCGCGTTCTTGTAGAATGGCATGGTCATGTCCAGCTCCAGCCTTTTCCGAACCATGCCGCTCGTTGCCTTCGCCATTGTCGCGACAGGCGCGCGCGCGACCGTCTATGAGCTGCCTGCCACCGGAGCTGCCCTCTTCGGTAGCTTAGAGCATATCGTGACCGCGTACGAGGACACGCTGATCGACCTCGGGCGGCGTTACAGCCTGGGCTATGAGGAAATCCGCCGCGTAAACCCGGACGTGGATCCGTGGCTGCCGGGCGAGGGTACCGCGGTGCTGCTACCGGGCCAGCGAATCCTGCCGAGCGGACCCCGCGAGGGCATCGTCGTCAACCTGCCGGAGCATCGGCTCTATTACTTCCCGAAAGCGAAGAAGGGCCAGCCGGCGCTCGTTTATACGTACCCGGTCAGCATCGGCAAGATGGACTGGAAGACCCCGCTCGGCAGGACGCGCATCACCCAGAAGGAGAAGAACCCCAACTGGTATCCGCCGGCTTCGGTGCGCAAGGAGCACGCCGCGCGTGGCGAACCGCTGCCGAGGGTCGTGCCGCCGGGTCCGGACAATCCGCTCGGTGCCTACAAGATGCGCCTCGCGATCGGCGGGGGCAGCTACCTGATCCACGGCACGAACAATCCGGCGGCGGTCGGCATGGCGATCACGCACGGCTGCATCCGCATGTTCCCGGAGGATGTCGAAGAACTCTTCGGCATGGTGGCTGTGGGCACGCCGGTCTATCTCGTCAACGAGCCGGTCAAGGTCGCCATCGTCGACGGCGAGGTCTACCTCGAGGCGCATCCGCCGGTGGACGCCGAAGGACAGACCGCCGCGATCGACATAGAACAGTTCGCCGCGATGCTCGATGCGGCACTCGGGGACAGCCGCACGGCCGTTCACTGGGACCACGCGCGCGACATCCTGCAGGCAGGCAACGGCATGCCGCAACTGATCGGCGTCGAGGCGGATGTTGATACGGATGACGCGGCGATTGCCGTGGCGCCGGTCCCGGCGGGCGAACGCCCGGCATCACGCGAGTAGCCGGGCCCTTGCGCCGCGCAGTCGCGCTGCTTGGTCCCGTGGCCTTTCTGTGCACGGTGCTGCTGCCCGCGCCGGCGGGATTCTCCGAACTTGCCTGGCCGACGCTTGGCCTGCTCGCATGGATGGCGCTGTGGTGGGTCACCGAGGCGGTGCCCCTGTCCGTCACCGCGCTGCTGCCATTGCTGGTCGTGCCGCTGATCGGCTTACCGCAGCCGGCGCAGATCCTCACCCAGTATGCGACCTCGACCATCTTCCTGATCCTCGGCGGATTCCTGATCGGACTTGCGATGGAGCGCTGGCAGCTGCATCGGCGCATCGCCTACGCGATCATCGCTGCCGTGGGCAGTCATCCGCGCCGGCTCGTGCTCGGCGTGATGATTGCCACGGCGTTCGTCAGCATGTGGGTGTCGAACACGTCGACGACGCTGATGATGCTGCCGGTGGCGAGCTCGATCGTGGCCCTCGTCGCGGCGGGCGATCACGGTCGCGCGACCGCCAATTTCGCGACTGCGATGCTGCTCGGTGTCGCCTATGCCGCCACGATCGGCGGGCTCGGCACGCTGATCGGCTCGCCATCCAACGCACTGGTGCAGGGGTTCATGGCGCAGAACTTCGGCCACGACTTCAGCTTCGCGGCCTGGATGTCGTTCGGCATTCCGACCGTGGTCCTGCTGCTGCCGGCGACCTGGTGGATCGTGACGCGCGTTGCGCTGCCTTTCGAACTGCCGCCGGATGCGCTGCCGCGCGATGCCATGCGACGCGCACTGCATGAACTCGGGCCGATGTCGCCGCCGGAACGGCGCGTGGCGCTCATCGCGCTCGTGACCGCGGTGCTATGGATTTCGCGCCCATGGCTCATGGGTCTGCCGGGCCTCCATGGCGTGACTGACACGGTGATCGCCATCGCCGCCGGCCTCGCACTGTTCCTCGTGCCTTCGGGCGCGGGTTCCGGTCTCGCGCTGCTGGATGCCGAGGCCATGCGCAAGGTGCCATGGGACGTGCTGATTCTTTTCGGCGGGGGGCTTGCGCTCGCGGCCGCGATACAGGCGAGCACGCTGTCGGATACTCTGGGAGTGGCGATGCGCGGCATCGCACACTTGCCACAGTTCGCCGTGACGATAGCGGTGGTGCTCGTGATCGTTCTATGGACCGAGTTCAACAGCAACACCGCCACCGCGGCGACCTTCATGCCGGTGCTCGCGACGATGGCCGCCGGCAATCCGGAAACGCTCCTTGTGCTGCTCGCACCGGCCGCCATGGCGGCCTCCGCGGGCTTCATGCTGCCCGTCGGCACGCCCCCCAACGCGATCGTGTTCGCCACCGGCAGGATTACGATGCGCCAGATGCTGCGCACCGGTTTCCTGGTCGACATCGCGGCGGTGGTTGTGATCACCGTCATTGCCGGCGTGCTGCTGTGAGTGCATCAGCCGATTCGCGCGCCTTGCGCGATGCCTTCGGGCTTTTCGCGACGGGCGTCACGATCGTTACCGGTCGCAGGGCCGGCGGCGAGCCTGTCGGGGTCACCGTGAATTCGTTCACTTCGGTGTCGCTCGAGCCGCCGCTGCTGCTGTGGTGCCTGCAGAACGCCAGTACGAGTCTCGACGCCTTCGCCGTCGGCCATGAGTTCGCCGTGCACGTGTTGAGCCTCGAACACGAGGATGAGGCGATGCATTTCGCCCGCCGCGCCGCCGGCAAGTTTCCGGCGCGCTACGCCGGCGGGAGCGGCCCGCCGCGCATCGACGGCGCGCTTTGCCGCCTCGAATGCCTCGTCGAGGCGCAGCACGCCGGCGGCGACCACACGATCATTGTAGGTAGCGTGACCCGCTGTGAAGTGGCAGGCGGCGCGCCGCTGGTGTTCCAGGGTGGTGTATTCGGGCGCTTCACGCCCTTGCCGCGCGGTCGGCATGTCGAGACCTGGGAAACGTTCACCGGCGACTGGTTCTGAAGGTTACGCAGTGGCTACATTCGTCATCGTCCGCCACGCGCAGGCTTCGTTCGGCAGCCAAGATTACGACGCGCTGTCCGCGCTCGGCATCACGCAGGCCGAGACGACTGGCCGCCACTTCGCGAGCCGGGGCGCGGCGTTCGATCGCGTGTTGGTCGGCCCGCGCGTACGCCATGCCGAGACCGCGCGTCGGCTCGTCGGGCCGCGGCGCGACTTCGCGGCAGTCGACGCCCTCGACGAGTGCGGTGCGGGCCACGGCCTCATGCGGCACGTCCTCGAGCACCGCGAAGGCGCCCCGATGCGCGCAGTACTCGAGCGCTATCTGCAGCTGCTCGAGGCCTGGGGACGCGGTGCACACGAAGTGCCGGGCTGCGAAACGCGCGCGCAGTTCGGCCAGCGGATCGCCGGGTGGTTCGACCAGGCCTGCGCGGACCTGCGGCAGGGCGAGCACGTGCTGGTCGTGACTTCCGCGGGTGTCATTGCCCTGCTGGTATCCGATCTGCTGCAGGCGCCGGCTCCGGCGTGGGGGCAGTTGATGCGCACGATGCGCAATGCCTCGATCAGCGAACTGCTGGTCTCGGGAGGGCGACGCAGCCTCGCGAGCTTCAATTCCACCGCGCATCTCGAACCGGCGCAGGTGAGCGGCATATGAGTCTCGCCGCCGACCAACTGGTCGGGACCTGGCGGCTCGAAGGCGATCGGCTGGTGCTGACAGCGGATGAAGGCGATGCGGCGCGCGGGCTCGCGCGACGCCATGTCATCGAATGGGGCCGTGCAGGTTGCGCGGATACCTAGAGGGCGTCGATCGAGACGCGCACGGCCGCCTGTACGGCTCGCGCGCGCGGGGCGTTTTCCGGGGACTGCTGCGCGGCTTCATCGAGCAGCTTCGCCATCTGCTCGAGCGTGCGACGCGTGCCGGTTCGCTGCGAGGCAGCTGCGGACAGTGAGCGGGCGTAACTCGCGATCGATTCGACCAGGACTTCGGGCCGCGCGGCGCTGATCGCGGCGCGGACGCGCAGGCCGTAGAGGGCGCTGGTGGGCTGTACGACCAGCGCGCGATCGACCAGCGACAGAGCCTCCTCGCCATAGGTGCGTCGCACCTCCGGCGATGCGACGCGGGTTTTCCAGTCGACGCGCACGTGCAGCGCGTCGACGGCCCACGGCTGGGTCCAGCCGACGGCCGCGAGCTGCGGGTCGAGCGCGGCGAGCGTGTCCCATTCGTTGCGGGCGGCGTGGCGGATGCCGTCCAGTACCAGCCGGGGTTCGCCGCGCAACTCGCCCGCGATCGCGACGATATCCGGGCTGGCCGTGCCGCTCGCAAGCGCGCCCAGAAAGGGTCGAACGGTTTCGAAACGCAGTTCGGCGTCGTCCGGATAGCGCGCGAGGAATTCGCGGAAAGCGCGCAGGCCTGCCTCATTGCCGGCGGCGAGGATCGTGCCAAGCGCGCGCACGTAGGCGCCGCGCGGCGTATCGCCGAGCAACGTCCCCATGCGTGCGATGCGATCGCGAGTGCTGGGATCGATGGCGACGTGAGTCGAGAGGCGCCGGGCGATGTAACTGGTCGACAGGCGCGGCAGGAGGTCCCGGTGCACGGCGCTGTCCGGGCGCTGCAGCGGATCGATCTCCGCGAGTACGCGGCCTGTCTGGTCCGCACTCATGCCCCGGGCCAGCTCGAGCACGCTGGAGGTGGCCATGCGGTTGCGCTCGTCAGTGATCAGCGGCGCGCCGGCCGCGAGTCGCCGCGTTCCGGCCGCGTCCGCCACCAGCGCGGCAACGAGGTCTTCCGCGCAGTTGAGGCCATAGCGTGCGTAGTGCAGCGGCGCGCGGTTCAGCGGATAACCGTTGCCGACAAGGGGCGTTTCCGGGTCGATAGGCGCGTCCGAGGCGAGGAACACGAGTGTGCTGGGATCGGGGCGGTAGATGCGCACTTCCCCGAACACATCGAGCAACGTCGCGGTGAGCGAGCGCAGCAGTCCCTCGTCGAGGAAGCTGACATTCATCCACTGCACGAAGACGCCACCGGGTGTCAGGTGATCGGCGGCGAGCTGCATGAACTCGCGCGTATAGAGATGCGAGGCGCCGGCGGTCCACGGGTGCGACGGCTGGGAAACGATCGCGTCGTAGCTTCGATCGGTGAGCCGCAGCGCGCCGCGTGCATCGTTGGTCACGATGTTGACGCGGGTGTCGAGCAGCGGGTCGCGGCGTCGCAGCTGGCGTGTGGCACGGTTCGCCTCGATCACCACGGGTTCGAGTTCGATGACGTCGATCGCTCGCACGGACGGCGGCACGCCCTCGACGACGACACCGCCGCCGTAGCCTACGATCAGCATGCGTTCGGTCGCCGGGCGCGCCAGCACCGCGAGTGAGGACATCCAGAACTCGCCGCTGAAACGCGGGGCTATCCCCGGCGTATCCATCAGCGCCTCCGGCAGCCCATTCGTGCGCAGCGCGAGGCCGCCGTCCTGGCCGAGCACGACGACGTCGGCGCTGCGGCCGACTTCGTAGAAGAGGAGCTCGCCTTCGGTCGGCACGTCGAGCGGCGAGGTCAGCAGCAGCCGGGTCGGCGGATCGGCACGGAACAGCAGTGCAATCGACAGCGTGGCGGCCGTGGCGAACCAGGGCAGGGCACGCGGGCGTCGTGCGAGCAGCCAGGCGGCGGCGGCGGCGAGCGCGGCGCGCGCGATCACGGCGCCGCGAATGGCGCCCTCGTAACGCAGCGCGGGTATGATGAGGAAGCCGCCCATTATTGCGCCGAAAATGGCGCCCACCGTGTTCCATGCATAGACGCGCGCGCTCGCGGCGGCGGCATCGTCGGGGCCGTGGGCGAGCATGCGCACGGCGAACGGATAGGTGGCGCCGATAAAGAGCGTGAGCGGCAGCAGCAGGAAGAAGCCGAAAAACGCATTGCCGGCGAGGCCGGCCTGGGCGGGCACGTAGCGATCGACGAGCAGGAATGCCCCCGCGGCCGACAGCGCCACGCCGAATTCGCAGGCGATGAACAGGCGCGTCGAGCGCTCACGGGTGGTTGCAAACCATGCGGCGACACCGCCGCCGAGCGCGATGCCGGTGAGGAAGCTCGCGACCATCACGCCGAATGCGTGAATGCTGCTGCCGACCACGTGGCTCAGCATCCGCGTCCACAGTACTTCGTTCAGGAAAGTCACGGCGCCTGAGAGCAGCATCAACGGCAGGACCCACTGCGCTGCATCGCGGGTTGGCGATGCGGTGCGGGTGGCCGTATCGGGGCGGCTGCGCGCCGGGGCAAGGCGTGCGATGCCGGAGGCGATCAGGAAAACTAGTCCGTTGATCGCGGCAGCGATCCAGATCGCCGCGCGCAGGCCGAAGGTCGGCAGCAGCCAGAATGCCGCGAGCAGCGCGCCGCCCACGGCGCCCGCGGTGTTGGCGGCATACAGCAGGCCGATGCGCCGGCCGATTTCCTGCTCCGTGTGCACGGCGTGGCGCGCGAGCAGCGGCAGAGTGGCGCCCATCAGCGTCGCCGGCACGGCCAGCACGACGAAGGCGCTCGCCAGGTAATACCAGGAGAGCGCACCATGCTCGCTCGACGGCGGCGCGGGCTGCCCGCCGAACAGCACATCGAGGAGCCGGCTGCTCGCGAGCAGCAGCAGCGGCACGAGCACGACGGCGCTCAGCCCGATGCCGAGTTCGAGTACCGCATAGGTGAGTACCGGGCGCGCGATCCGCGGCAGCAGCCGGTCGACCAGTGCCGCGCCGAGCGCGAGGCCACCCATGTAGGCGGCCAGTACCGTGGCGACCGCGAGTTCCGACGTGCCGAACACGAGGGCGAACTCGCGCGTCCAGGCCGTCTGGTAAACGAGGGCTGCAAGTCCACTCAACGCAAAGCAGCCACCGAGCGCGAGCAGAACGGGCAGTGATCGTGCCCCGCCAGCGTGCACGTTGACAGCATCAGTGGTCCGCGACATGGTGCGCGAGTCTAGCACTCGGCCGGAAGCGCACATGCAGGCCCCAGGCGTCATTACGATCACGACTGATTTCGGTCACAAGGGACCCTTCGTCGGCGTCATGAAGGGGCGCATCTACGGGCGTCTGCCGACGGCCCGTATCGTCGACCTCACGCACGAGATCCTGGTGCACTGGCCGGCGGAAGCCGGTTTCTGGCTGACGCGCGCGTACCAGTATTTCCCGACCGGTACGGTGCACGTTGCGGTCGTCGATCCCGGCGTTGGCACCGGGCGCGACATCATCGCGGTGAGCGTCGACGGGCACGTGTTCCTCGCGCCCGACAACGGCCTGCTCGCGCCCGTCGTGGGGGCGCGCGAGGATGCGCGCATCGTGAAAGTCGATCTGCAGGCGCTCGCGAGGTTCGGTGTCACGCGGCCGAGTGCGACCTTCCACGGTCGCGACATCTTCGCGCCGCTCGCGGCGGAACTCGCGGCCGGCCGTTGCCGGCCGGAGGATCTCGGCAGCCCGGTCGATGTGCTGGTGCCGTCCTGGGTGGAGGAGGCGAGCGGCGATGAAAGCGCGGTGCACGGTGTCGTCATCACGCTGGACCACTTCGGCAACCTGATCACCAACATCGATGCGCACTGGGTCGTGCGCATGGGCTCACCCCGTGTCTATGCCGCCAACCATTCCTGGCCGCTGCTGCGCACCTACGGGGACGTCAAGCCGGGCGAGTACCTCGCCCTCGTCAATTCGTTCGGCGTCGTCGAGATCGCCCGGGCCGAGCAGAGCGCCGCGGAGGGGCTGGGACTGTCCCGCGGGGCCCCGGTGGTCGTGCGGGATACGGCCCGATTGCCCTGAAAATCACGGACTTGAAAGCCGGTGCGGATTCGTTATAGTGCGCGTCTCGCTGTGCACGCAATGTGCGCATAAATCCTTGATTAACTTAATTTTTATTGCAGGCAATGGCCGTCAGCGAACGCGATAACGAGAGCTTCGATCTGGACGACGAGTTTCTCGGTGAAGCTCCGGCCGAAGACGGCACGGAATATGACCGCATGCTCGACAAGGTCGACAAGCGTTCACGTACGCAGCCGGGCAAGCGTGGCAAGGCCGCGTGGAGCCGGCTCGAGGAAGTGCTGGCCGATCGCCGTCTCGAGAAGGACCTGCGCGACATCTTCGAAGACGACGCCTGACGCCCGCCCGGGCGCCGCGTCCACCCGGCGGTTTCCGGTCCGCGCCATGTTACGCGGCCCGCAGCGAGGCACATGATGACGACGCAGGTCGATGCTCCCTGGATCGTGCTGAAGTTCGGCGGCACGAGCGTATCCACGGCCCCCAACTGGCAGCGCATTGCGCAGATCGTGCGCCGGCGTGCGGCCGACGGCTCGCGCGTGCTGCTCGTGCACTCCGCCCTGAGCGGCATCACCGATCGCCTCGCGGCACTGCTCGAGGCGGCGCTGCAGGGCACGCACGCGGAGATCATCGCCGACATCGAGGCGCGTCATCACGCGCTCGCCGCGGACCTGGGGGTCGCTGTGCCGGAAGGCCTGCAGAGAAACCTGGCCGAACTGCGCCAGCTCGCCTCGGGCGTCGCACTCGTGGGCGAAGTCAGCGACCGTACCCGCGCGCGCGTGATGGCTACGGGTGAACTGATGGCGACGGAACTCGGCGCGGCTTACCTGCGTGCACAGGGGCTCGATGTCGTATGGGCCGACGCGCGTCGCATGCTGCGCGCCGCCGGGCGCGAGGGCGCCAGCGCGCGTGCGCGAGTGTTGTCCGCGACCTGCGATTTCGCGCCCGATGCTGCGCTCGCGCGCGACCTGGGCAGTGGTGCGCCGGTGTGCATCACGCAGGGCTTCATCGCGAGCGACTCCGACGGCCATACCGTGCTCCTCGGTCGCGGCGGTTCGGATACTTCCGCGGCGTATTTCGCCGCCAAGCTGGGCGCGCAGCGGCTCGAGATCTGGACCGATGTGCCGGGCATGTTCAGCGCCAACCCGCGCACCACGCCGGCCGCCCGGCTGCTGAAGTCGCTGCACTACGACGAGGCACAGGAAATCGCCACCAGCGGCGCGAAGGTCCTGCACCCGCGCTGCCTGCTGCCGGTGCGCCAGTACGGGATCCCGCTTTCCGTGCATGACACGCGCCACCCGGATCTCGTCGGCACGCTGATCAGCGCGCAGGCCCGCGATGCCGCGCAGGTGAAGGCCGTCTGCGTCAAGAAAGGCATCACGCTCGTATCGCTCGACAGCCCGGGCATGTGGCACCAGGTCGGCTTCCTCGCCGACGCATTTCAGGTCTTCAAGGCGCAGGGTCTCTCGGTCGACCTCGTGTCCACTTCGGAGACGAACGTGACCGTGTCGCTCGACCCGGCGGCGAATACCCTGGACGGGGATGTCGTCAGCGCACTTGTCGAGGCGCTCTCGGAGCTGTGTCGCGTGAGGGTCATCGGCCCATGCGCATCGGTGAGTCTCGTCGGGCGCAACATCCGCGGCATCCTGCATCGGCTCGGCGATGCCTTCAACCTTTTCGAGGACCAGCAGATCTACCTCGTCAGCCAGGCCGCGAACGACCTGAACTTCACCTTCGTCGTCGACGAGAGCCAGGCCGACAGGCTCGTGAACCAGTTGCACGAACTGCTGGTGCAGCCGGTGCATGCCGACCCGGTGCTCGGCCCGACCTGGGAGCAGCTGTTCGCGCAATCCGATGGCGGCGAGGCGCGGGCAGTTCTGCCATGGTGGCATGAGGAGCGCGATGCGCTGCTCGCGGCGCTCGGCTCACGCGACGCGGCGTACGTCTACCACGTCACCAGTGTCGAACGTGCCGCGAATTCGCTGAAGGCGCTCGGGTCGGTCGCGCGCGTCTGGTATGCGATGAAGGCGAACTGCCATCCGGAGCTGCTGCGACGAATCCATGCCGCGGGACTCGGCATCGAGTGCGTGTCACGCGGCGAGATCGAGCATGTGCGCACGCACGTGCCGGGCATCCTGCCGGAACAGATCCTGTACACGCCGAATTTCGCCTCGCGCGACGAGTACGCCTGGGCGCTCGATGCCGGCGTGCATCTGACGATCGACAGCCCCTACGCCCTGCGCCACTGGTCCGCGCTCTTCAAGGGTCGCGACCTGTACGTGCGTATCGACAGCGGCACGGGTCGCGGCCACCATCACCATGTGCGCACGGCGGGCGCGCATGCGAAGTTCGGCGTGCCGGTCGAGGGACTGGCCGAGGTTGCAGGCCTGGCGGGTGCGGCGGGTGCGCGCATCGTCGGCCTGCATGCGCATCCCGGCAGCGGCGTGTTCGACGTCGAGAGCTGGCGGCACACGGCGCTGCTGCTGGCGGAACTTGCCGCGCGCCACCCGGATGTGCGCACGATCAACGTCGGCGGCGGCCTCGGCGTGCCGGACCACAGCGACCGGCCGCCGCTCGATCTCGCGCGCCTCGATGCGGTACTCGGCGAAGTGCGCAGCGCCCACCCAGGGCTCGAGATCTGGCTGGAACCCGGCCGCTACCTCGTCGCGGCGGCGGGCGTGCTGCTCGCGCGCGTGACGCAGACCAAGCAGAAGGACGAAGTGCGCTATGTCGGCATCGCGACCGGCATGAATTCACTGCTGCGGCCTGCCCTGTACGGCGCCTACCACGAGATCGTCAACCTGACACGGCTCGATACGCCGGCGACCGATATCGTGAATGTCGTGGGTCCCATCTGCGAGAGCGCGGACGTGCTGGGCCACGACCGGCTGCTTCCGCCTACGCAGGAAGGGGATGTGCTGCTGCTGGCTACCGCCGGCGCCTATGGGCACGTAATGAGTTCGTCGTACAACCTGCGCGCGCCGGCCGAGGAACTACTGTTTTGAGGCGTGCCGGGCCGCCAGCTCGGTGATGACCTGATCGAGCGATACCTCGCGACTGCGCAGCAGCACGAGCAGATGGTAGAGCAGGTCGGCGGCCTCGCTGACCAGCGCCTGCGGCTCGTCGGACGCGCCGGCGAGCGCCACCTCGACGCCTTCCTCGCCGACCTTCTGCGCCACACGCCTCGGTCCCGCGGCATGCAATCGTGCCGTATAGCTGCCCTCGGGGCGGTCCGCGATGCGCTGGTCGACCAGCCGCTCGAGCGTCGCGAGGAACGCGATCCGCTCGGCGGCACCCGGCGGGCGCTCGCCGAAGCACGTGCGGCAACCCGTGTGGCACACCGGTCCGCGCGGTCGTGCGAGCACGAGCAGCGTGTCCTGGTCGCAGTCGGCGAGCACGTCGACCAGCTCGAGCGTGTGACCCGAGGTTTCACCCTTCTCCCACAGCCGTTTGCGGCTGCGGCTCCAGAACACGACGCGCTGGCGATCGAGCGTTGCCTGCAGCGCGGCCGAATTCATGTAGCCGAGCATCAGCACGCCACCGCCGTCGGCATCCTGCACGACGGCCGGCACGAGGCCGTCGCGCTGATCGAAGGCGATCGTCACGATATCCGCTTTCGAGAAACTCATTGCCGAACCTCGATGTTCTCGGCCGCCAGTGCGGCCTTCAGCTCTGCGATGCCGATCGCGCCGGAATGAAAGACACTCGCGGCGAGAGCCGCGTCGACGCCCGCGTCGCGGAACACAGCGGTGAAGTGCCCGATGGCGCCGGCGCCGCCCGAGGCGACCAGCGGGACGTCGCACAGCGCGCGCACGGCCGCAAGCTGCGCGATGTCGTAGCCGCGACGCACGCCATCGTTCGACATGCAATTGAGTACGATCTCGCCGGCTCCCCGGTCCTGCACTTCGCGTACCCAATCAAGTGTACTGCGGCCCGAATCGCGCGAGCGGTCCGGATCGCCGGTGAGCGCGTAGACGCGGTAGCCATTCGCGGTGGTCTCGCTGTCGATGCCGACCACGACGCATTGGGAGCCAAAGCGTGCGGCCAGACGGTCGATCAGTGCGGGATCCGCGAGTGCGGGGGAGTTCACCGAAATCTTCTCGGCGCCGGCGCCGAGCACGGACTCGGCGTCGGCGATACTGCGAATGCCGCCCGCGACGCAGAACGGGATGTCGAGTACGCGTGCGACGCGCTCTACCCAGCTACGGTCGACCGAGCGGCCTTCGGGGCTCGCGGTGATGTCATAGAAGACGATCTCATCGGCGCCCTCGTCGCGGTAGCGCGCGGCGAGTTCGAGGATCTCGCCGACGATCTCATGGCCGCGGAAGCGTACGCCTTTGACGACGCGGCCGTCACGCACGTCGAGGCAGGGGATTATGCGGCGGGAAAGTATGGCTGCAGCTCCGTCGGGTCGATGCGCTTCTCGAGCAGGGCCTTGCCGCTGATCGCCGCGCTGACGCCGAGTTGCGCGAGCGCGGCGAGATCGGCGGCGTCGCGTACCCCGCCTGATGCCTGCCAGCGGATCTGCGGGAAGCGGCGCTGTGCCTCGGCGTACAACCCGAGGTTCGGGCCGGCAAGGGCGCCGTCGCGCGCGACGTCCGTGCACAGCACGTGCTCGAGCCCGCAGGGCTCGAAGCTCTCGACCGCACGCCACAGGCTGACGCCCGAGTCTCGCACCCAGCCGCGCGTCTGCACGATCGGTGCGTCAGTGTCGGCGTCGCGCACGTCGAATGCGAGACACAGGCGCTCGGGTCCGTAGCGGCGGAACCAATCGCGGACGTCGACGGGGCGCTCGATGGCCGCGCTGCCGATCACGACGCGTTGGACACCGTTCTCGAACAGGTCATCGACGACCGCGCACGTGCGCACGCCGCCGCCGACCTGCAGGTGCAGGCGGCGTTCTGCGGCGAGCGCGAGCACCAGCGCGCGATTGGCGAGCAGGCCGTCGCGCGCACCGTCGAGATCGACGATGTGCAGCCAGCGCGCGCCGTAGCCGGCGTACTGCGCCAGCAGCTGCGCGGGATCGGCGTCATAGGCCTTCTCGGCGTCGAAGTTGCCCTGGTGCAGGCGCACGCAGCGGCCGCCGCGCAGGTCGATCGAGGGGATCAGCAGCATGATGCTCCACGGAGGAAATTCTGCAGGACACGGGCGCCGGCCGTGCCGGAGCGCTCGGGATGAAACTGCGTGCCGAGGAAATTGCGTCGCTGCACGATGGCAGTGAGCTCGCTGCCGTAGTCGGTCGTCGCGATCGTATCGGGGGTCACCGACGCGGCGTAGCCGTGCACGAAGTAGAAATGCTCGCCATCGGCGATACCGTCGAGGAGGCCAGTCGTGCGGCGCGCGCGGACCCGGTTCCATCCCATGTGCGGCGCGGGCAGTCCGGGCGCGGGATGCAGGCGATGCACCGCGGCCGGCACGATGCCGAGGCAGGTTGTGTCGCCCTCCTCGGTGCGCTCGTAGAGCAGCTGCATGCCGAGGCAGATGCCGAGTACCGGCTGGGCGAGTCCGGGCAGGACCGTGTCGAGTCCCGCGCTGCGCAGGCGTTGCATCGCATCCCCGGCGGCGCCCACTCCCGGCAGGATCACCCGCGGGGCACTGCGTATCTCGGCGGGGCTCGCCGTGATCGTGCCGCGTGCCCCGAGGCGCTCGAGCGCGAACTGCAGCGACGCAAGATTGGCCCCGCCGCTGTCGACGATCGCGACATCGGCGCTCACAGCACTCCCTTCGTGCTCGGCAGGTCGGCACCCTCGCGGCGCAGCGCCTGGCGCAGCGCGCGGCCGACACCCTTGAAGCAGGCCTCGATCATGTGGTGCGTGTTCTCGCCGGTCACGCTGACGTGGATCGAGGCGCCCAGGCTGTCGGCCAGCGAACGGAAGAAATGCGGCACCAGTTCGCTCGGCAGGCCACCGACCTGGTCGCGGCCGAAACGGCCTTCGAAGACCGCGTACGCGCGGCCCGACAGGTCGATCGCGACCTGCGCGCGCGCTTCGTCCATCGGCAGCAGGAACCCGTAGCGGCCGATGCCACGCTTGTCGCCGAGCGCCTGGCGCAGCACCGCGCCGAGTGCGAGTGCGCAATCCTCGATCGTGTGGTGTTCGTCCACGTGCAGGTCTCCCTGGCACTCGAGCTCGAGCGAGAAGCCGCCGTGCTTGGCGATCTGTTCGAGCATGTGGTCGAAGAAGCCGATCCCGGTCAAGGCGCGTACCGGCCCGGTGGCGTCGAGATCGACGGCGACGCTGATCGTGGTCTCGCGCGTGCTGCGCTCGACGCGTGCCCGCCGCGCCGTGAGTTCGCGCACGATCGCGGGCCACGTTTCGTCTGCGCTGCCGTCGACGCGCACGCGCAGGCCGCGCACGCCGAGGTTGGCCGCGAATTCGAGATCGCTCTCGCGATCACCGATCACCGCACTTGCCGCGAGGTCGATCGGCCGCTCGCGCAGGTAGGCGTCGACCAGCGCGGTGCGCGGCTTGCGACACTCACAGGAGTCGCGCGGCAGGTGCGGACAGACGAACACCGCGTCGAAGTGGACACCCTGGCTGGCGAAGGTGTCGATCACGAAGCGCTGCGGCAACTCGAAACTCGCCTGCGGAAAGCTCGGCGTGCCGAGGCCGTCCTGGTTCGTCACCATCGCAAGGTGGTAGCCGTGTTCGCGCAGCGCGGCGAGCGCCGCGAACACGCCGGGCAGGAACTTCACTTTTTCGAGCGAGTCGACCTGCTCGTCGGGCGGCTCCTCGATCAGCGTGCCGTCGCGGTCGATGAAGAGCATGGCCTGAGGGCTCAGCATGCGAGACTCCCGATCAATTGGTCATTCTGCTCCGGGCTGCCAACCGTGATGCGCAGCGCCTGGCCGAGTCCGGGGCGATCGCTGAAATCGCGCACAAGGAGTCCCGCGTGTTGCACACGTGCCCGGGCGCGGGCCGCATCGTCGAATTCGACCAGCAGGAAGTTGGCGGCGCTCGGCCAGATCCTCGTGACACAGGGCAGCGCGGCGAGGCCCGCCTGGAGCCGCTCGCGTTCCGCGACGATCGCCGCCACCCACTCGCGCGCGACCCGCTGCTGCGTCGGTGCAAGCGCCGCCTCGGCCGCTTCGATGCAGGGTTGCGCGATGGCATAGGGGGGAATCACCTTGCGCAGCAGGCCGACTATGCGCTCGTCGGCGAGCAGCGTGCCGATGCGCGCACCAGCGAGCCCCCAGGCTTTCGACAGCGTGCGCAGGATGACGGCATGCGGCTCGGCCCCGATGATGTGTGCCCAGCTGTTCCCGGCCGCGAACTCGGCATACGCCTCGTCGATTACGACCAGCGCCCGCCCGCGCGCCGTCGCGATGACACGTCGCACGTCGTCCGCGGCCATCAGGTTGCCGGTCGGGTTGTTGGGGGAGCAGAGGAACACGAGTCTGACGTTGCCGTCCGCGAGTCGCGCCTCGATCGCGGGGACATCGAGCGCGTAGCTCCTGTCCCTGGCGAGCGGCACGGCGATGACCGCCGCACCCTGGATGCGTGCGGCGACCGCGTACATGCCGAAGGTCGGCGGGCAGACCAGCACGGCGTCGCGACCGGCGGTGCAGAAGGTGCGCACCAGCAGGTCGATCGCCTCGTCACTGCCTCGGCAGGCGAGGGCGCACTGCGCCGGCACGCCGTACAGGGCCGCGAGCTGCGTCGCCAGCGCATCGGGGTGCGGCTCCGGATAGCGATTGAGTCCCGCAATCGAGCGATCGGCCGGCCCGCGCCACGGCACTTCATTGGCGTGCAGCCGCGCGAGGCCCGGCTGCCACGCGGCGTGCTCATACGCCTCGAGCGCGCGGATTTCGGGACGCGCGAGTGCGAGCGGGTCGCTCATGCGCCGGGACCCAGCGCGGCGAGGCGCAGATCGACGGCGGCGGCATGAGCATCGAGGCCTTCGAGCTGCGCCAGCGTCGATGCGGTGGGCCCGAGCGCCGCGAGACCGGCGGCCGTCAGCTCCTGCACGGTGATCTGCTTGGTGAAATCCTGCAGCGACAGTCCGCTGCATGCGCGCGCATAGCCGTAGGTGGGCAGCACGTGATTGGCACCAGAGCAGTAGTCGCCGATCGGCTCGGGCGACCAGGGCCCGACGAACACCGAGCCGGCGCAGTCGATTGCGTCGAGCCAGCGCCGCGGCGCATCGACCTGCAGCAACAGGTGCTCCGGCGCGTAGGCATTCGATACGGCGATTGCGGTGCGGATGTCCTCGACCAGGATGATGCGCGTGCTCTGCAGGGAAGCCGCGAGGATACGCTGGCGCGATCGTTGCGGCAGTTGCCTGCCGATTGCGGCGACGACTTCCCCGGCGAGATGCCGTGAATCGGTGACCAGCACGGCCTGTGCGAGCGGGTCATGCTCGGCCTGCGCGAGCAGGTCGGCGGCGACGAAGTCCGCGCGGGCAGTTCCGTCGGCAATCACCAGCACCTCCGAGGGGCCGGCCGGCAGGTCGAGCGCGGCGCCGGCGGGATCGCCCGCGACGAGTTGCTTGGCCGCCGTCACCCAGGCGTTGCCAGGCCCGAAGATCTTGTCGACCTTGGGCACGCTCGCCGTGCCGTAGGCCATGGCCGCGATCGCCTGAGCGCCACCGATGCGGAATACCGTGTCGATGCCGCACAACTGCGCGGCGACCAGCACGGCCGCATTCACGCGGCCAGCGCGATCGGGCGCACTGCACAGCACGCGTTGCGGGCAGCCCGCAAGGCGCGCAGGCACGGCCAGCATGATGACCGCCGACGGCAGGGGTGCGGACCCCGCCGGCACATACAGGCCGACCGAGCCGATCGGGCGTACGACCCGTTCGCAGCGCACGCCCGGCATCGTCTCGACCGACAGCGCCGCGGGGCGTTGCGCCGCATGGAAGCTCTCGACGTTGGCGATGGCGCGCTCGAGTGCCCTGATCTGCGCCGCGCCGAGTTCGCCACGGGCGGCCGCGAATTCCGCCGGCGTCGCGGCGAGTGTCGCGAGGCGCTCGGGCGGCACGCCATCGAAGCGCGAGGTGAAACGGCGCACGGCCTCGTCGCCGCCGCCGCGCACGGCATCGACGATCGCACGCGCCTCCGCGTGTATCGTGTCGCCCACCTCCGGGTGCGGTCGCGCGAGCACCCGCGCGCGACCCGCGGCATCCAGCCCGGACCAGTCATGGATCGGGATGTCCGTCACGCGAGCATCTTCTCCACCGGCAGCACGAGCAGGGCGCTCGCGCCGGCCGCCTTCAGTCCCTCGAGCGTTTCCCAGAACACGTTCTCGCGGCACACTGCGTGGATCGCCACCCGGTCGGGGTGACCCTCGAGCGGGATGATGGTCGGCGACTCGCTCCCCGGCAGCAGCCGGCGGATCTCCGGCAGTGCCGCGCGCGGCGCGTGCAGCATGATGTACTTGCTTTCCTTCACCTGCTGCACGCCGTCGATACGCATCAGCAGGCGCTCGACCCAGTCGTTCTTCACGGGTGCGAGGGCGACCGGAGTGCGGATCAGGACCGCGTGACTCTCGAGCACCGTCTCGGCTTCGACGAGGTGATTCGCGGCCAGCGTGGAGCCGGTCGACACGAGGTCGCAGATCGCGTCGGCACGGCCGAGACGCGGAGCGATCTCGACGGCGCCCGATAGTGTGACGACGTTCGCTCGCACGCCCTGGCTGGTCAGGAAGCGGTTGAGCAGGTGCGGATAGGTGGTCGCGATGCGCTTGCCCTCGAGCGAGCGAGCGCCCGCGTAGGGCGTGCCCTCCGGCACCGCGATGGACAGGCGGCAGCGACCGTAGTCGAGCGTGCGCAGCGATTCGAAGTTTGCCTCGACGCCGCGCGCGGCGAGCGCGAGGCGCTTCTCCTCGATGACGTTGAGGCCCACGAGCCCGAGGTCGCAGACGTCCTCCTGCACGAGATCGGGGATGTCGTCGTCGCGCACGAACAGCACGTCGAGCGGCATGTTCTCGCCGAAGCCGACGAGCTGGTCCTTGCCACGCGAGAGCTTCAGGCCGCAGCGCGCCAGGATGTCGAGCGACGGGTCGGTGAGGCGCCCGGACTTCTGCACCGCGAGTTTGAGGCGCGTATCCTTATCCATGCAGGCGCTGCGCGGCGGTGGCGTAGCCGCCGTTGCCCTCGGTCAGGTAGCGCGCGACGCGCCCGATCGTCGTGATGCTGACCCCGGTGATGCGATGGATCTCCCGATAGGGCAGGCCGCGGTGCAGGCACTCGACCACCGCCCAGCGGTCGGCCATTGCTTCTATCTCGGCCGGGGTGCACAGGTCACGAAAGAAGGCGCGCATCTCCTCGGGCGTACGCAAGGTGAGCACGGCGGCATAAAGATTGCGCTCGTACTGGGCTTCCTGCCTGGCGGAAAGGTTCTGGTGCAGTTTCATGGCCTGTGCTAATGTATTAACGTGTTAGCACGATAGCACATGCCGGGCGGCGATGGAAGCGGGCGTCCTTGACCGCTTGCAGAGGCAACCCCTAGACTGCGCGGCACTCATCGAGACCGGCTGAGGGACAGGCCCTTGGACGCCGGGGCAACCAGCGAACCCAACCCGTTCGCCCGGTGCCAACTCCTGCGGTCGCGCCAGCGCCGTGAGATGAGCGGTCGGCAGAGCCGGCAGGTCGCAGGACCCGCCGGATGGATGCCGGACACCCCGCTAGCTGCGGGTGCTCGCCGCAGGAGTGCCGATGCGTGGAAAGAGGCACTCGAGATGGAGCATCCGGAAAGAATCGATCCAGGCCAGGCCGCCGCAGACACTGCCGCCTCCGACGCGCGCCCGCGCATGGTGATGCGCGAGGGGGTGCTGGTGATCCCGGGCGAGGTGGCGCTGTACCACGGCGGTATGCTGCAGGGCACCAGCGTCGCCTGGCGGCTCGAGGGTGCGGAAGGCGCGCCGATCGTCGCCGCTTTGGGCGGCATTTCGGCCCATCGACGGGTCTACGGCGACAATGGCTGGTGGAACGGCGTGGTGGGCCCGGGTTGCGCACTCGATGCGGCGCAGCTGCGGTTACTGTCGTTCGACTATCTCGGCGGCAGCGGTGAATCGAGCGGTCCGCGCCCCGGGGAAGCCTTTCCTCGCATCTCCACCTATGACCAGGCCGACGCGTTGCTGCGGCTGCTGAATCACCTCGGCGTGACGGCGTTGCACGGGATCGTCGGCGCCTCCTACGGCGGAATGGTGGCGCTCGCCTTCGCGGAGCGCTATCCCGAGCGCGTCGGGCGGCTGATCGTCGTCAGTGCCGCCGACCGGGCACACCCGATGGCGACCGCCTGGCGCAGCGTGCAGCGGCGGGTGATGCGCTTTGCGGCGCGCTGCGGCCAGGCGGGCGAGGGCGTCGAGATTGCGCGCGCACTGGCGATGGCGACGTACCGCAGCCCCGAAGAGTTCGCCGCGCGCTTTAGCGGTGCACCGCGTACCGATACCGAGGTCGCCGTGTTTCCGGTCGAGGAGTACCTGTTCGCGCGCGGCGCGGAGTACGCCGCGCGCCATTCGACCGAATCGTTCCTGTGCCTGTCGGAGTCGATCGACCTGCATCGCGTCGACACCAGCCGGATCTTCGTGCCGACCACCGCGGTCGCCGTGCGCGAGGACCAGCTGGTGCCGGTGAGCGACATGCGTCGTCTCGTTGCGCGCCTCGAGCACGCGCGGCTGCACGAGATCTCCTCCGTGTACGGCCATGATGCCTTTCTCAAGGAGGCCGCACTGCTGCGGCCCGCGTTCGCAGATCTCACCGGGAGTCCAGCGTGACCGATCGCTTTGCAGAAAATACCCGCGCAGTGCGCGCAGGCCTCGAAACCGACGACGCCACGGGCGCAGTCGTGCCGCCCATCCATCTGACGTCGACGTTCGCATTTCGCGGCTTTGACGACAAGCGCGCGTATGACTACACGCGATCCGGCAATCCGACCCGTGACCTGCTGGCCGACGCACTCGCGGACCTGGAAGGCGGCGCGGGCGCCGTCGTCACGGCGACCGGCATGGCGGCGATCACCGTCGTCGGCCACCTGCTACCTGCGGGTGCGCGCATCGTCGCACCGCACGACTGCTACGGTGGCAGCTTCCGCCTGTTCACGGCCTGGCAACGGCGCGGCGAGCTGCGCGTCGACTTCGTCGATTTCGGCGATGCCGCCGCGGTCGATGCCGCGCTCGCCACGCCCTTTGCGATGCTGTGGATCGAGACGCCGAGCAATCCGCTGCTGCGCATCTCCGACATCGCCGAACTCGCGGCGCGAGCTCGCCGCGCCGGCGCCCTGGTCGCCGTCGACAACACCTTCCTGTCGCCGGCCTGGCAGCAGCCGATCGCTCTCGGCGCCGACCTCGTCGTGCACTCGACGACCAAGTACATCAACGGGCACAGCGACGTGGTCGGTGGCGCGGTCATCGCACGCACGGCGGAACTCGCGCAGCAGCTCGCCTGGTGGGCCAACTGCCTCGGGCTCACCGGCTCACCGTTCGACAGCTTCCTCACGCTTCGGGGGCTGCGCACGCTGCACGCACGCCTCGCCGTGCATGAGCGCAATGCGCAGGGCCTCGCCGCATGGCTCGCGGAGCAGCCGGGGATCGCGAAGGTGTACTACCCGGGGCTCGCGACGCATCCGGGGCACGAGCTCGCCCGACGCCAGCAGCGCGGCTTCGGTGCCATCGTGTCGCTCGAGCTCGAAGGCGGTACCGAGGCGGTGAGGAAGTTCGTCGGGGGGCTCGAGTTGTTCTCGCTCGCCGAATCGCTCGGTGGTGTCGAAAGCCTGATCGCGCATCCGGCAACGATGACCCACGCCGCGATGGAGCCGCAGGCGCGCGCCGCGGCGGGCCTCGTCGACGGCCTGCTGCGCCTGTCGGTGGGCATCGAGGACCTGGAGGACCTGCGCGGCGACCTCGCGCGCGCGCTGGCACTCGCCGCTCAGCGCTGAGCGGCGAGCGCGTCCAGTACGGCCTGGCCCATCGCGCGCGTCGAGAGCGCCTTGTCGCCCGGGCCGAGGATATCGGCGGTGCGCGCGCCGACGGTGAGCGCGGCGCTGACCGCCGCTTCGATGGCGGCGGCCTCGGCCTCGAGCCCCAGCGAATGGCGCAGCAGCAGCGCCGCCGACAGAATCGTGCCGACGGGATTGGCGATGCCCCGGCCCGCGATGTCGGGCGCAGAGCCATGGATCGGCTCGTAGAGACCGCGGCGACCCTCGCCCAGCGAAGCCGACGGCAGCACGCCGAGCGATCCGGCCAGCATCGACGCCTCGTCGGTCAGGATGTCGCCGAACATGTTTTCGGTGAGCAGCACGTCGAAGTCGCGCGGGCGGCGGATCAGGTGCATCGCCGCGGCGTCGACCAGCATGTGCTCCAGCGCTACGTCAGGGAATTCGGCTGCGATCACGCGGCCGGCCACGGCGCGCCAGAGGCGCGAGGTCTCGAGCACGTTCGATTTGTCGATCGACACGATGGACTTGCGACGCGCGCGGGCCAGGGCACCTGCCGTGCGCGTGATGCGCTCGATCTCGGCCACCGTGTAGGTGCACACATCGGTCGCCTCGGTCTCGGTGCGGTGCTTTTCGCCGAAGTAGATGCCGCCGGTGAGTTCGCGCACGAAAATGAAATCGACGCCGTCGACGACGCCCGCCTTGAGCGGCGAGGCGTCACGCAGCGCAGGGTGCACGGCCACCGGGCGCAGGTTGGCGTAGACACCGAGTTCCCGTCGCAGGCGCAGCAGCGCCGTCTCGGGGCGCAGCCTCGCGTCGGGCGAGCTCCACTTCGGTCCGCCGATCGCGCCGAGCAGCACGGCATCGGCCTCGCGACACAGATCGAGTGTTGCGGGCGGCAGGCCATCACCGTGCGCGTCGATGGCGGCGCCGCCGAAGGGCGCGGGAGTCAGCGCCAGTTCATGGCCGTGGCTCTGCGCCAGCGCCTCGAGCACGCGCACGGCTTCCGCGACGACTTCGGGACCGATGCCGTCGCCGCCGAGGACGGCGATCCGGGCCTTCATGCGTGGCTGCGCTCGTAGGCGGCGATCGCGGCCTCCTGCGACTGCAGAAAGCCGAGCTCATCGACGCCATTCATCAGGCAGTAGCGCGAGAAGGCGTCGATTGGGAAGTTGACTGCGGCCCCGGTCGGTAGCGTGATGGTGCAGGCCTCGAGGTCGACGGTGACCTCGGCGCCAGGGTTCGCGATCAGCCACTGGTGCGTCGTCTCGTCGACGATCACGGGCAGCAGGCCGTTCTTCAGCGAATTGTTGCGGAAGATGTCGGCGATCTCGGTGCTGACGACGGCGCGAATGCCGTAGTCGAGCAGCGCCCAGGGCGCGTGCTCGCGCGATGAGCCGCAACCGATGTTGCGGCCCGCAACCAGGATCTCGCAGCCCTGTGCGGCCGGCTGGTTCAGCACGAAGTCGGGTTTCGGCCTGCCCTCGGCATCGTAGCGCCAGTCGGCGAACAGCTGCTTGCCGAGGCCCTGCTTGGTCGTGGTGGTCAGGAAGCGGCCGGGGATGATCTGGTCGGTATCGATGTTGCTCGAGGGCAGCACGACGGTGCGCGAGTGGATTTTCCTGATGGGGGTCATGTCGATTATCCGTTCAGTACGTCGCGCGGGTCGGTCACGCGCCCGCGGATGGCGGAGGCCGCCGCAGTCAGCGGACTTGCGAGCAGGGTGCGTGCGCCGACGCCCTGCCGGCCTTCGAAGTTGCGATTGCTGGTGCTGACCGCGTACTCGCCCTTCGGCACCGTGTCGCCGTTCATGCCGAGGCACATCGAGCATCCCGATTCGCGCCAGTCGGCGCCTGCCTCGATGAAGATGCGATCCAGGCCTTCCTTCTCAGCCTCGCGGCGTACCTGCTGCGAACCGGGCACGATGAGCAGATGCACGCCCTTGGCGACCTTGTGGCCGCGAAGGATGTCGGCGGCGGCGCGCAGGTCGCTGATGCGCCCATTGGTGCAGCTGCCGAGGAAGACCACGTTCACCGGCTGGTCCTTGATCGGCTCACCGGCGGTCAGGCCCATGTAGGCGAGCGCCTTGTTGAACACCGGGTCGCCGGCGCGTGCCGGAATCGTCGCCGAAATCGGCACCACCATGCCGGGGTTGGTGCCATAGGTGATCATCGGCTCGAGCGTCGCGGCGTCGATGTCGACGCTCGCGTCGAACCGCGCGCCGGCGTCGGTCGGCAGGGCACGCCAGGCGGCGAGCGCCTCGTTCCATGCTGCGCCCTGCGGCGCGCGTGGCCTGCCCGACAGGTACTCGAAGGTGGTGTCGTCGGGCGCGATCATGCCCGCCCGTGCGCCGGCCTCGATCGACATGTTGCAGATGGTCATGCGCGCCTCCATGTCCATCGCACGGATCGCCGCGCCGCGATACTCGATCACGTGCCCGGTGCCGCCGGCAACGCCGATCTGGCCGATGATCGCGAGGATCAGGTCCTTGGCGGTCACGCCCGGCGCGAGCCGGTTCGCGATCTCGATCGCCAGCGTCTTCGGTCGGCGCTGCAGCAGGCATTGCGTGGCGAGCACGTGGCCCACCTCGGTGCTGCCGATGCCGAAGGCGAGGGCGCCGAACGCGCCATGCGTGCTCGTGTGGCTGTCGCCGCAGACGATGGTCTTGCCGGGCTGCGTGAGGCCGAGCTCCGGGCCGATGATGTGCACGATGCCGCGCCGCGGATCCTGCAGTCCGAACAGCTCGACGCCGAACTCGGCGCAGTTCTTCTCGAGCTGGCGCACCTGGTTGGCAGCCGATTCGATCGCGATCGGCTCGCCGCCGAACACCTGGCTGGTGCGGGTCGGGGTCGAGTGATCCATCGTCGCCAGGGTCAGGTCGGGGCGGCGCACCTTGAGGCCACGTTCACGCAGCAACTGGAATGACTGCGGCGAAGTCACCTCATGGGTGAGGTGCAGGTCGATGAACAGTACGGCAGGGGTGTCCGCAGTTTCCGGCACCACCACATGGCGGTCCCAGATCTTCTCGAACATCGTCTTGGGTGAAGTCACGCTGCTGGATCCTTTCGGGGTGCGCTATACG
>DAOQXO010000029.1:0-25618 GCA_035342635.1 Steroidobacteraceae bacterium
TGGCCCCCCGGTCGATCGTGGTGTTGGCGCCGATCTCGACGTCGTCGCCGATGCGCACGCCGCCGACCTGGGGCACCTTGAGCCACGTGCCACGCTCGGGCGCAAACCCGAAACCGTCGGCGCCGATCACCGCCCCCGGCTGCACGATCGAGCGCGCACCGATGTGGGTGCCGCGACAGACGACGACCCGCGCAACGAGGCGTACGTCGTCGTCGATCTGCACGCCCTCCTCGATTACGCAACCCGGGCCGATCACGGCGCGCGCCCCGATGCGGGCGCCGTTGCCGATCGACACGTGTGGACCGACGTGGACACCGTCGCCGAGCTGTGCGAGCGGCGCGACCCATGCGCTCGGATGCACGCCCGCGGGCGCAACCGGTGCCGGATGCAGCAGCGCAGCCATGCGCGCATAGGTGGCGTAAGGGTTGGCCGCGATCATCACCGGCCGCGTCGTCTCGCCAGCATGCTCGCGCGCCAGTACCACCGCACCCGCCTGGGTTGCAGCGAGCTGCTGGCGGTACTTCGGGTTGGCGAAGAAAGTGAGCGAATCCGGGCCGGCGCTCGCGAGCGGCGCGACCTGCCCGACACGCAGGTCCGGATCGCCGCGCAGCTCGCAGCCGAACCGGACCGCGAGCTCGCCCAGCGACGCCGACATCGTGCCGGGACCCGGCTTACCTGCCGGCGGGAGCCGGCGCGCGCGACTTCAGGTTCGCAAGCACCGCGGGAGTGATGTCGAGCGCAGGATTCGCATACAGCACGCCGTCGGCGATCACCAGGTCGAAGCCCTGCGCCTTGGCGTAGTTGCGCACTTCCTCGATCAGCGTGCGCTGCAGGCGCGACATCTCCTCGTTGCGCCGCGCATTGAAGTCCTCCTGGACCTCCTGGCGCTTGCGCTCGAGATCGCGATAGCCGTCGCGCAACTCCTTCTCGGTACGCGTGCGCTGATCGGCGCTCATGGTGGCCGCATCCTTCTGCAGCTTGTCTTCCTTAGTCTTCAGCGCCTGCTGCTGATTCACGAGGTCCTTCTGCTTCGGCGCGAACTCGTTGCGGATGGCATCGAGCGCGGTGGTGGCCTGTGGCGACTCGTCCATCAGCCTGCCGTAGTCGACCACACCGATCTTCGTCTGGGCGAACGCCGGCGCCGCGACAAACACAAGGCTGGCCGCAATTGCCAGGGCCGTCGATTTCAACACGGGATTCACGCTATTGATTCCTCTGCAGGGACTGGCCGGGCATCAAAACGCCTGGCCGACGGAAAACTGGAATGCCTCTTCCTCGTCGGGAAAGAGCACGCTGTCACCCTTGTAGGCATTGAGCGGAACCGCATAACTGAACCGGAACAAGCCAAGGGGCGCCAGCCACTGCACCGAAATGCCCGCCGAATGCTTCAATTTATCATACTCGAAATCGTAATCGACCGGGGTCACCCCGTCGCGGCCGAGGAAGGTGTAACGGTTGCCGGTCTGGAACACGTTGCCGACGTCGTAGAACACGCTCGCCCGTGCGCTGGTACGGAACTTCGCCGGCATGGGCAGGATGATCTCCGCGCGCGCGATGGTCTTGAGGTTGCCGCCGTAAGGATTGCCGAAATTGTCCTTGGGCCCGAGGCGGCTCGCCTCGTAGCCGCGGATCGTCTCCGGACCGCCCGCGAAGAACTGCCGATAAGGCGGCAGCGCCGTCGTGTCGCCGATGTCCATGCCGTAGGCGATCTCGGCCGAGAGCCCCAGCGTGAACGGACCGGGTAGCGGCAGGTACTGGCGGTAATCGTAGCTCGCCACGTAGTACTCGACGTCGCTGCCCGGTGCCGTGTACGACACCGAAAGCATGTGGCGTGCGCCCCGGTCGGCGAACAGCGCGCGGTTGCGCGAGTCGTAGCTCCAGCCGAGCGCGAGCTCCACCGTGCTGAACTTGGTGCCGAAGATGTTGCAGGTCAGCGTCGGCGAATAGACGATCTGATCGCTGAACGTATCGCCGTTATTGGCGACCCAGTCGATGGCCTGCTGCGCGCTGCCGCAGGATGAGGTCAGGAGCGAGGAGCGCTGGAACGCGACGCCCCAGCGCACTGCCTGGAACTCGGTGATCGGATAGCTGTAATCAAGGCCGGCGGTGAGCATCTCCGAGGAGAAGTCGGACGAATTGGTCACGAACTGCGTGACGTCGCGGTAGGTGAGCGACACCGTGCGGGCGATACCATCGATCGTGCGATACGGGTCGGTCCAGGAGATGCCGTAGATCTTGCTGTAGCGACCAGTGCTGAGGTCGACGCCGACGCGCTGGCCGGAACCGAAGAAATTGCTGTCGGCATAGTTGGCCTGCAGCATGAACGACTGCGACTCGGAATAGCCAATGCCGCCGCCGAGCTGCGCCGACGGGCCTTCCTTGATCTTGAAGATCACGTCGACCATGTCGGGCACCCCGGCCACCGGCGTGGTCTCCGATTCGACCGACTCGATGTACGGCAGGCGCTGGATGCGTTGCTTGGACCGCTCGATCAGCGAGTTCGACAACCAGCCGCCTTCGAGCTGGCGCATCTCGCGACGCAGCACCTCGTCGTTGGTCTTCTCGACGCCCTCGAACCTGATGTGGCGCACGTACACCCGATTACCCGGGTCGATGAAGAAGCTGAGCGAGATCTCCTTGGTCGCCTCGTTGACATTCGGCACCGGGTCGACCTTGGCGAAGGCATAGCCCTCTTCGCCGAGCCGGTTCTGCAGCAGTTCCTGCGTCGTGGTGATCCACCGGCGCGAAAATGTCTGTCCCGGCACCACGAGCAGGTAGCTCTGGAGGACCGACTCGGGTACCACGAACGTGCCGCCGAGCTTCACTTCCGAGACCTTGTAGACGTCGCCCTCGGAGATGTTGATCGTGATGTAGATGTCGTCCTTCTCTGGCGCGATCGCGACCTGCGTCGATTCGATCACCATGTTGGCGTAGCCGCGATCCTGGTAGTAGGAGCGCAGCTTCTCGAGATCGCCTTGCAGCGCCTCCTTCGAATAGCGGTCGTCCTGCCGGTACCACGACAGCCAGTTCGGGGTCCGCAGCTCGAAGGCATCGGTCAGCTCGTCGTCGTCGAACACCGTGTTGCCGACGACGTTGACCTGGCGGATCTTCGCGCGCGTGCCTTCCTTGATGTCGATCTTGACCCTGACCCGGTTGCCCGGCTGGTCCTCGACGGTGGTATCGATGCGCACGCCGTACTTGCCGCGGCTGAAATACTGGTCGGTCAGGAACTGGGTCACGTCCTCGAGCACCGAGCGATCGAAGGTCTTGCCGGTCGCGAGGCCCACGTTACGCAGCGATTTCTGCAGGTCCTCGGTCTTGACGTCCTTGTTGCCGGTGATTGCAAAGCTCTCGATCGAGGGGCGCTCCAGCACCACGATCACCAGCGTCGAGCCGTCGCGGCGCACCTCGACGTCGCGGAAGAACCCGGTGGCGTAGAGCGCGCGGATCGCCTCGCGCACGCGCTGCGCGTCGAGCCGGTCGCCGATGTTGACCGGCAGGTAGTTGTAGACGGTACCTTCCGAGACGCGCTGCAGGCCCTCGACGCGGATGTCGCCGACGGTGAATGACGCGTCCGACTGGGCGAGTGCCAGCGGGACCTGCAGGATCAGCGCAACCAGTGCGAGCGCGGCGCTACGCTTCATTCAGGACCACCGTTCATTGCTTCGATTCAACCGAGCTGGCGCGCAAAGTCGTTGAACAACGCGACGCCCATGAGCAGCAACAGCAGCAGGATACCGAGCTGCTGGCCGAGCGCCTGGGCGCGGTCCGACAGCGGACTGCCCTTCACGCCCTCGATCAGCTGGAACACGATCTGGCCGCCGTCGAGTATCGGGATCGGCAGCAGGTTCAGGAAACCGAGCGAGAGGCTGATCAACACCAGGAAGCCGAGGAACGCGCCGACGCCCGCGGCCGCCGATTCACCGGCGAACTCGGCGATCGACAACGGGCCCGACAGGTTCTTCAGCGAGACCTGTCCGAACAGCATGCGCGAAAAGAGGCGCGCCTGCAGCACCGTCATGTCCCAGGCTTCGCGCCCCGCCGCGCCGAGGGCGGCGAGCGGCGACAGGTCGGTGTGGCGCAGCATCTCGTCGGGATAGCGCGCGCCGGTCGCCGGGGTCACCTGGATGCGCCCCACGGTGCGTCCGTCCACCGTGTCGCTGCCGATCGTCAGTCGCACGCTCGCCTCGCTGCCATCGCGCACATAACCGATCGCGACGCTCTGGCCGGGTGCGGCCGAGATGCGGGCAACGAGATCGCGGAAATCGCCGATCCGCTCGCCGTCCACGGCGACGATCCGGTCGCCCGCGCGCAGACCGGCCTGCTCGGCGGGCCCACCGGGGGTGACGCTGCCGACGACGGCCGGGAGCGGCGGCTGCCAGAAATGAAACCCGATGCCGTCGAACAGCAATTCGGGCTCGGTCAGGCGGCGGCGGGCTTCCGGGTCGGACACCGTCAGGGTCGCCTGGCGCGTGGCGCCATCGGCGCCGCGCAAGGTCAGTGCGGCCGTTCCGCTGCCGCTCAGCGCATCGAGCAGACCGAAGACGACGTCGCGCTGCCCGCCCACGGGGTCAGCGCCGATCGCGATGATCTCCTCACCGCTCGCGAGTCCGGCCACTGCGGCAGGCGAGTCGGCCCTGACGTCGCCCACGACCGCACGCACCTCGGTGATGCCCGAGGCCCACAACATGCCCCACAGCAGCAGGATCGCGAACGCGAAGTTGAATCCCGGCCCGGCAAGCAGCACGCAGATGCGCTGCCAGACGGGCCGGCGGGTGAATGCCCGATGCAGCTCGGCCGGCGCGACATTGCCCTCGCGCTCATCGAGCAGCTTGACGTAGCCGCCGAGTGGTATCGCCGCGACCACGTACTCGGTGCGATCGGCGCCGGCGACGCGCTTCAGCAACGGACGGCCGAAACCCACCGAGAATCTGAGCACCTTGAACCCGAGGCGGCGGGCCACCCAGTAGTGTCCGTATTCGTGCACGGTCACGAGCAGGCTCACCGCGACGATGAACCAGAGCAGCTTCTCGTACCACAGGGCGCTCACGCCATCGCCTCGCGGGCACGGGCGCGCGCTTCGCCATCGGCGCGGAGCACGTCATCAATGGAGCCGATCGCTCCCGCTGTCGCCTTTGTCATTACCGATTCAATGACCTCGGGAATGCCCGTAAAGTTCAGTTGGCCGGCGAGGAAACCTGCCACGGCCACCTCGTTCGCGGCGTTCACGACGGTCGGCATCAGCCCGCCGGCGTGCGCCGCCGCCTGCCCGAGCGCGAGGCAGGGAAATCGCTCGAGGTCCGGCGGCGCGAAATCGAGCCGCGCCACCCGCGCGAGATCCAGTGATTCTACACCCGAGGCGATGCGTTCCGGCCACGCCAGCGCACAGGCGATCGGCGTGCGCATGTCGGGGGTGCCGAGCTGCGCGAGCATCGAGCCGTCGGCGTACTCGACCAGCGAATGCACCACGCTCTGCGGATGCAGCACGACCTCGACCTGCCGCGGCGACAGGTCGAACAGCAGGCACGCCTCGATGAACTCCAGCCCCTTGTTCATCAGCGTGGCCGAATCGACCGAGATCTTGCGTCCCATCACCCACACCGGGTGCGCGCAGGCCTCGTTCGGCGTCACGCGGGCGAGCGCCTCGCGCGGCAGATTGCGAAACGGGCCGCCCGAGGCGGTGAGCACGACGCGACGCACGCCGGCGCGCCCCGCGGGATTATGCGGCATGCACTGGAAGATCGCGTTGTGCTCGCTGTCGATCGGGATCAGTTCCGCTCCCGACTCGGCCACCGTGCGCATCAGCAGCGGCCCGGCCATGACGAGAGATTCCTTGTTGGCGAGCAGCACGCGCTTGCCGGAACGCGCCGCAGCCAGCGTCGAGGGCAGGCCCGCCGCGCCGACAATCGCCGCCATCACCGTATCGACCTCGGCGAGTGTCGCGAGGGTCGCCATCGCATCCGCGCCCGCTATCACGCGGGTCGCGGCGCCGCGACGCGGGAGTTCGGACTCGAGTTCGCGCGCCGCATCGTGATCGGCGAGTGCGGCGAGCGCAGGCCTGAATTCCAATATCTGCTCGAGCAGGCGCGCGCCGTTGCGCCGCGCGCCGAGCGCCACCACACGATAGCGGTCGGGGTGGCGCGCCACGACGTCGAGGGTGCTCTCCCCCACCGAACCCGTGGATCCGAGGATCGCCACGCCCTTCATGACACGCCCAGCAGGTGCAGGCCGGCGAGCAGCACGGGCGCCGCCGCGGTCAGGCTGTCGATCCGGTCGAGCATTCCGCCATGCCCCGGGAACAGCGTGCCGCTGTCCTTCACGCCGGCGGCGCGCTTCAGCTGGCTCTCGACGAGATCGCCGACGATGCCGAAGACGATCACGGCCAGGGCGAGCGCGAGGAAGGGCAATGCCGGCAGGCCGAACCACAGCGCGCCGGCCCATGCCGCCGCGCAACCGGCAGCGAGGCCGCCGAACACGCCCTCCCAGGTCTTGCCGGGGGAGACGCGCGGCGCGAGTTTCACGCGCCCGAAGCGGCGCCCGACGAAGTAGGCACCCGAATCGGCGGCGGTCACGAGCACCAGGATGTACAGCAGCCACTCGGCACCCAGGGTGAAATCGAGCCGCAGGTGCAGCAACGCATACCAGGCCGGCACCAGGGTCAGCACACCTGCGATCGCGCCCGTGGGAGGCGGGGCCTTGCCGGGTGCGAGGACCACCCAGGTGAATCCGGCGAGCCACCACAGGACTGCAATGGCGAGCACGGTCGACTCGGGCAGGAGCGCGGGCTCGGGCAAGGCCAACGCGGCCATGCCCGCGGCGATCGCGACCACGAACAGCAGGCGCGAGGCAATGCCCACCTGGCCGGACCTGCCGATCAACGCCGACCATTCCCATGCCCCGGCGAGCAGTGCCAGCGTGATCACGGCGACCGCTGCCCATACAGGCAGCGCGAACAGTACGACGATCAGCAGCGCGCCGAGGATCAGCGCCGTGCGTATCCGTTCCTTAAGCACGGACGGCGGCCTCCCGCTGCGCGCGCGTGAGCCCGAAGCGCCGGTCGCGCGCGGCAAAACAGGCGAGAGCCCGGTCGAACGCGCCGACGTCGAAGTCGGGCCATAGAGTCTCGGTGAACCACAGCTCCGTGTAAGCGAGGTTCCAGAGCAGGAAATTGCTGATGCGCTGCTCGCCGCCGGTGCGGATGAACAGGTCCGGATCGGGCAGGTCGGCGAGCGCGAGGCCGGCGGCAAACCGCGCCTCGTCGATGTCGGCGGTCCGCAGCGCACCGGCGGCCACCGCCTGCGCCACCGAGCGCGCGGCCTGCACGATATCCCAGCGCCCGCCATAGCTCAGCGCCACCTGCAGCGCGAGGCGCGTATTGGCGCGTGTGTGGTGCTCCGCCTCGGCGACGCGCGACTGCAGGCGAACGCCGAGCGTGTGGCGATCGCCGATCACGCGCAGACGCACGCCATTGGCATGCAGATCGGGCAGCTCGCGCTCGATCGACTCGACGAACAGGCTCATCAGCTGCGTCACCTCGGATTCGGGGCGGCGCCAGTTCTCGCTGCTGAACGCGAACAGTGTCAGCGCGCCGATGCCGCGCCTCACGCACTCCTCGACGCACATGCGCACGACCGGTATGCCGTGCTTGTGGCCGGCATGGCGCGCGAGGCCGCGCTGCTCGGCCCAGCGTCCGTTGCCGTCCATGATGATCGCCACGTGCCGCGGCAGGACCGCACCGGCGGGAATTTGTGTGTCGGTCGCGCCCATATGCCGATGACCATGAGGTCTAGACCTGCATGATCTCCTTTTCCTTGGCGGCGAGCTGCTGGTCGATCTCGGCGATGTACTTGTCGGTGAGCTTCTGGATCTCGGCCTCGGCGCGCTTCTCGTCGTCCTGCGTGATCATCTTTTCCTTCTGCAGCTCCCGGGTGTCGTTCATCACGTCGCGACGCACGTTGCGCACCGCGACGCGTGCATTCTCGGCATCCTGCCGCACGACCTTGGTGATGTCACGGCGGCGCTCCTCGGTCAGAGGCGGCAGCGGCACGCGGATCACCGCGCCCGCGCTCATCGGCGTGAGCCCGAGGTCGGACTTGTGGATCGCCTTCTCGATCACCTGAACCATGGTCTTCTCCCACGGGGTAATCGTGATCGTGCGTGCGTCCTCGATCGTGATGTTCGCGACCTGCGAGAGCGGCACGTCGGAGCCGTAGTAGTCGACCTTCAGGTGCTCGACCAGGCTCGGGTGCGCGCGCCCGGTGCGCAGCTTGCGCAGGTCGCCCTGGAAGGTCTGCACGCACTTGGCCATGCGGGCCGCGGCGTCTTTCTTGATGTCCTCGAGCATGTCTGCGATCCCCGTATCAGTCCTTCACCACGATCGTGCCGACGTCCTCGCCCTGCACGATGCGCAGCAGGTCCCCCGCATTGTTGAGATTGAACACCCGCAAAGGCAAGTCGTTGTCGCGGCACATCACGATCGCGGTCTGGTCCATGACGTTCAGACGCCCGTCGAGTACCTGGTCGTAGGTCAGGCGCGCATGATGCTTTGCCGCCGGATTCTTCACCGGATCGTCGGAATAGATGCCGCCGACCTTGGTGGCCTTCAGCAGCAGGTCAGCCTCGATCTCGATCGCGCGCAGCGATGCGGCGGTGTCGGTCGTGAAGAACGGATTGCCGGTGCCGGCCGCGAAGATCACGATGCGCCCTTTCTCGAGGTGGCGCACGGCGCGGCGGCGGATGTAGTCCTCGCACACCTCGTTGATGCGGATCGCGCTCATCACGCGCGCATAGATCCCGAGCCCCTCGAGGGCGTCCTGCATCGCGAGCGCGTTCATCACGGTGGCCAGCATGCCCATCTGGTCGGCCGTCACGCGATCCATGCCGGCACGCGCAAGACCCGCGCCGCGGAAGATGTTGCCTCCGCCGATCACCACGGCCACCTCGACACCGAGCGCGGCGATGTCGCGGATCTCGGCCGCGATGCGCTTCAGCATCACGGGATCGATGCCGTAGTCCGCGGCCCCCAGCAAAGCTTCGCCCGAGAGCTTGACCAGGATGCGCCTGTAGCGCGGTGAGTCGCCGGGTTTCGTCACGTGCCTATGCCCTCATGAAAGAAACCCCGCTTGCGGCGGGGTTTCCCTGACTTTGCCGTTCCTGTTCAGTGCGCCCCGCCTGCCGCGCCCTTTACCTGGGCCATGACCTCGGCAGCGAAGTCTTCCTGTTTCTTCTCGATGCCGGCGCCGACCTCGAAGCGCTCGAACGCGACGACTTTCGCCTTCGCGCCCGCCAGCAGCTTCTCTACGCTCTGCTTGTCGTCGCGCACGAACGGCTGCCCGAGCAGCGTGATCTCCGCCAGGGCCTTGCGGACCTTGCCCTCGACGATCTGCGCGAGGATGTTGTCAGGCTTGCCCTGGTTCTTCGGATCGCCTTTCGCCTGCTCCGCGAGGATGTCGCGCTCCCTGGCGATGATGTCGGCGGGCACGTCCGCGGCCGCGAGGTACTGCGGATTGCTGGCTGCAACGTGCATCGCGAGATCCCGGGCGAGGGTCTCATCCCCGCCCTCGAGCGCGACCAGCGCTCCGATACGCGTGCCGTGCAGATAGCTACCGAGCTGGGCCGGTGCCCTGACGATCGTGAACCGGCGCACCGTGATGTTCTCGCCGATCTTCGCGATCAGCGCGCGGCGCCGCTCCTCGACCGTCGCACCGGACGGCAGTTTCGCCGCGAGCAATGCCTCGAGCGAGCCGGCCTGCGATGCGATCGCGACGGCCGCCACCTCATCCGCGAAACCGCGGAAGTCCTGCTCACGCGCGACGAAGTCGGTCTCGCAGTTCACTTCGAC
Source organism: Steroidobacteraceae bacterium (assembly GCA_035342635.1). Lineage (GTDB taxonomy): Bacteria > Pseudomonadota > Gammaproteobacteria > Steroidobacterales > Steroidobacteraceae > CADEFQ01. The sequence continues at coordinate 9,842 of DAOQXO010000029.1, forward strand.
CATGGCGGCAGCGAGGCCGTCGGCCGCGCTCGCCATGGCGATCACGCCTTCGGCGGCGATGCGGGTCGCCTTCTTGTCGGCCTTCGCAAGACCCTGCTTGCGCATCAGTTCGGCGGCAGCGTCGAGGTCGCCGCCGGTTTCCACGAGCGCGCGCTTGCACTCCATCATGCCGGCGCCCGTGCGCTCGCGCAGTTGCTTGACGGAATCTGCAGTGATGATCGTGGCCATGGCTCAGCCCTTCGCGCCGGGACGGCGCGCTCCGCCAGTCGGCGCACGACGGCGCGTCGCCGACCCGCTGACACTGCGTTCGCCGTCGTCGTCGGTCACGACCACGTCCTCGAGCGCATCGGCCTCGGCGATCGCCGCATCGATCGCGGGATCGGCGGCCGGCACCGCGGCAGCCTCGGTCGCGGCAGCGTCGGGCGCACCCTCCACCGGTGTCTCGTCAGCCTTGGCGGCGGTCGGCGCGGCGGCCGGACGACGGCGCACCGGGGCCGCCTTGCGGCTGCGCACCGGAGCGGCCGACGGGCGGCGCCCACGGCCCGGTCTCTTCTTGGGATTGCCTTCCGCATCGAGTTCAACGAACTCGTCCTCGCCCACCGCCACCTGCGGCACCGATGCCTTGCCCTCGAGCACGGCTTCGGCGACCCCGCTCGCGTACAGCAGGATGGCGCGCATCGCGTCATCATTGCCCGGGACGACGAAATCGATGCCGTCCGGCGAGCAATTGGTGTCGACGATCGCGACGACCGGGATGCCGAGCTTCTTCGCCTCGTGGAACGCGATGTTCTCGTGGCCGACGTCGATCACGAACAGTGCATCAGGCAGCGACTCCATGTCCTTGATGCCGCCCAGGCTGCGCTCGAGCTTTTCCATTTCGCGGCGCAACTGGGTCGCTTCCTTCTTGCCGCGCTTGTCGAGCACACCGCTCTCGCGCATCTCGGTGAGGTCGGCGAGCCGCTTGATCGACTGGCGGATGGTCTTGAAATTCGTGAGCATGCCGCCGAGCCAACGCTGGTTGACGTAGGGCATGCCGCAACGCACGGCCTCGGCCTGCACGGCCTCGCGCGCGGAACGCTTGGTGCCGACGAACAGCACCGTGCCGCCGTCCGCGACGACGTTCTTGATGAAGCCCGCGGCCTCCTGGTAGAGCGGCTGCGTCTTCTCGAGGTTGATGATGTGGATGCGGTTGCGTTCACCGAAAATGAACGGCGCCATCTTCGGGTTCCAGAAGCGGGTCTGGTGTCCGAAATGGACGCCCGCTTCCAGCATCTGTCTCATGGACACGCTGGACATAAAAACTCCTGTCGGGTTGAGCCTCCGCGCCGCCCTTCCGGCCATCCCCGCCTGGCCCAAGCCGTGAGCGGAAACACCCAACCGGAAGTGAACTGGTGACGCGTGTGGATTGCGTTGCCAAAAAAGGCCGCGCTTTATACCATGTGCCCCCCGCGAAAACAACGCCTTACGCCTCCCGCCCGCCCCTGATGCAAGTAACGATTAAGACCCTGGACGAACAGGAGAAGATGCGTGTGGCCGGCCGCCTGGCGGCCGATGTCCTCGACATGATCACCGCACACGTCCAGCCCGGCACGACTACCGAGGAACTGGACCGGCTGTGCCACGAATACATCGTCGGCGTGCAGCAGTCCGTACCGGCCAATCTCAACTACCGCGGCTTCCCGAAGACGATCTGCACCTCGGTCAACCACGTGGTGTGCCACGGCATACCGAACGAGAAGCGCCTGAAATCGGGCGACATCGTCAACATCGACGTCACCGTGATCCGGGACGGATTCCACGGCGACACGAGCCGCATGTATTTCGTCGGCAAGCCGGGCATCCAGGCGCAACGCCTCATCCAGACCTGCTTCGAGGCGATGTGGGAAGGCATCCGCCAGGTACGGCCCGGCCAGCGCCTCGGCGACATCGGGCATGCGATCCAGCGCTATGTCGAGGAACGCAACTTCTCGGTGGTGCGCGAGTATTGCGGCCACGGCATCGGCCGGGTCTACCACGAGGATCCCCAGGTGCTGCACTACGGCGAGCCGGGCACCGGCATCGAGCTGCGCCCCGGCATGACCTTTACGATCGAGCCGATGGTCAACGCCGGCAAGCGCCATGTCGCCGTGCTCAAGGACGGCTGGACCGTCGTGACGAAGGACCATTCACTGTCGGCACAATGGGAGCACACGGTGCTCGTGACCGACGATGGCGTCGAGGTGATGACCCTCGGCGCCGCGGATCGGCACTGACGCCGGCCGCAGCGAACCGCACGTGGCCGCGACCGAAGACGAGAGTGTTCCCACTGCGACGCAACGGCTGAACTGGCCGTTCCTCGATCGCCTGCCGCAGCGCCTGGCCGCGGACCCGCTGTCCGCGCCGCTGTTTCGCGACGTGCTGCGCGAGGCGCAGCAGGCGCTCGCCGCCCGCTTCCACGCCGAGGAGCCGGTCGAATCGATCGTGCGCGCGCGCGCGGACCTGATCGATGTGGTGCTGCGTGCCGCCTGGAATGCCCACCTCGGCGACACGGCACAGCGCTGGTCGCTGGTGGCCGTGGGCGGCTACGGCCGCAGCGAACTGCACCCGTACTCGGACGTCGACGTGCTGATCCTCGTGCCGGAAGGCCTGACCCGGGAGGAGCGCGGCCCGCTGGAGCGGCTGCTCGCTTTCCTGTGGGACATCGGGCTCGAGATCGGACACAGCGTGCGCACCGTCGCGGAGTGCGCGAGCGAAAGCGCCACCGACGTGTCGGTAATGACCACGTTGATCGAAGCGCGCCTGCTCGCGGGCGACGGCGCGCTCCTCGCCGCGATGCGCGAAGCGCTCGAGCCGCAGAACGTGTGGCCGGTGCGCGAATTCTTCGAGGCGAAAGTGCGCGAACAGGCCGCGCGGCACGCGAAGGCCAACGATACCGCTTACAACCTGGAACCGAACGTCAAGACCGGCCCGGGCGGACTGCGCGACATCCAGACGATCGCGTGGGTGGCCAGGCGCCACTTCGACACCGCGACGCTGGACGAACTCGTCACTCACGGCTTCCTCGCGCCGTCGGAGCTGCGCAAGCTCAAGCAGGCCCGGGCCTTCCTGTGGCGCGTGCGCTGTGCCCTGCACCTGATTGCCGGGCGCCGCGAGGATCGCCTGCTGTTCGATCACCAGGTCAGGCTCGCGCAGAGCTTCGGCTACGAGGATGCCTCCTACACGCTCGCGGTCGAGCAGTTCATGCAGCGTTACTACCGCACCGTGATGGATGTGAGCCTGCTGAACGAGCTGCTGCTGCAGCTGTTCCGCGAGGCCATCCTGACCGCGGGCACGCCGCCGCAACCGCTCAATCCGCGCTTCCAGGTGCGCAACGACTACCTCGAGGCGATCAGCGACGACCTGTTCGCCCGCACGCCGTCGGCGCTGCTCGAACTGTTCGTGCTGCTGCAGCAGCACCCGCAGATCCGCGGCGTGCGCGCCGAAACGATCCGCGCGATCGGCCGTTCGCTGTGGCTGATCGACGAGGAATTCCGCCAGAACCCGCGCCACCACCGCCTGTTCCTCGAGATCCTGCGCGCGCCGGTCGGCGTCACGCACGAACTGCGCCGCATGAACAATTACGGCGTGCTCGGCCGCTATATCCCGGCATTCGGCCGCATCGTCGGGCGCATGCAGTACGATCTGTTCCACGCCTACACGGTCGATGCGCACACGCTGTTCGTCGTCAGCAACCTGCGACGCCTCGCGATCGAGCGCTACAACCACGAACTGCCGCAGGTGTCACAGGTGTTTGCCGAGCTGCCGAAGCCGGAGCTCGCCTATCTTGCCGCCCTGTTCCACGACATCGCCAAGGGGCGCGGCGGCGATCACTCGGAGCTCGGCTCCGTGGACGCCGAAGCCTTCTGCCTCGAGCAGGGCCTGTCACGCTACGACGCGCGACTCGTCGCCTGGCTGGTGCGCAACCACCTGATCCTGTCGGTCACGGCCCAGAAGCAGGACATCTCCGAACCGGAGGTGATCAACGCGTTCGCGCGGCGGGTCGGTGACGAAACCCACCTCAATTATCTCTACGTGCTGACCTGCGCCGATGTGCGCGGCACCGACCCGAAATTGTGGAACTCCTGGAAGGCCACGCTGTTCCACGAGTTTTACGAACGCACGCGGCGTGCGCTGCGCCGCGGGCTCGAGAGCCCGATCGACCAGGACGAGCTGATCCGCGAAACGCAGGAGGCCGCGCGCGCGGCGCTGCGCGCGGCCGGCATCACGGATGCGCAGGTCGACGCGGTCTGGTCGCGCCTCAGCGACGGTTATTTCCTGAGGAGCACTCCCGAGGAAGTCACCTGGCATACCCGGCTGCTCGCGGATCGCGATCCGCGCGCCGAAGATCCGGTGGTGGCGCTCGATGCGCAGAGCCTGCGTGGCACGACCGCGATCTTCGCGTTTGCGCCGCTGCGTCGCCACGGCTTCGCGCGCACCACCGCGGTGCTCGACCAGCTCGGGCTCACGATCGTCGGCGCGCGCATCACGCCGACCGAGGACGGCTACAGCCTCGACCTGTACCACGTGCTCGAAGACGACGGTGCGCCGATCACCGACAAGGAGCGCCTGCTCGAGATCGAGCGAGCGCTGTGGCACTCGCTGCACTCGCCCGAAGAGCACCCGCTCGCGGTGTCCCGCCGTGCGCCGCGCCAGTCACGCATGTTCAGCACACCGACCCACATCCTGCTCAGCACCGACGAACACCACGGGCGCTCGGTGCTCGAACTCACGGCCGCCGACCGTCCCGGCCTGCTGTGCGATGTCGGCAAGGTGCTGATGGAGGAGCGTCTGCACCTGCACAACGCCCGGATCATGACCGTGGGTGAGCGCGCCGAGGACGTCTTCTACATCACCGACTCGCACAACCGGCCACTCGATTCAGCATCCGCGGACCGGCTGCAGCAGCGCCTCACCGAAGTGCTCGAGCGGCGGCGCGCGGCATGAACCCGCGCATCGGCGCGCTCCACGCCTACCCGTTCCAGAAGCTGGCGGCGCTGAAGGCGGGCGTGGTACCGCCGGCCGGCCTCGCCCATATCGCGATGTCGATCGGCGAGCCGCAACATGCCCCACCCGCATTGGTGCTCGATGCCTTGCGCGCCCACCTCGGCGAACTCGGCACGTATCCGTCGACGATCGGCCAACCGGCACTGCGCGCAGCCGCGGCGCGCTGGCTCGAGCGCCGCTTCGCGCTCGGGCGCGACAAGGTCGACGCGGAGACGATGGTGCTGCCGGTGAACGGCACGCGCGAGGCACTGTTCTCCTTCGTGCAGGCCTGCATCGATAGCCGGCGGCCGGCACTGGTCGCGATGCCGAATCCCTTCTACCAGATCTACGAGGGTGCGACGCTGCTGGCCGGCGCCTCGCCCTGGTTTCTGAACACCACTGCGGCCACCGGCTACCTGCCCGATCTCGACGCCGTACCGGCGAGTGTGTGGGACGACGTGCAGCTGCTCGTGCTCTGCTCGCCCGGGAATCCGACCGGCGCGGTGATGTCGGCCGACTACCTCGCCCGCGCGCTCGTGCTCGCGGAGCGCCATGATTTCGTGATTGCGGCCGACGAATGCTATGCCGACCTGTGGTTCGACGAGGCGCAGCCGCCACCGTCCCTGCTCGGCGCTGCACTCGCCGCGGGTCGCGACCGCTACGAGCGTTGCGTCGTGTTCCACAGCCTCTCGAAGCGCTCGAGCGTGCCCGGGCTGCGTTCCGGTTTCGTCGCGGGCGACCCGCGGCTGATGCAGGCCTTCCTGCAATACCGCACCTATCACGGTTGCGCGATGCCGGTGCCGACCCAGCATGCGAGCATCGCGGCCTGGAACGACGACGCGCACGCCGCGGCGAACCGCGCCCTGTACCGCGAGAAGTTCGAGCTCACCGTACCGATCCTCGCGCCCGTGCTCGACCTCACGGTGCCAGCGGGCGGCTTCTACCTGTGGCCGGACGTGCGCGGCGACGATGTCCGCTTCGTGCGCGAGTTGTTCGCCACGCAGAATGTCACCATCCTGCCGGGCAGTTACCTCGCCCGCGACGCCCACGGCGAGAACCCCGGCGCCGGCCGGGTGCGCATTTCGCTGGTGCCGGATGCCGCCACCTGCGTCGAGGCGGCCCGCCGGATCCGGGAATTCGCCCGCAAGCGCTAGCCCACGCACATTCCGCGGCATCGATCCGTGACGGCTGTCTCGCCGCCCGTCCGGCGGTTGGCCGACAATAGCTTTGTCATAATTCGCCCGGCATGGGAGTCTGGGGTGTCGACGCCTGCGTTTGATGCCGCACCGTATGCACAGATCGTGCGCTCGCTGTTTGCGCGCACGCGGCGCGTGATGCTCTACGGGCCCGACGGGCGCCTGTGGTGGAGCGAGGACGGCGCCGATGCGCTCGACCTGCGCACGCTGCTCGAGCAGGTCATCGCACTGATGCGCCAGCGTGATCTCGACGCGGCGCTGCGGCATGCCGCCACCGCCGAACTGTCCACCGGACTGCTGCTGCCGATCCGCAACGATGGCCCCGCGCCCCTGGCCTGGCTCGGCATCATCGGCCCCGAGACGCGCGCGGCTGCCGACCCCGATGCCACGGCCATCGCGCAATCGCTGCGCCCGGTATTGACGCTCCTCGCCCGTGACGTGGCGGCCGCAGCGCTGCTGCGCAGGCAGCGCTACGCCAGCCTGCAGGCGGCCGAGCAGACGGCGGAGCTTCGCTGGCTGCTCGCGACCGCGAGCCAGGCCGGGCGCAACAACGGCGCCGACCGGCTCGAGGCCACGCTCGATGCCTGCGCCACCCACCTCGGCTGCGACGGCGTGATGCTGTGGCTCGAGGACCGGCAACTCGAGCGCCATGCGCTGCGCCGTCCGTTGCCACCCGGGGAACTCGAGACGCTGCGGCGCCTCGCGCGCGGCTCGCTGATGAGCGAAGTCAGGACCCGCAAACGCACCACGATCGTCGCCAAGTTGCGCGAGACGCCGGATGCGGACCTGCTGCCCTGGACCGTGATCGCGGCTCCCGTGCCTCATGGCGATGCGCCCCGGGGCCTGATCATGGCGTTCGCCCGGCGCGACGCACGGCGCCTGTCGACGCGCGACTCGCGACGCCTCGAACACATCATTCCGCGCGTGCTCGCGGCCACCGAGATGGAGCACGACCCGCTGACCGGCCTGCCCGCGCGCCACGTCTTCGAGGACAAACTGCGTGCAGCGCTCGCGCGGAGCGGTTCGCACGCCTGCGTGGTCTATGCAGATCTCGACCAGCTGCACGTCACGAACGACCTGTTCGGCTTCGCGGCGGGCGACGACGTGCTGCGCCGCATGGCGACGCTCTGGCGCGAGCATACGAGCGAGCGCGTCGAGATCACCGCGCGCTTTGCCGGCGACCGCTTCGTCGCGCTGCTGCGCGACTGCACGCTGAACCAGGGGCGCGCCTGGGCCGAGACCATGCGCCAGGCGATCGAGGCCCTGCCCGCTCCGCCGGAACGCACCGGCCTCAGGGTCACCGCGAGCTTCGGCGTCGTGTCCGCCGCCGCGGGCGAGGCGCCCGAGCACGTGCTCGCGACGGCCGAAACCGCCTGCAAGGCGGCCAAGGACCGCGGCAGGAATCGCGTCGAGATCTTTGCGCAGACCGACAAGAGCCTCGTGCAGCGCCGCGACGACCTGCAGATCTTCCGCGACCTGTCCGACGCCTTCGAGCAGAACCGCTTCATGCTGTACGCGCAGCCGATCGAACCGTTGTGGGATCCGACGCGGGCGCGCCGCTACGAGATCCTCGTGCGCATGCGCGACGGCGCCGACGATCCGGTCTCGCCATCGCGCTTCATTTCCGCCGCCACCCGCTACCAGCTGCTGCCGCAACTCGACCGCTGGGTCACGGCGCGCGCCATCGCGAGCCTCGACCCCTACGCCGATGCGCTGCGTGAGCGCAACACGACTTTCGCGATCAACGTGTCCGCGCAGTCGCTGATCCAGCCCGAGTTCGCCGACTACGTGCGCACCGCGCTGAAAGGCGCCGCAATACGCGCGGACCTGCTGGTGTTCGAGTTCACCGAGAGCGCGGCGATCTCCGACATCGCAGCGGCGCAGCGCTTCATCGAGCGGGTCGGCGCGCTGGGCGCACACTTCGCGCTCGACGATTTCGGCACCGGCTTCTCCTCGCTCGCCTACCTGAAGTCGTTGCCGGTCTCGGCCCTGAAGATCGACGGCTCGTTCGTGCGCGACCTGCTCACCGACGAGCGCTCGGAGGGCGTGATCCGCGCGGTACTGCAGATCGCCTCGCAACTGGGACTCGACACGGTCGCCGAATACGTCGAAACGACCGCCATCGCGGATCGCCTGCGTTCGCTCGGCGTGACTTACGGACAGGGCTATGCCTTCGGCGCGCCGGTGCCGCTCGATACGGTGCTCGCGGGATTGCATGCCGATGTGGATGCAGGAAAGCAAGCCGCGCCCGGCCAGGTTGCAGTGTCCGGCTGAGCCCGGCACGATGCGCGCTCCCCCGCAGGAGCGTGCCATGACCGACCACACCGCACTCAGGACAATCGTCGACGACGCATTCGAGCATCGCGCCGAACTGTCCCCCGGAAAGGTGCCCGCCGACGTAGCCGCGGCGATCGAGCGCGCCATAGGGCTGCTCGATTCGGGCGAGGCCCGCGTCGCCGAACACGACGGCCGCCACTGGGTCGTCAACGAGTGGCTCAAGAAGGCGGTGCTCCTTTATTTCCGCACGCATGACAACACGGTCGTCGACGCCGGCTACGCCCGCTTCTACGACAAGGTGCCGCTCAAGTTCGCGACCGACGACGAGGCGAGCCTGCGCGCGAGCGGTGTGCGGGTCGTGCCGCCGGCCATCGTGCGCAAGGGCGCCTACGTCGCGCCGAACGTCGTGCTGATGCCCTCCTACGTCAACATCGGCGCGCATGTCGGTGCCGGCACCATGGTCGACACATGGGCGACCGTCGGCTCCTGCGCGCAGATCGGCCGCAACGTGCATCTCTCGGGCGGGGTCGGCATCGGCGGCGTGCTCGAACCGCTGCAGGCGGCGCCGACCATCATCGAGGACGACTGTTTCATCGGCGCGCGCTCGGAAGTCGTCGAGGGGGTGATCGTCGAGCGCGGCTCGGTGATCTCGATGGGCGTGTTCCTCGGCCAGAGCACCCGCATCTACGACCGTGAAACCGGCATCGTGCTGCACGGGCGCGTGCCGGCCGGCTCGGTCGTGGTGCCCGGCACCCTGCCCTCGACGGACGGCACCCACAGTCTCGCCTGCGCCGTGATCGTCAAGAAAGTGGATGCGAAGACGCGCGCGAAGACCAGCCTCAACGACTTGCTGCGCACCGACGACTGAGGGCTGGCCGTCGGGGCCCGGGGCTAGCCGCGGCCGTCGTGGTTCGCGCGCATGTACCTGACATCCTCGCCGCTGACGATGAACACGACCCGCTCGGCCACGTTCTTGGCGTGATCGCCGATGCGCTCGAGGCTCTTGAGCGCAAACACGGTATCGATCGTGCCGCGCAGCTGCGTGGGGCCTTCCATCGCGACAGTCAGCAACTCGCGCAATGCGGCGTCGAATTCGCGGTCGATCTCGCGATCCATGCGGGCGACCTGGTGCGCCGCCGTGGCGTCGCCCTTGTCGAGGGCGTCGATCGCGATGCGCAGCATGCGCGCCGACTGGTGCGCCATGTGGCGCAGGTGGCGGTGCACGGCCACCGACGGATCAAAGCCCGGCCGGGCCATCGCCGCCAGCGTAAAGCGCGCGATGCGCTTGGCCTCGTCGCCCACGCGCTCGAGGTCGGTCACCACATGCGCGATCGCCAGTACGCCTCGCAGGTCCGTCGCGACCGGCGCGCGGAGCGCGAGCAGCTCGAAGCCGGCGGCCTCGATCGCCGTGTCGTAGGCGTTGACCTGGCGCTCCCGGGCCAGCACGAGTTCGGCAGCGTCGCGGTCGTACTCGAGCAGCGCGCGCACCGCGGTGGTGACCTGATCGACCACGAGTCCGCCCATCTCGAGGACCTTCAGCCGCAGCGACGACATCGCCACGTCGAGAGTCGCTGCCGGTTCCATCGGCGCGGCGCTCAGCCGTAGCGGCCGGTGATGTAGTCCTCGGTGGCTTTCTTGGCCGGGTTCGTGAACAGCTTGCTCGTGACGTCGAACTCGACCAGCTCACCGAGATACATGAACGCCGTGTAGTCGGACACGCGCGCGGCCTGCTGCATGTTGTGGGTGACGATCAGCACGGTCACGCGGCCGCGCAGGCCGGTGATCAGTTCCTCGATGCGCGCGGTCGCGATCGGGTCGAGTGCCGAGGTCGGCTCGTCGAACAGCAGTATTTCCGGATTCGTCGCCAGCGCGCGCGCGATGCACACGCGCTGCTGCTGGCCGCCGGACAGCGACAGCCCGGAGGTATGCAGGCGGTCCTTTACCTCGTCCCAGATCGCCGCCTCGCGCAACGCCTTCTCGACCTGCTCCTCGATCTGCGCCTTGGAGCGCATGCCGCGCACGCGCAGGCCGTAGGCGACATTTTCGAAGATCGATTTCGGAAACGGGTTCGGCTTCTGGAACACCATGCCGATGCGCATGCGCACTTCGATCGGGTCGACGTCCTTCGCGATCAGGTCGATGTCGTCGGGAAAGAGGCGAATCGAGCCCTCGTAGCGCGTCATCGGAGTCAGGTCGTGCATGCGATTGAAGCAGCGCAGAAAAGTACTCTTGCCGCAGCCCGAGGGGCCGATCAGCGCAGTCACCTGCTTGTCGCTGATCTCCATGTCGAGGCTCTTGAGTGCCTGCACGCTGCCGTAATAGAAGCTCATCTTGCTGGCGCGCGCCTTGACCGAATTGCCGGCCGCAGCCGCCCGTTCGCCGTATACGGCCACCTTGAGCCTTTCGGTCTCCACACGGCCTCCCCCGCTCTTCGGCGACACTGCCACGGCCGCCCCCGTGGCAGCCTGCACTTGATTCTCGGTCACCAGTTGATCCTCTTGCGGAAGCGGTAGCGCAGCCAGATCGCGACGCCGTTCATCAGCAGGGTCATGCCGAGCAGGATCGCGCCGGCCGCCGCGGCGTTGACGCGAAAGCCGGGATCCGGGCGCGAGACCCAGTTGAACATCTGGATCGGCATGGCCGTGAATGAATCCCTCAGCCATGCGAAGGACAGGAACGGGAACTCGGCCGTGAGCGGCGGGCTCGGCAGGAACGCGATGAACGACAGTGCACCGATCGTGATGATCGGCGCCGTCTCGCCGATTGCGCGCGACAGGCCGATGATCATGCCGGTCAGTACGCCGCCCATCGAGTTGGGCAGCACGTGGTGCGCGGTGACTTCCCAGCGGGTGGCACCGAGCGCGTAAGCCGCCTCGCGGATCGTTCGCGGAACGGCACGCACGGCCTCGCGCGTCGCGACAATCACGATCGGCAGGATCAGCAGCGCGAGGGTCAGGCCCGCGGCCGCGATGCTCTGGCCGAGGCTGAACTTGTAGACGAAGAGGCCGAGCGCCAGAAGGCCGTAGATGATCGACGGCACGCCCGCGAGGTTGGTGACGTTGATCTCGATGATCGAGGTGAACCAGTTCTTCGGCGCGTACTCCTCGAGGTAGATCGCCGCGGCGACGCCGATCGGCATCGCGACGCAGGCGGTAACCACCATGATCAGCGTCGTGCCGATCCACGCGGCGAGGATGCCGGCATTCTCCGGCTTGCGCGAGGCGTACGAGGTGAAGAAGTCCCAGTTGAGGCGGGGGGCGCCCTGCATTACCAGGTCGAGGAACAGCACGAGCAGCACCAGCAGCGACGCGAACAGCACGACGAGCCCGATGATCACGAAGGCCAGGTCGAACAGCTTGCGCCGCGAAACATCGGCGCGCAGAGCGTGGATCGACGGATCCTCGGTGACCACGGCCATCAGTAAGCCTCCCTGAAGCGGCGCGTGAGCGCGAACCCGGCAATATTGAACACGAGCGTGATCAGCAGCAGCACCAGGCCTGCCGCGAAGATCGACTGGTAGCCGATACTGTCGTGCGGCAGGTCACCGAGGCTCACCTGCACGATGAACGCCGTGATCGTCGCCGCCGACTCGGCCGGGTTCCAGGTGAGATTCGGCTGCAGGCCCGCGGCTACCGCGACCACCATCGTTTCGCCGACGGCGCGGGAAATGCCGAGGATATAGGCCGCAGCGATGCCCGAGAGCGCCGCCGGCACCACGACGCGTGTCGCCGTCTGGAAGCGCGTGGCGCCGGTGGCGTAGCTGCCCTCGCGCATGTAGTTCGGCACCGCGCGCATCGCGTCCTCGCTGACCGAGGCGACGTAGGGCACGATCATGCTGCCGATCACGAGACCTGCCGATAGCATGTTGAAGCCCGGCAACCCGGGGAAGAACTTCTGCAGGAACGGCGTGACCATCACCAGCGCGAAGTAGCCGTAAACGATCGTCGGCACGGCACCGAGCATCTCGAGCGCGGGCTTGACGGTCTCGCGCAGCCGGTGGCTGGCAAACTCGGAGAGGTAGATCGCGATGATGGTACCCGCGGGGATGGCCACCAGCAGCGCCACGAAGGTGGTGACCAGCGTGCCGGCGACGAGCGGCAGGATGCCGTAGCGCGGCTCGGCGAACAGCGGGGTCCACATCGTGTCGGTGAGGAAATCGCGCAGCGGCACGTGCTCGAAGAACGGCAGCGCCTCGACGACCAGGATCCACACGATCGCGAGCGTCGTGAACACCGCGACGAGTCCCGCGGCCAGCAGCAGCGCCTCGATCAGGTGGTCCCGGACCCTGCGCCGCCGGATCGAACGACGCAGCGACGCAGGGCTGGAAGAATGGGCAGTCACGGCCGGGCCAGTAGATTAGAACTTCGCTTCGCGCGCAAGCAGCTCGTCCACCGTCAGGCCCACCTCGTTGTGGCCGCCGAACGCGGTGCCGGCCTTGCCGGCGCGGAAATTGGCCAGCGCCTTGTCGTAGGCGGGCTTCGCGAGCGGCACGTACTTCACTTCCTCGACGAGAGGCGCGCCCTTCTGCAGATAGAACTCGACGAAATCCCTCACTTCGGGACGCTGCGCCGACGCCTTGTTCACGTAGATGAAGATCGGGCGTGACAGCGGCTCGTAGCTGCCGTCGAGCACGCCCTGCGGCGACGGGCCGACCGCCTGGCCCTTCGAGTTGACGATCCTGAGCGCCTTGATCTTCGAAGAATTCGGCGCGTAGTACGCATAGCCGAAGTACGCGAGCGCATTGACGTCCGACTCGATGCCCTGCACGAGCACGTTGTCGTCCTCGCTCGCGGTAAAGTCGCCGCGGCTCGACTTCGACTTGCCGACCACCGCTTCGGTGAAGTAGTCGAACGTGCCGGAATCGGCACCCGGGCCGAACAGCTTGAGCGGCTGCGCCGGCCATTTCGGATTGACCTGCTTCCAGGTTGTGATCTTGCCCTGTGCGGCGGGCTCCCAGATTTTCTTCAGCTCTTCCACCGTGATCGAATCGACCCAGGTGTTCTTCGGATTCACAGCGACCGTCAGCGCGTCATAGGCAATCGGCAGCTCGATGTACTGGACGCCCGCCTTCGCGCAGGCCGCCATCTCGCCGGTGCTGATCGGGCGCGAGGCGTCCGAGATGTCGGTCTCGCCGCGGCAGAACTTCTTGAAGCCGCCACCCGTGCCGGAAATGCCGACCGTGACGCGCACCTTGCCGCGTCTTGCGATCTGGAATTCCTCGGCGACCGCCTCGGAGATCGGGAATACGGTGCTCGAGCCGTCGATCTTGACGACCGACTGGGCCGACGCGTCGCCAGGCGCGAAGGCGAGCGCCGCAATGCCTGCGGCGATCAGCGTGAACAACGATGTCAGTTTCATTTCAGGGTCCTCGATGTACGGATGCGATGTTAAGAGCGGTGTATGACGGTTGCGTGACAGCGGACGATCAGAACCTGTAGTTCAGGTCGAGCTGCAGGCGGTCATAGTCCCGCCAGGTCTCGCTGACCGCCGCGGCGCCCGGCGGCACGCGCTCGTTGAAGAAGTAGGTGCCGTTCACGGTCCAGTTCTTCGCCGGCGCCCAGGCCGCCTTGACGACGCTGCCCTTCGAGAACGTGGTGCCCGCGCCGAAGTCCGAATCGACGAACTGCGCGAACTGCGCGTTCTGCTCCATGTCCTGGTAGACATAGCTCAGCTCCCAGGTCCGCGGGTCGCCGGCCTTGCCGAGCGTCGCGCCGAAGGCGTAGCCCGTGTCGTTGTCGGCCGCTTCCTGGTTCCTGATGTAGTTGCCGAACACCGCGAGCGGCAGATCGCCGACCTTGAAGTCGAGCTGCGCCAGCGCCTCGATCATGTTGTAGTCGTCGCGCAGGCGACGGCAGCCGGCGACGACGTCGGTCCGGTTGCCTTGCGCGCCGCCGAAGAACACCTTGTTGGCGGCGCAGGCCGGCGTCGCCGACGTCAGCGTGATCTCGTTCTGCACGGCGCTGACGTCGAAATATCCGACTGCGCCGGTGAAGCCGATCGCGTCGCCGAGCCTCGTCTTCACGCCGATCTGGCCACCGAACACGTTGGCATCGGCGCCCGAGCTGGACTCGGACAGCCAGGCGCCCATCGCGCTGCCGAAGAATGCACCGCGCGCGAACCTGACCGCGCCGCCTTCCCAGGTCAGGTCGCCGTCCCAGAAGTAGCTGCCGACGCGCTGCCACGCGTACGGGATCTTGCCCAACTGCACGTTGAGACCCTGCACCGGGCGCCAGTCGGCGTAGGCGAGATCGAGACCGAGCCCCTTGCGCGTGAAGCCCTCGCCGAGCGTCTGGTTGGTCGAACGGGGATCTCGGTCGTCACCGGCCGTGGCGACCTGCACGACGGCCTTGACGGCGTCGTTGACCTTCGCTTCGACGCCGAGGCGCACGCGCACGCGGTGGCGCGTGCGGTCTTTCGCGGCCGTCGCGTCGTCGATGTTTTCGTGGCGATAGCGGAAATCGCCCTTCAGCTTGATCCTGCCCGCCCAGTCGGCGGCCTTGCCGGCCTTCTCGATGTCCGGCAGCCTCGCGAGCGCGACATCGGCCTCGGCGATCTCCTTGCGATTGGCCCGGGCATTGTCCTTCAGATAGGCGTTTTCCGCCTCGACGCGCTCGAGCCGCTGCGTCAGCGCCTCGAGGTCGCGCCGCAGCTCGTCGATGGTCGTCGACGGCACCTGCTGGCCGAGAGCCGGCATGGCGAGCAGCGCGCTGACGGCAATGAAGGCGGTTTTGTTCACGTGGGTCTCCGTTGATGTGACGGATGGCGTTATACGAACCGCACATGTCAGACGCATGACGCTGCCGCGACGATCCGATGACGGAGGACTTGCGGCGCCGCGGGCTGCCCCGTATAAGGCGCTGCCAGCCATGACCGATACCCTCGCCCTGACCCTCAACCTGATCGCCCGCAATTCCGTCACACCGACGGATAGCGGCTGCCAGCAGGTCATGATGCAGCGCCTCGCCGCCGCCGGCTTCGAGGTCGAACCGCTGCGCTACGGCGTCGTAGACAACTTCTGGGCGAAGCGCGGCACCGGGGGGCCGGTGTTCTGCTTCGCCGGTCACACCGACGTGGTGCCCACCGGACCGCTCGAGGAATGGCAGTCCGATCCGTTCCAGCCGACCATACGGGACGGAGTGCTCTACGGTCGCGGTGCCGCCGACATGAAAAGCGGCCTGGCCGCCATGGTGACCGCCACCGAGGCCTTCGTGCGCGAGCGGCCGCGGTACCAGGGCTCGATCGCCTTCCTGATCACGAGTGACGAGGAAGGCCCGTCTGTGGACGGTACCCGGCGCGTCGTCGA
>DAOQXO010000030.1:0-24516 GCA_035342635.1 Steroidobacteraceae bacterium
CCTGCCAGCGCATAGGCGAGCGTGCTCTTGCCCGAGCCGTTCGGGCCCATGATTGCGTGCACCTCGCCGGTCGGCACTTCGAGCGTCAGCCCGTCGAGCACCTTGCGATGGCCCACCGTGACGTGCAGGTCATTGATCTTCAGCATGTTCAGCCCACCGACCCTTCGAGTGTCACCGCCAACAGGTTCTGCGCCTCGACCGCGAACTCCATCGGCAGCTCCTTGAATACGCTCTTGCAGAAGCCGCTGACGATCATGTTGACCGCGTCTTCCTGCGAGATGCCGCGCTGCAGGCAGTAGAACAGCTGGTCTTCGCTGATCTTCGAGGTGCTGGCTTCGTGCTCCACCGTTGCCGTCGCGTTCTTCACTTCGACGTACGGGAAAGTGTGCGCGCCGCACTCGCCGCCCATCAGCAGCGAATCGCATTGCGTGAAATTGCGCGCGCCGTGCGCGCCCGGCATGATCCGGACGAGGCCGCGGTAGGTGTTCTGGCCGTGGCCCGCCGAGATGCCCTTGGAGACGATCGTGCTGCGCGTATCGGCGCCGATGTGGATCATCTTGGTGCCGGTATCCGCCTGCTGGTAGTTGGTCGCGGTCGCAACCGAGTAGAACTCGCCGACCGAGCCCGCGCCGCGCAGCACGCAGCTCGGGTATTTCCAGGTGATCGCCGAGCCGGTCTCGACCTGTGTCCAGGAGATGTGCGAGTTGCGCCCGCGGCACTCGCCGCGCTTGGTGACGAAGTTGTAGATGCCGCCGACGCCGTTCTCGTCGCCCGGATACCAGTTCTGCACGGTGGAATACTTGATCTTGGCGTCATCGAGCGCGATCAGCTCGACCACCGCGGCGTGCAGCTGGTTCTCGTCGCGCATCGGCGCCGTGCAGCCTTCGAGGTAGGAGACGTGCGAGCCCTCGTCGGCGATGATCAGCGTGCGCTCGAACTGGCCGGTCTTCGCCGCATTGATGCGGAAGTAGGTCGAGAGCTCCATCGGACAGCGCACGCCCTTCGGCACGTAGACGAACGAGCCGTCGGAGAACACCGCCGAGTTGAGCGTAGCGAAGAAGTTGTCAGTGTAGGGTACGACGGTGCCGAGGTATTTCTCGACGAGTTCCGGGTGGTCGCGCACCGCATCCGAAAACGAGCAGAAGATCACGCCGGCCTTGGACAGCCTCTCCTTGAAGGTCGTCGCGACCGAGACGCTGTCGAACACCGCGTCGACCGCCACGCCGGCGAGGCGGGCACGCTCGTGCAGCGGCACGCCGAGCTTCTCGTAGGTCGCGAGCAGCTTCGGATCGACCTCGTCGAGGCTCTTAGGTGCGTTCGCATCGACGCGCGGCGCCGAGTAATAGGAGATGTCCTGGTAGTCGATCGGATTGAAGCGCAGATGCGCCCAGCGCGGCTCGCGCATCCGGAGCCAGTGACGAAACGCCTTGAGGCGCCATTCGAGCAGGAAGTCCGGCTCACCCTTCTTGCGCGAGATCAGGCGCACGACCTGCTCGTCGAGGCCGGGCGGCACCGTGTCCGAGTCGATGTCGGTAACGAAGCCGTGGCGGTAGCTGCGCCCGACCAGGGCCTCGAGTTCGGTGGCGTCGGTCATGGTGCGCCTCGTGTGCGCAGGCCGGGGAACTTCACCGCATGCTCCAGCGCGGGCAGGTTCGCGGGCTGTTCGTCGAGGCCGGCGAGCTGCGCCAGGCTGACATCCTGAAGCGAACGGCGGATCGCACCGTTGACGCTCTGCCAGGCGCGCGAGACGCGGCAATGGCCCTCGATATCGCACTGGCCGTGGGCGGTGGAGCACTCCGTCAGCGCGAACGGCCCTTCGAGGGCATCGAGGATCGCGGCGGCCGAGATTTGCTCGGCGCCCCTGGCCAGCTGGTAGCCGCCATGCAGGCCACGGGTCGAGGCCACGAGTCCGGCGCGATGCAGCTGCTTCAGCAGCTTGCTGACGGTGGGTGCCGCGATGCGGGTGCGCCTGGCGAGCGCCGCGGCCGTCATCTGCGGGGCAGGCGAGCGTGCGAGCGCCGCGAGCACGACGGTCGCGTAATCGGTCATCCGGCTGATGCGCAACATAAGGGACTATTTTAGTCCTCTTTAGGCGGCGCTGCAAAAGGTCCTTCGGCTATAATTGACGGCTACTTCTGGCATCTGGAATCGGAGAGCAGGACGATGGACAAAGCGGATCTCGAGCGCGTCGCGCAGGCCATGGTGGCCAGGGACAAGGGCATTCTCGCGGCCGACGAAAGCTCGGGCACCATCAAGAAGCGCTTCGACGCGATCAAGCTCGAGTCCACGGAGGAGCATCGCCGCGCCTATCGCGAGATGCTGTTCACGACGCCCGGCATCGGCCAGTGGATCAGCGGCGTGATCCTGTACGACGAAACCCTGCGTCAGAAGACGCGCGAGGGTACGCCGTTCGCGCAGTACCTCGCTGCGGCGGGCGTGCTGCCCGGCATCAAGGTCGACAAGGGCGCGAAGGCGCTCGCCGGCTTTCCCGGCGACACCATCACCGAGGGCCTCGACGGCCTGCGCGAGCGTCTCGTCGAGTACTACCAGCTCGGCGCGCGCTTCGCGAAATGGCGCGCGGTCATCGACATTGCCGACGGCGTGCCGTCCCGGTTCGCCATCGAGGCGAATGCCCACGCGCTCGCCCGCTACGCAGCGCTGTGCCAGGAGCAACAGATCGTGCCGATAGTCGAACCCGAAGTCCTGATGGACGGCGGGCATTCGATCGAACGCTGCGAGGAGGTCACGAGCGAGGTGCTCGCTGCCGTGTTCAGCCAGTTGCACCGCCACGGTGTCCACCTCGAAGGCATGGTCCTGAAGCCCAACATGGTGATTTCCGGCAAGAAGGCCGCGAACCGGGCGAGCCCCGAGCAGGTTGCCGAAGCGACCGTGCGCACGCTCAAGCGCCACGTACCCACCGCGGTGCCGGGCATTGCGTTCCTCTCCGGTGGGCAGTCATCGCCCGAGGCGACCCTGCACCTGTCGCTGATGAACAAGCTCGGGCCGCTGCCATGGCAGCTCACCTTCAGCTACGGCCGCGCGCTGCAGGACACCGCGATCAGGGCCTGGGGTGGCAACCCGGCCAATTTTGCGGCGGGCCAGAAGGAACTCGCCAAGCGCGCGCGCCTCAATAGCCTCGCCACCACCGGTCGTTACGCTGCCGCGCAGGAGGCCGAAGCCGCTTGAGCGGCGACGGTGACCCGACCGCGTGAGAGAAGCACAACGGCCGATCGCCGCGTCGGCGCAGACCGGCGACGCCGTGGTCGAGGTGTCGGGGCTGCGCTATTCCGTCGGCCGCCGCGAGATTTTCGCCGGCCTCGACCTCGTCGCCCGGCGAGGCCGGATCACGGCCATCATGGGCCCGAGCGGGACCGGCAAGACCACGCTGCTGCGCCTGATCACCGGGCAGGTCGCGCCAAGTGCCGGGCGCGTGCAGGTGTGGGGCGAGAATGTCGCAACGCTCGGCCAGCGCGGGCTGTTCGCGCTGCGCCGGCGCATCGGCATGCTGTTCCAGAACGGCGCGCTGCTCACCGACCTCGACGTGTTCGAGAACATCGCCTTCCCGGTGCGCGAGCACACCAATCTCACCGAACCACTGATCCGCCAGCTCGTGCTGACCAAGTTGCACGCGGTGGGGCTGCGCGGTGCGGCGCGCATGATGCCCGCCGAGCTGTCGGGCGGCATGGGTCGGCGCGTCGCGCTGGCGCGCGCCGTGGTCATGGACCCGGAGCTGCTGATCTACGATGAGCCCTTCGTCGGTCTCGATCCGATCTCGATGGGCGTGATCGTGCGGCTCATCAGGCAGATGAACCGCGTGCTCGGCATCACCAGCATCGTCGTATCGCACGATGTGCACGAACTCGCCGCCATTGCCGACGAGAGTTACCTGCTGTCGGAAGGGCGCTGTGTCGCCTCCGGCAGCCCCGAAGAGCTGCGCGTCAGCGATTCGGAGATCGTACGACAGTTCCTCGATGGCATTGCCGACGGGCCGGTCCCGTTCCACTTTCCCGCGCCGGGCTACCGCGAACAGCTGTTCGGCGTGAACGGCGCGCGAAGGAGCTCGCGATGAACCGCGCAGTCGCCCGAGACGGCATGGTGACCGGGATGCTGCGCCGCATTGGCGCGGTCGGCGTGTTCTTCGGCGCGCTGCTGGCGCAGTGCGTGCCGGCACTCGCGCGCCCGCGCCTGATCGTTCACCAGATCTACAACGCGGGCGCCCGCTCGCTGATCATCGTCATGATGTGCGGCGTGTTCGTCGGCATGGTGCTCGGCCTGCAAGGCTTCGACCTGCTGCAGCGTTTCGGTTCCGAGGATGCGCTCGGCGTTGCCGCCGCGCTCAGCCTGCTGAAGGAGCTGGGACCGGTGGTCACGGCACTGCTGTTCGCAGGTCGCGCGGGTACCTCGCTCACTTCCGAGATCGGCCTGATGCGCGCCACCGACCAGCTGACGGCGATGCAGATGATGGCCGTGGATCCGATGCAGCGGATCATCGCGCCGCGCTTTCTCGGCGGCGTCATCGCGATGCCGCTGCTGGTGGCGATCTTCAACGTGGTGGGCCTGTTCGGCGCCCAGTTGGTCGGCGTGCAGTTGATGAGCGTCGATCCTGGCGCGTTCTGGTCGCAGATGCAGGGTGCCGTCGAGTTGAACGATGTTCAGGAAGGATTCATCAAGAGCCTGGTATTCGGTA
Organism: Steroidobacteraceae bacterium; assembly: GCA_035342635.1. Lineage (GTDB taxonomy): Bacteria > Pseudomonadota > Gammaproteobacteria > Steroidobacterales > Steroidobacteraceae > CADEFQ01. The sequence continues at coordinate 4,688 of DAOQXO010000030.1, forward strand.
CGGCATGCAGCCTGGTCGCTGTGTACGAGGGCTACCATTCCGAACCGACCGCCGCGGGCGTCGGGCTCGCAACGACGCGCACCGTCGTCACATCGTCGGTGCTCACGCTGCTGCTCGATTACATCCTGACCGCAGCATTCCTCTGAAGGGTTCGATCCTATGCGTCCCAATCGTGCACTTGAAATCGGTACCGGGCTGTTCGTGCTGCTCGGATTCGCGGCACTGCTGTTCCTCACGACCCAGCTGCCGGGCAGTGGCGCCAGGCTCGGCGGCCCCCAGGGCTATGTCGTGACCGCACGATTCGACAATATCGGCGACCTGAAGCCGGGCTCGCCCGTCACGCTCGCCGGTGTGCGCATCGGCCGCGTTGCCGGCATTGATTTCGACCCGACCGACTTCAAGGCCGTGGTGACCCTCGAGATCGAGGACCGCTACAGCCAGATTCCGGACGACAGCGACGCGAGCATCCAGACTGCGGGCCTGCTCGGTGGCAAGTACGTCGGCATTGGTCCGGGAGGCTCCGAAACCTACCTGCATGCGGGCAGCACGATCGAGTTCACGCAGTCGGCGATCGTGCTCGAGAGCCTCGTCAACAAGTTCTTCGCGAACTTCGCGAGCGGACGCGACTCAAAAGAAGCGCCGCAGGACGCGCAGGGTGAAACGCCATGACCATGACCATGACCATGACGATGACACGCAAGTCCATTCCCATGCTACTTGCCGCGATGCTGCTCGCTGCGCCGGTACTGGCCGCCGATTCCGTGGATGCGAGCGGTCCTGGCGAGCTGATCCAGACCGCGGCGCAGTCGATGCTCACGGCGCTCGATGCGGATCGCGAGGCCTATCGGCAGGATCCGAAGAAGGTCGAGCGTCTGGTGGAGGAAGTGCTGCTGCCACACTTCGATGCACAGTACGCGGCGCGCCTGGTGCTGGCGAAGCACTGGCGTACGGCGACGCCGGAGCAGCGCGAGCGCTTCATCAAGGGCTTCTACAATTCGCTGCTGCGCAATTACGGCACAGCGCTCGCCGAGTTCACCGGTGACCGGCTCAAGGTCTTCCCGGCGCAGATCGCGCCGGACGGCGAACGTGCCACCGTGCGCACCGAGGTGAAGCGTAGCAACGGCGAACGCGTGCCCGTGAATTACACGCTGCGTCGCACCGAGGGCGCCTGGAAGGCATGGGATGTCACCATCGAGGGCATCAGCTACGTGAAGAGTTTCCGCGAGGATTTCGGCAGCGAGATCGACGCGAAAGGTCTGGATGCCGTGATCGAGCGCCTCGAGCGCGGCGATTCGCCGGTGAAGAAGTCCGCGTGATCGAGCTCGTGGCGATCGCGCCGGGCCGCCTCGCGCTGCGCGGCGGGCTCGACTTCGGCAGCGCCGTGATCGCGCACCAGGCCGGACTCGCCTTCTTCTCGCAGGGCGACACGCGCGAGTGGACCGTGGACTGCAGCGGACTCACCGACGCGAACAGCGCGGCGCTCGCGGTGCTGCTCGACTGGCTGGCTGCGATGCACCGCAGCGGCGGCAAGCTGCGTTACGAGGGACTGCCCGAGCGAGTGCTCGCGATCGCAGAGATCAGCGAAGTCGACGAATTGCTCGCAGCGGGAGTCTGACCGCTCAACCCGGAGGCGGGTCCTGCGCCGCGGGATCGACCTGGACTGGCTCGTCGTCGACCGGCGCGCCGTCCAGGTCATCGGGCTCGTCTTCGCCCCAGTCGATGCCTTCGTCTGCCGGCACGTCGATCACGTTGCCGTCCTGGATGACATATTCGCGCTGCTGGAAATACGCGTTGCGGATGAACGCATAGGGGTCGTGCACGTCCTTGAGCGCCTCCGTTGCCGGCAGGAGCCTGGCGCGCCGTTCGAGCAGGCGCAGGCCGTCGAGACCCCATTGCCAGCGCCAGTCGTCGACAAAGTGGACCGGGTCGGCAAATCGGTCGGCAATCCGCCCGGCGCCATCGCGGAACGAGCTCGGTCCGAGCAGCGGAATGATGATGTACGGCCCACTCGGAACGCCCCACTTGCCGAGCGTCTGGCCGAAATCCTCGTCGTTGCGATCGAGACCGGCGGCGGTGGCCGGATCGAGGATGCCGCCGATGCCGGCGATCGTGTTCAGCAGGAAGCGTTCGAGGTCGCGCAGGCCGGTGAGCGGCTTGCCCTGCAGGAACTGGTTGATGATCGTGCTCGGATAGGTGGCGTTGCTCCAGAAATTGGTGACGCCGGTCTGCACGAGCTGTGGCGTGATCTTGCGATAGGCCGTGGCCACGGGCTTCCCGATCGCGCGGTCGAGGCGGTCATTGACGGTGGAGATCGTCCGGTTGATCTTCTCGAGCGGGTCGCGAGGGTCCGGCTTCAGTGTCTGGGTCGTGCAGCCGGTCAGCACGAGCGTGGCTACGGCCACGAGGATCCAATGGGGCATCGGCGCATGATACAGGGCGCCGCGCCCTGCGCTAAGGGCTCAGCTTCTGCCTCGCTTGCGTCCGCGATCGATCGCTTCACGCACTTCATCCATGCGGGCCTGGAAACGCTGGCGCTGCACGCCGGACAGATCGGGAGCGGCGAGGGCGAGTTCGAGCTGCTGCACCGACAGCGGCAGGTCGCCGTTCGCGATGTGGTACTCGCTCATGTAGAAGTACGCGTCGCCGGTGTCGCCCGCGGCGCTCGCGGCGAGCGCAGTGAGGCGGATCTGTTCGGGCGTAGGCGCCACGTTGTTGAACAGGTCGAGCAGCATCACATGCGCCTCGCGCGCGCGGTCGACCCGCATCAGGGCCTCGGCATAGCGGATCGTGAGCGGCACGTTGCGTGGCGAGAGCCGCAGCGCCTCGGCGAAGGTCGCGAGCGCCGCCTCGGTCGCGCCGGCCGCCATCTGCGCCTGGCCGAGCGACGACGCGATCATCGGATTGCCTTCGTGCGCCGACCTCAGGGTCGAGAGCGCGGCTACGGCATCGCCCGCGTTGCCGTTGCCCAGGTCGGCGAGTGCGGCGCCGTAGCGTTCGGCGACCCCGTCGCGACCCGCGGCCAGCTCGCCCGCGTAGTAGCGTTCGAGCCCGGCGTCGTCGGGCGCGACCAGCACGCGTGCCCGCTCGCGGGCCACCTGGTAACTGACCTCGGGATTCGGCTTCGGACTGGGGTAGCTCTCCGCGCGATCGCGCGATTCGGCAATGCGCGTCGAGGTGACCGGGTGGGTCAGGATGAATTCGGGGATGTCGAGGCGGGACAGTCCGGAGCGCCGCTGCATCGTCTCGAAGAACGCCGGCATCGCGTGCGGGTCGAATCCCGCGGACGCGAGGAAGGAGATGCCGATGCGATCGGCCTCGTGCTCGTTCGAGCGTGTGTAGTTGATCTGCTGCTGCGCGGCCGAGCCCTGCGCCACCGCGATCGCCGCCTGCGCCGCATCGCCACCGCCCATCGCGCCGAGCAGGATGCCCGCGATCACCATCGCCGTGGTGGCGAGGCTCTGGCGGCCCGCGGCGCGGATGCTGCGGGCGATGTGTCGCTGCGTGACGTGCGCGATTTCGTGCGCGAGCACGCTCGCGAGCTCCGATTCATTCTTCGTCGCGAGCAGCAGGCCCTGGTTGACGCCGATGAATCCGCCAGGCAGCGCGAATGCGTTGATGGCCGTGTCGCGTATGACGAAGAACGTGAAGCGCTGGCCCTCATCGGTGGCCTGCGCCGCGATGCGCGTGCCGAGCGCCTGGATGTATTCGGAGATCTCCGGGTCCTCGAGCACCTGGCCCTGTTCCCGCAGCTGCCGCAATACCGTGAGGCCGATGCGGTACTCGTCGCCCTGGGTGAGGATCGCGTCGACCGGGTTGCCCATGTCGGGCAGGTCGCTGCCGGACTGGGCGACCGCGGTCGCCGTCAGCGCGCAGCACAGCATCAGGGTGAAAACCTGCCTCATTCGCTATTCGACTGGCGCCGGCCCTGAAGGTTCAGGCGGCCGCTCAGAGGATCTCCGAGGCGTGGTCGGCGAGCCGCGATCGCTCGCCGCGCACCAGCGTGATGTGCCCCGAGTGCTGCCAGCCGCGGAACCGGTTCACGACGTAAGTGAGGCCCGATGTCGTCTCGGTGAGATAGGGCGTGTCGATCTGCGCGATGTTGCCGAGGCACACGAGCTTGGTCCCCGGGCCCGCGCGCGTGACCAGCGTCTTCATCTGCTTGGGCGTCAGGTTCTGCGCCTCGTCGAGGATGATGTAGCGGTTGAGGAAGGTACGGCCGCGCATGAAGTTGAGCGAACGGATCTTGATGCGGTTGCGCAGCAGGTCGTTGGTGGCTGCGCGACCCCAGTTGCCGCCTTCCTGGCTCTGGGTCAGTACTTCCAGGTTGTCCATCAGCGCACCCATCCACGGCTCCATCTTTTCCTCTTCGGTGCCGGGCAGGAAGCCGATGTCCTCGCCGAGCGGGATCGTCACGCGCGTCATGATGATCTCGGCGAAGCGGTTGCTCTCGAGCGTCTGCATCAGGCCCGCGGCGAGCGTCAGCAGAGTCTTGCCGGTGCCCGCCGGGCCGAGGATCGACACGAAGTCGATCTCGGGGTCCATCAACAGATTCAGCGCGAAATTCTGTTCGCGATTGCGCGCCGTGATGCCCCACACGCTGTGGCGTTCGTTGCGGTAGTCGCGCGTCAATTCGACGGTCGCGGTGTCGCCTTCGATCCTGCGTACGATCGCCTCGATGCCCTGGTCGTCCTGCTGGTAGACGAACTCGTTGACCTGCCATTCCTGCACGGCCGGCCCGGTCAGCGTGTACCAGGTCCGGTCACCCTCCTTCCACGAGCGCATGTCACGGTCGTGTCGCTCCCAGAAATCGGCCGGCAGTGGCGCATGGCCGGTGTACAGGACATCGGCGTCCTCGATCGTCTTGTCGCTGTAGTAGTCCTCGGCGTGCACACCGACCACCGCGGCCTTGATGCGCAGGTTGATGTCCTTCGAGACGAGCGTGACGCGCGCATCCGTGTGCAGCGCCTGCAGCGCGAGCACCTGGGCGAGGATCGCGTTGTCGCTGCCGTGGCCGGGCAGGTACTCGGGCAGCGCCGAGGAGAGCTGGCGCGTCTGGAAGTACAGACGCCCGGAAGAGGGCTTCTTGCCGTGGTTGCCGGAATAGCCCGACGGCAGCGGCAGGCCGGCGTCGATCTGCTCCTTGGTGGCATCACGCATCAGCTCGTCGAGGAAGCGGCTCACCTGGCGCACGTTGCGCGAGGCCTCCGAGAGGCCTTTCTTGTTCGCGTCGAGTTCCTCGAGCACGATCATCGGCAGGTAGATGTCGTGTTCCTCGAAGCGGAAGATCGAGGTCGGATCGTGCATCAGCACATTCGTGTCGAGCACGAAGATGCGGCTTTCGCGGGGGATGTGGCGGGTTTTCAAGTTTTCGGGATGGGTATGACTGCTGCTTCCGGCGCCTGCGCCGTCAGAGATGCTTCGCCTCTTCAAGGACTTCCTCCGCGTGGCCTTTGACTTTCACCTTGCGCCATTCGCGCGCCAACCTGCCTGATGCGTCGATCAGGAAGGTGCTGCGTTCGATGCCCATGACTTTCCGGCCATACATGTTCTTCTCCCTGATGACGTCGAACAGCCGGCAGGCTTTTTCGTCTTCGTCGGCGAGCAGCTCGAACGGGAAGGCTTCCCTGGCCCGGAACTTCGCATGCGAGGCGCAGCTGTCGCGGGAGATGCCGAACACGGCGGTCTTGGCGCGCCGGAACGCCGGATGCAGGTCGCGGAAGGCCTGACCTTCGAGCGTGCAGCCGGAAGTCATGTCCTTCGGATAGAAGTACAGCACCACCTTCTGGCCGGCGTAGTCCGACAGGCGCCACTCGCTGCCGTCGCTCTGCGGCAGACGCAGCGCCGGGACCCGGGCGCCGACTTTCACGACTTGACGGGTTCCATGATCGCGTCGAGGTTGAGCGAATCGCAGAAGTCCATGAATTCCTCCCGCAGGTGCGCGAGGTGGATGCGGGTGGGCACGTTGACGATCATCTGCACCGAGAACATGGTGGCACCGGTGTGCGCGGCCGAGTAGACGCGTGTCGCCAGCTCGGCGATGTCGATCGAGCGGCTCGAGAAGAAGCCCGCCAGGCTCGCGACAATGCCGGTCTGGTCGACGCACACCACGTCGACGGAGTAGGGCACCATGTCGGTGCGTGGGCCGCGCGGCTCGGTGCGCTTGACATTGATGGTGAGCCCGGCGGTTTCCCCGAGCTTCTTCAGTTCGCTCTCGATCTTGGCGAGCGAGTGCCAGTTGCCGGAAATCAGCAGCAGCATCGCGAACTCGGAACCGAGGTTCGCCATGCGGCTTTCACTGATGCTGCCGCCACACTCGGTGATCACGCGCGAGAGCTCGTGGACGATGCCGGTACGATCGGTGCCGACTGCCGAGACGGCGAGGTGTTGCTTCACGGGGAGAGTGTACCGGGCGGCGGGCGCAATGCGAAACGGTCTGCCAGCCGCTTGCCTCGCGCCAGTATGGCCCTTACCATCGTCCGACTCCCTTCCACGCCCGCCAAGTTTCTGGACCCCGGATGTTCTCAGGCAGTCTCGTCGCCGCGATCACGCCGATGCGGCACGACGACACGATCGATTTCGAGGCGTGGTCCCGGCTGGTCGATTTCCACGTCGCTCACGGCACGAGCGGTGTCGTGGTCGGCGGCACGACGGGCGAGTCGGCCACGCTGACCGAAGCCGAGCTCGTCGAGCTGGTGACACGGGCGCGCGAGCGTGCGGCGGGACGCCTGCAGGTCATCGCGGGTGCCGGCACGAGCAGCACCGCCCTGACTGTCGAGCGCGCCGGGCGTCTCTCGCGCCTCGGAGTCGATGCCCTGCTCGTCGTCACTCCGGCCTATAACCGGCCCACCCAGGAAGGGCTGTACCGCCACTTCGAGGCCGTTGCGCAGGCCAGCATCGTGCCGCTGATCCTCTACAACGTGCCCTCGCGTACCGCGGTCGACCTGCTGCCGCCGACCGTGGCGCGGCTGGCCGCGCTGCCGCGCATCGCCGCGATCAAGGAAGCCGTCAATTCGATGGAGCGCATCGGGCAGCTGGTCGCACTCGCCCCGCCCGGGTTCACGATCCTGAGCGGCGACGATGCCACGGCGCGCGACGCGGTCGCGCGCGGGGCGCGCGGGGTCATCTCGGTCACCGCCAATGTGGCCCCGCGCCTGGTCGCGGACATGATCGCGGCTGCGCTCGCGGGCGACACCCGTCGCGCCGCGGAACTCGATGGGCGGCTTGCGGGTCTTCACGAAGCGCTGTTCGTCGAGCCGAACCCGATCCCCGCCAAGTGGGTCGTCTCGCAGCTCCTCGGACTTGCCCCGCCCGGCATCCGCCTGCCGCTGACGCCGCTCGAGCCGCGGCACGAAGCGACCCTGCGCCGTGCGATGATGGCGGCGGGCCTGGCCCTCGACTGAAGGAAACTGCATGAGAAACGTGATCGTCGCGCTGCTGCTGGGGGTCGTCCTCGCCGGCTGCCGGACTTTTGGCGGCGGCGGGAGCTGCAACAAGCCGCGCGAGTACACGAATTCCGAGAGCATCCCCGCGCTGAAGGTTCCGCCCGGCATGGATGTGCCGAATACGCGCGGGGCACTGCGCATACCCGAGCTCGACACGGAAGAGCGTGTGCGCGGGCCCGGGGACCCTTGCCTCGACGAACCGCCGCCCTTTGCGCCACCGCCAGCCACCCCGCAACCCCAGGCCTGACAAGCCTGATATGATGGGCGGATCCTGTGTAATTCACTGATTCCGGAGAGGTGGCCGAGCGGTTGAAGGCACTTCGTTGGAAGCGAAGCAACATCCCAAAGGTGTTCGAGGGTTCGAATCCCTCCCTCTCCGCCAACATCGGCACTGCCAGTCAGAGGTCAGCCCATGGCGGCTCGCATTGGTTCCTCCGCGACGACCAGCCGCAAACCCCGCCAGGCCCGGAAGGGAGCAACGGTAGCGGCGATGTCGGGCGCCGGAGATCGGGCTGGTGCGGGTCGCCTCCATTCCTGAGCCCATGAGCTATACCGCACTCGCGCGCAAATGGCGGCCGAAACGCTTCGCCGAAATGGTGGGGCAGCAGCACGTCCTGCAGGCGCTGGCGAACGCGCTCGCCGGCGGTCGCGTCCATCACGCGTTCCTGTTCACCGGGACCCGGGGCGTCGGCAAGACGAGCGTCGCGCGCATCCTCGCCCGCTGCCTCAATTGCGAGACCGGTGTCACGGCCGAGCCCTGCGGCGAGTGTTCGGCGTGCCGGGCCATCGACGAAGGCCGCTTCATCGACCTGATCGAGGTCGACGCGGCGTCGCGCGCCAAGGTCGACGAGACCCGCGAGCTGCTCGAGAACGTGCAGTACGCGCCATCGGCCGGGCGGTACAAGGTGTATCTGATCGACGAAGTGCACATGCTGTCGCAGCACTCGTTCAACGCGCTGCTGAAGACGCTCGAGGAGCCGCCGCCGCACGTCAAGTTCCTGCTGGCGACGACCGACCCGCAGCGTCTGCCGGTCACCGTGCTGTCGCGCTGCCTGCAATTCAGCCTCAAGCGCCTGCCGGTGAACCTGATCGCGGCGCGCATGGCGGAGATCCTCGAGGCCGAAGGCATCGGCTTCGAGGCCCCCGCGCTGACGCTGCTGGCGCATGCCGCCGACGGCAGCATGCGCGACGGCCTGTCGTTGCTCGACCAGCTGATCGCCTTCGGCGGCGGATCGGTGACGACGACGGCGGCGCGGGAGATGCTCGGCACGATCGACCGCGAGCGGGTCGCGGCCATCCTCGATGCGCTCGCGACGGGCGATGCGCGCCGGGTGATCGATGCGGCGCACGCCCTCGAGGAGTGGGCGCCGGACTACGGCGCGGTGCTCGACGAGCTGGCGGGCGTGCTCGTGCAGGTCGCGCTGCGCCAGGCCGTGCCCGACTACGACCTGTCGGAACTGCCCGATGCGGCGCTGGTCGAGCGGCTCGCCGCCACGGTGCCTGCCGAAGACGTGCAGCTGTACTACCAGACGGCGATCATCGGTCGCCGCGATCTGCCGCTCGCGCCCGATCCGCGCACCGGCTTCGACATGGTGCTGCTGCGCATGCTCGCATTTCGCCTGCCAGGCGACGGTGCGGTCGCGAAGCCCGGCGCGCAACCGGCGCCGGCAGTGCGCACGGCAGTGGCCCCGAATACGCGCGGTGCAGCGCCGGTGGGCGACGATGCCTTGAGTGCCGCTGGCTGGCCACAGCTGGTGGCGAGCCTCGACCTGTCGGGACTGGCGCGCCAGTTCGCGGCGCATTGCGCCTTCCTCGGGCGGCAGGGCAGGCTCGTGCGGCTCGGCCTCGATGCACGCCACGCCGCGATGCGCACCCCGACGCAGGAGGATCGGCTCGCGAGGGCGCTGTCGCGCCGGCTTGGCGAGACCGTGCGTCTCGAGATCGAAGTGGTCGAGGGCGAGCTGCCGACACCGGCCGCGGATCGCGAACGCGAGTCGGCTGCCGATCTCGAGGCGGCGCGCGCCACGCTGGCCGGCGATCCGGCCGTGCGTGCGTTACAGGAAAAATTCGGTGCCACACTGCATCCTGAATCGGTGCGGCCCACTGGCAAGTGAGAGGACGAGGAATGGCCCGGAATTTCGGCAACATGATGAAGCAGGCGCAGGCCCTGCAGGCCAACATGCAGAAGGCGCAGGCGGAAATCGCCAACCTGGAAGTCACCGGTGAGTCCGGCGGCGGCATGGTGAAGGTCACGATGAACGGCAAGCACGACGTGAAGCGCGTGCAGATCGAGCCGGCCGTCATCGGCGAGGACCGCGAGATGCTGGAAGACCTCATCGCCGCGGCATTCAACGACGCGGTCAAGAAGGCCGAACAGCGCTCCGCCGAGAAGATGTCCGGGCTGATGGCGGGCCTGCAGTTGCCGCCCGGCATGAAACTGCCGTTCTGAGCACCCGCATCCCGCCATGAAGCATTCCCCGGCACTCGCCGGCCTGATCGATGCGCTGCGCACGCTTCCCGGCGTCGGGCCGAAGAGCGCGCAGCGCATGGCGTTCCACCTGCTGCAGGATGGCCGCGCGGGCGCGAATGCGCTCGCCGCATCGCTCGCCACCGCGCTCGCCACGGTCAGGCGCTGCAGCCGCTGCCGCATGCTGACCGAAGCGGAGCTGTGCAGCATCTGCGAATCACGTCGTGATGCCGACCTGTTGTGCGTGGTCGAGTCGCCTGCGGATGTCGTCGCGATCGAGTCTTCCGGGAGTTTCCGCGGCCGCTATTTCGTGCTGATGGGCCACCTGTCGCCGCTCGATGGCATCGGGCCCGAGCAGATCGGCATCCGCGAACTCGAGGCGCTGCTTGCGCAGCCCGGCCTGCGCGAGGTGATCCTCGCGACCAATCCGACTGTCGAGGGCGAAGCCACGGCGCATTTCCTGTCCGAGGTCGCGCGCCGGCACGGCATCGCCGCGACCCGCATCGCCCACGGCGTGCCGATCGGTGGCGAGCTCGAGTATGTCGACGGTGGCACGCTCGCGCATGCGCTGGCGGGCAGGCAATCGATCAGTTGAGGTCCGCAGCAGGCGCCATGGACGAGCCGCACCCGCTCGACAATCCGATGTGGCAGGCGCTCACCACGCGCCAGCGGTCGTTCGCGATCGGCGAGGGCAACGTGCGCCGCTATGCGCCGGAAGTCGCGCCGTTTGCGGCCGTCAGGGACCCGGGCGTCGATATCGACGCCGAACTCGCGGCGATCGTGCCGGTCGGGGAGGTCGTGATTCTCGTCGGCGTGTCACCCGCCGTGTCGCGCGCATGGCGCGTGCTCGACAGCGGGGTCGTGATCCAGATGACCTGTGCCGGAGCGCCGCCCCCCGTGCCGGCGGGCGCGCGGTGGGCGGAACTCGGCGCGCAGGATCGACCGGCGATGCTCGCCCTGACCGCACTCGTGTACCCGGAGTATTTTCGCGAGCGCACCGCTGAACTGGGTCGCTACATCGGCATCCATCGGGAAGGCGGGCTCGCGGCCATGGCGGGTGAGCGTCTGGCGACCGACAGCGCCGTCGAGATCAGTGCCGTGTGCACCCACCCGCGCTGCACGGGCAGGGGCTATGCGACGCTGCTGGTGGCGTTGCTCGCCCGCGACATCGCCGCGCGGGGAGCGCTGCCATTCCTGCATGTCAGCGAGCACAACACGCGGGCGATCGATCTCTACCAGCGCATGGGTTTTCGCGAGCGCGCGCGCCTTGGCCTCTGGAAGCTGCGGCGCGAGGCCGGGGAAGGCCGCGCGGCGCGCTGAGCGGACAGGCCTCAGGGCTGGCGCGGCCGCCGCGCCGGACCGCGCGCTGCGGCAAGCCGATCGTACAGCCGCCGCATGCGCCGGTAGCTCTCGTGGCGACGTGCGTGCATCTTGCCCTCCTGCACGGCGGCGATGACCGCACAACCCGGCTCGCGCATGTGCCGGCAGTCGAGGAACCGGCACGAGGGCGCGAGCCAGGCCACGTCCGTGTAGCCGAGCGTACCGGGTTCCAGGTGATCGATCGCGGGCGAGAAGTCGCGCACGCCAGGGGAGTCGATCAGCCGCCCGCCGCCCGGCAGGTCGTAGAGACGTGCGGTCGTGGTTGTATGCTTTCCCTCCTCGGTCTGGCGCACGAGGTCGGAGGTGGTGACGGCAGCGCCAGGCACCAGCGCGTTGACGATCGAAGATTTGCCGACGCCGGACTGGCCGACCAGCACCGCGGTGGCAGCCTTGAGCAGCCCCTTCAACGCATCGATGCCCTCACCGGTCGCGGCCGAGCAGGTCACCGTCGTGGCGCCGATCGCCTCGTAGGCCGCGAGTTCGTCGATCAGCGACTGGTCGAGGCCGAGGTCCGCCTTGTTGGCGACCAGCACCGATGCGATGCCGCTCGATGCGGCGGCGGCAAAGTAGCGATCGACGACGAAGAAGTCGGGTTCCGGCCGCGGCGCGATCACCGCGACCAGATGCGAGATGTTGGCGACGATGATCTCGGCGCCGCCCCGCAGGTTCGAGCGCCACAGCGCGGTCCGGCGCGGCAGCACCTCGGTGACGTGCACTTCCTGATGGTGCGCGTCGCGTACGCAGCGCACCTGGTCGCCGCAGGCGATCACGAGCCGGCGCCCGTGCGGGCGCGCCTCGATCTCCGCGCCCGCACGGTCGCGAACCAGCGCATGCCGGCCGAAGGTCGCGATGACCTCGGCGTCGAATTCTTTTGCGGCTGTCGTCACGGGCAGCGGCAGCGTAGCCTTTGCTAGTATCCACGACAACATTCCCGGCGCATTCACCATGACCAGCCCCGATCACCTGATCTGGATCGATCTCGAGATGACCGGCCTCGTGCCGGAGACCGACGCCATCATCGAGATTGCCACCGTCGTCACGAATGGCGCGCTCGAGGTCGTGGCGGAGGGGCCGGTGATCGCCATTCACCAGCCCGACGAAGTGCTCGCGCGCATGGACGAGTGGAACCAGCGCCAGCATGGCGCGTCGGGACTCGTCGCGCGCGTGCGCGCGAGTACCGTGGGCACCGCCGAGGCCGAGCGTGCGACCCTCGCCTTCCTCGCGCAGCACGTTCCGGCGGGCGCGTCGCCGATGTGCGGCAACAGCATCTGCCAGGACCGGCGCTTCCTCGCCCGCCTGATGCCTGAGCTCGAGCGGCACTTCCACTACCGCAACCTCGATGTCAGCACGCTCAAGGAACTCGCGCGCCGCTGGGCGCCGCGCGTGCTCGACGGCGTGGTGAAGGAGGGCACGCATCTCGCGCTCGCCGACATCCGCGATTCGATCGCCGAGCTGCGCCACTACCGCCGTCACCTGCTGGCGCCGGAATTCCGCGGTGAGTGACCCGTTGCCCGACTTCGCGGCCGTCGTGGCCGCGGCGGGGCGCCTGCAGGGCCGCGTGCGGCGCACGCCGGTGATGCACGCCGACCGCTTCGACGAGCGCGCCGGCCGGCGAGTGGTGTTCAAGTGCGAGAACCTGCAGACGGGCGGGGCTTTCAAATATCGCGGCGCACTGAATGCGCTGCTGTCGCTGCCGCCGGGCGCCGGCGTCACCCATGTCGCCACGCACTCCTCCGGCAATCACGGCACGGCGCTTGCGCTTGCGGCGCGTTCGCTCGGGCTCGCATGCACGGTCGTGGTCCCCGCGGGTGCGTCACCCCCGAAGGTCGCGGCCATCGAAGCCGCCGGCGGCAGGGTGGTCCGCTGCGAGGCGGGGCTCGCCGCGCGCGAGGCGGCGCTCGCGGCACTGCTGGCGCGCGAACCGGCGCATGTCGTGCATCCTTACGACGATGCGGACGTGATCGCGGGGCAGGGTACCGCCGCGCTCGAAATGCTGGCGGAACCCCTGGACTTCGATACCGTGGTCGCGCCGGTCGGGGGTGGCGGGCTGATCGGCGGCACGGCACTGGCTGCACGCGGTCTGCTCGACGAATGCGCGGTGATCGCGGCCGAGCCGGCGGCCGCGGACGATGCCTGGCGCTCGTTCACGTCGGGCAAGCGTGTCGGCGCCAGCGCTCCCGACACGATTGCCGACGGCCTGCGTGCATCGATCGGCGTTCGCAACTTCGAGCTGCTTCGCCGGCACGTCGATGAGGTCGTCACGGTGTCGGAGGCCGAGATCGTCAGGGCGATGCGCATCGTGCTCGAGGATCTGAAGCTGCTGATCGAGCCGTCCTCCGCGGTGGCGGTCGCGGCGCTGCTGTCACCTCGAGCGACGTGCCTCGGCGAACGTGTCGGGGTGATCCTGTCGGGCGGCAACGTCGACCTCGACCAGTGCCCGTTCCTGGCCGGGCGCACATGACCACCCACTCCGGCGGCTGTCACTGCGGGGCCGTGCGTTTCGAAGTCGACGCGCCGGCCGCGATCGAGGCGCTCGAGTGCAATTGCTCCATGTGCCGCGCCACGGGCTTCCTGCACCTGATCGTGCCCAGGGCGCGCCTGCGGCTGCTGACGGACCCCGGTGCGCTGCGGACCTACACATTCAACACCGGGGTCGCGCAACACCTGTTCTGCGCGACCTGCGGCATCAAGTCATTCTATGTGCCGCGCTCGAACCCGGACGGCTACAGCGTGAACGTGCGCTGCCTCGATCCGCGCACGATCGCGAGCCTCACGGTGCGTCAGTTCGACGACCACGATCGCGAGGCCGCCGAGGCGCGCATCCGTCATTTCAGCCAGGGACCGTAGCTGCGCCCGCGGGCGATCTGCTAGCGTGGGTGTGGTCGAATCAGGGGGGTGCTGCATGAAAATACTGGCGAACGCCATGGTCGGACTCGTGGCGCTGCTGCACGTGTATATCCTCGTGCTCGAGATGTTCCTGTGGGACAAGCCCGCCGGGCAGCGCGCGTTCCGCATGACCGCGGAGCAGGCGAGCGCCACGAAGGTGCTCGCCGCGAACCAGGGGCTCTACAACGGCTTCCTGGCCGCGGGCCTGCTGTGGGGGCTTGCGCTCGGCGCCGGCGGCACGCCGGTGAAGCTGTTTTTCCTCGGCTGCGTGTTCGTGGCCGGCGTTTACGGCGGCGTCACCGCCTACCGCAAGATCCTGTATATCCAGGCGCTGCCGGCGGCGCTCGCCTTTGCGCTCGTCTGGCTCACTGGTTAGCGAGGAACATCCAGGTCTCGACGACGGTGTCGGGGTTGAGCGAGATGCTGTCGATGCCGCGCTCAAGCAGCCAGCGCGCGAAGTCAGGGTGATCGGACGGGCCCTGCCCGCAGATGCCGATGTACTTGCCCTGCTTGCGGCAGGCGGAGATCGCCATTTCGAGCAGCGCCTTGACCGCATCGTCGCGCTCGTCGAACAGCTTGGCGACGATACCGGAGTCGCGATCGAGCCCCAGAGTCAGCTGCGTCATGTCGTTCGAGCCGATCGACATGCCGTCGAAGTACTCGAGGTAGCGTTCGGCGAGCAGTGCATTGGTAGGCAGCTCGCACATCATGATCAGCTTGAGGCCGTTCTCGCCGCGCGCGAGGTGGTTGGCGGCGAGCAGTTCAGTGACCTGGCGGGCTTCCTCCACGGTGCGCACGAACGGGACCATGACCTGCACGTTCGTCAGACCCATGTCGTTGCGCACGCGCTTCAGCGCCTGGCATTCGAGCTCGAAGCACGGCCGGAACGTCGTGTCGATGTAGCGCGAGGCGCCGCGGAAGCCGAGCATCGGGTTTTCTTCCGAGGGCTCGTACTGGCGCCCGCCGATCAGGTTCGCGTACTCGTTCGACTTGAAATCGGAGAGGCGCACGATCACCGGCTCGGGCGCGAACGCCGCGGCGATCTGCGAGATGCCTTCGGCCAGCTTCTCGACGAAGAAGCTGACCGGGTCGGTGTAGCCGGCCATCTGGCCGCGGATCTGCTCCTTCAGCTCGCCCGACAGCGTGTCGAACTCGAGCAGGGCGCGCGGATGCACGCCGATCATGCGGTTGATGATGAACTCGAGGCGCGCCAGCCCGACACCACGGTGCGGGATACCCGCGAAGTCGAATGCGCGGTCGGGATTGCCGACGTTCATCATGATCCTGACCGGGATCGGTGGCAGCGTGTCGAGTTCGATCTGGCGGCGCTCGAAATCGAGCAGGCCCTCGTACACATAGCCGCTGTCGCCCTCGGCGCAGGAGACGGTGACTTCGGCCCCTTCCTTGATCTTCGAGGTCGCATCCCCGCAGCCCACCACGGCAGGGATGCCGAGCTCGCGCGCGATGATCGCCGCGTGGCAGGTGCGCCCGCCGCGGTTCGTGACGATGGCCGCAGCCCGCTTCATCACCGGCTCCCAGTCGGGGTCGGTCATGTCGGCGACCAGCACGTCGCCGGTCTGTACGCGCGCCATCTCCGCCACATCGCGGATGATGCGTGCGGGTCCCGCGCCGATGCGCTGGCCGATGCTGCGCCCGGTCGCGAGCACCTTCGAGCGCTGCTTCAGCGAGTAACGCTGGATCGCGCGCCCGGCGCGACTCTGCACGGTCTCGGGGCGGGCCTGCAGGATGTAGATCTGCCCGTCCTCGCCGTCCTTGCCCCACTCGATGTCCATCGGCTGGCCGTAGTGCTCCTCGATGGCGAGCGCCTGCCGTGCGAGCGACACAAGGTCGGCATCATCCAGCGAGAAGCGCTGGCGGTCGGCGCGCGGCACGTCGATCGTCTTGACGCGCTCGCCGCTGCCGGCGTCGCCATACACCATCTTGATCGCCTTGCCGCCGAGGTTGCGCCGCAGGATCGCCGGACGTCCGGCACGCAGCGCGGGTTTGTAGACATAGAATTCGTCGGGGTTCACCGCCCCCTGCACGACCGTTTCGCCGAGGCCGTAGGAGGCGGTGATGAACACCACCTCGCGGAAGCCCGAGTCCGTGTCGAGCGTGAACATCACGCCGCTCGCGCCGAGGTCGCTGCGCACCATGTGCTGCACACCGGCCGACAGGGCGACCAGCGCATGGTCGAAGCCCTGGTGTACGCGGTAGGCGATTGCGCGGTCGTTGAACAGCGACGCGAAAACCTCGTGCATCGCCTTCAGCACCTGCGCCTCGCCGCGGACGTTCAGGAAGGTTTCCTGCTGACCGGCGAACGACGCCTCCGGCAGGTCTTCCGCAGTGGCCGACGAGCGGACGGCCACTGCAATTTCGCGGCCGGCGCCCATCGCACGAAATGCCTCGAGTACGGCGGCTTCGAGCGCGGGAGGGAAGGGGGTGGAGAGGATCCACTCGCGGATCTGCGCGCCGGTCGTCGCAAGCTTGCGCACGTCGTCGACATCGAGGCCGTCCAGCGCGCCCCGGATGCGCGCGTCGAGCCCGCCCTGCTGCAGGAACTCCCGGTAGGCATCGGCGGTGGTCGCGAAACCGCCCGGCACCTGCACGCCGAGGCGCGCGAGCGCGCCGATCATCTCGCCGATCGAGGCATTCTTGCCACCGACTGTTTCGACGTCATTCTTCTTGAGCTTCTCGAACGGCAGTACGTACGTAGTCAAATGTGGGGCTCCGGGAATCCGCTGCAGCGCACTTGCAGGGTGGGTCGAGCAATGAAACACTCGACCGTGTGAATCGACGAACAGTTTTCTTCGTTTCCGATCAGACCGGGGTGACAGCAGAGACCATGGGTCACAGCCTGCTGACCCAGTTCGATGGCCTCGAGTTTCGGCCGGTGACTTTGCCATTTGTGTCGAGTATTGACAAGGCAGAGGATGCCGTAAGGAAGATCAATCTCGCGGCCGAGGAAAGCGGCGTCAGGCCGATCATCTTCTCGACGCTCGTGCAGGACGACGTGCGCTCGGTCGTAATGCGCGCCCACGGCCTGTTCCTCGATTTCTTCGACGCATTCGTCGGGCCGCTCGAGAAGGAACTGGCTCTCCGTTCCACCCATCGGACAGGCCGGGCGCACGGCATGACCGATCCCACCGCCTACACGACCCGCATCAACGCAACCAATTTCGCACTCAGGAACGACGACGGCAGCGGGCGGGATTATGACGCAGCCGACGTGATCGTGGTCGGAGTGTCGCGCGTCGGCAAGACGCCGACCTGCCTGTACATGGCGCTGCAGTACGGTATTTTCGTCGCCAACTATCCGTTCAACGAGGACGATCTCGAGGGCGGGCGCCTGCCGCAGGCGATCGCGCCGTTCCGGAACAAGCTGTACGGGCTTACGATACATCCCGAGCGGCTGCAGCAGCTACGCCATGAGCGCCGGCCCGATGGCCGCTACGCCTCGCAGCAGCAGGTGCAGTACGAACTGCGCGCTGCCGAGGCCCTGTTCGCGCGCTACTCGATCCCTTGTCTCGACACGACCGAGTGCTCGATCGAGGAGATCGCCAGCCACATCCTCGAGACCTCGGGCATCGAGCGGCGGGTCCGTCCTTGAGGGCCGTCACATCCCGGCACCGCGCTCCCTTGCGAACCGCGATGCCTGCGTTATAGTCGTGACGAATGCAGACTGACGCGCTTGCTACGGTGTCCTGGCGCGCACGGCCGCGAAGCTTCGTTGCGCTGATGGCGCTTTACGAAAGCAATTACGTGCGCCTCGGCTGGCTGGCGGGTGATCCCGGCAGGCTCTGCGCTACTGCATCCTCGTGCATCGAGGGCGACTGCGAGCTGCGGCTGACCGTCTGCGAGCGCGCACGCTACACCACCACCATCGAACTGACCTACGCGCCGATCGCCATGCCCGACCTGCGCGTGCGCGTCTATCACGACGCGCGCCTCGCCGAAGCCCAGTGCGGCGGCGGCATGCACGAGCGCTGGACACACAACATGCTGCTGAACAAGTGGTTGGAGTACTGCGTCGATCGCGGCCATCGCATCGGCAGCTGAGGCTCGCGCGCGATGTTCTCCGTCAAACCGCTCGCCAACCTTCGTTTCGGCAAGGAGCCTGAGAAGGAGGCCGAGGAACAGCGTGTCGTCCAGCTGTTTCGCAACCGCGCCGAACTGAAGAAGGCCTACGGCTCGCTGCAGGACGAGGTACACCGTCTCAAGGACCGCCTGAAGCAGCAGGAGGGCGCGACCGCACGCGTGCAGGAGATGGTCGAGGCGCTCGAGGCGCGGCTTGCCGCGCCCGACACGGCCTACCCGGCGCTCGTCTTCTATCACCTGCGCGGCCTGTGGAGCTTCGGCCGCGACCTGATCGCGCAGCTGGTCGCCGACCTCGCGCGCCAGCAGGAAGAAAAGGAACGGCGCCAGCACCTGACCGAATCGAATCGCCGCCAGTTCGCGCGGCGCCAGGCACTCGACGCGCGGCTGCGCGAGGCGGAGACCGCGGCGGCCGAGTCTCTCGCGAGGCACGCGGACGCCCAGCGCCGCCTCGCGGCGCTCACCCGTTTCTGGCATTACTTCCAGCGTCGCGAACTCGGCCGGCGCCTGCAGGTGCTCGAGGCGGATTCGCGCGCCGCGGCCGCGGCACTGGCCGATGCGCGTGATGCGCATGAAGCGCTCGACAGCGAACAGGCCGCGGAATTCCCGGGCCTGTCGATCGAGGCCCGGCGGGCGATCAACCTTGCCGCGATCGGCTATGCCGAGCTGCTGTGCCTGCGGCTCGCGCGTACGCAGATCGTCGCGCTGGCGAAAGATGCCGCCGCGCGTCGCGAGGTGATCGACGACTACGGCACGCGTGAGGAGTGCGAGCGGCTGATGGCCGACATCCTGCGCGCCAAGGCGGTGTTGCAGCACCGCGGCCAGCTGTCACAGGAACTGCGCGTGCGGACCGACCGGCTGCGCCAGCTCGCCAGGTACCGCAATCCCGCGGATTCGATGCCGACCGCGGATTCGATCGGCATGGCCGAGGGCGACGTGCTGGATCGCGGCGGGCAGGGCGCGAACGCCGCGCGCCTGCCGAACGTGCTCGCCGAGGATACCTGGGACCTGTTCAGGGTCGTGCTGCGCTGACTTCGCCCGCGGCACGCGTGCGCGCCATGAAACGGCGCATCGCCACGATGCCGTCGTCGAGCCACTGGTAGAACACCGGCACGGCGAAGAGCGAGGTCGCCGCGCTGAACACGAGGCCTCCCATGATCGCGCGCGCCATCGGCGCGTAGGACGGTCCGGCAAGCCCAACCGCGAGCTGCGCGTCGCCGAAGGCGAGTGGCGAGAGCGCGAGCGAGGCCGTCAGGGTCGTCATCAGGATCGGGCGCAGCCGGTCGCGGCTCGCCTGGATGATCGCCTCCAGCCGCGTGGTGCCGGCCGTGCGCAGATCGTTGATGTGCGCCACCAGCACGATGCCGATGTTGACTACCACGCCGATCAGGATCTGCACGCCGATGATCGCCATGAACGTGAATGTCGTGCCGGTGAGGAACAGTGTCCAGATCACGCCGATCACGGCCATCAGGATCGAGGTGACGATCGAGATCGGCAGGATCGTCGATTCGAACAGCGCCGCCATCACGAGGTAGATCATCGCGACCGCGAACAGC
>DAOQXO010000031.1:0-24110 GCA_035342635.1 Steroidobacteraceae bacterium
GGCAACGAACTCACCGACGCACCACTGGCCGCCCGGCTCGGTGCCCGCCTGCTCCGCAGGTACACCCATACGGCCCACAGTGCGACTACGGCATTGGCGACACCCACCAGCGTGAAGGGCGCCGACGGCGCGACGTGGTCGTACAGCAACCCTCCCGCCCATGATATCGCGAGTATGCCGAGGCCTCCGCAGAACGCCTGCAGGCCGAACACCGAGCCGCGCGATTCCCGCGGCGCCTCCTGGCCGAGCAGGATCGTGGCCGCGAGAATCGTGCTCGACTGCCCTACGCCCAGCATGATCAGCGCAGGAAGCGCCGACGTCGCGACGATGTCGTCCTGCATGCCGACCCAGCCGTAGCCCACCAGCGCAAGCGCGAACGCCCCGGCGAAGTGCACGGTGCGGTTCATGTGATCGGCGAGCCAGCCGTATACAGGCGCCCACACCATCGCGGTGAGCTGCGTGACACCGATCGTGATGCCGACGCGCCCGGCCGCCTGGGCCGCCGAGAGCCCCTCCTGCTGTGCCGACTGTGCGGCCCACAGGGCCAGAAACAGCGTGATCAGGCTCAGGTCGGCACGCGATATGAAGCCGCCGCCGTAGGCGAGCGCAATGCGCGGGTTGCGCGCTGCCTGCATTCCCTCGCGGATGAGCGCGAGCATCGGCTTGCGTGACTTCACCTGGGTCGGGAGTCCCGGCTTCAGGCCGAACATCACACACGCGGCGAGCAGCGCCACCGCGCCGATCGTGAAGAACGCATAGCGGCCCGCCTCGAGCTGGCTCGCGCCGGCCGCCGCATACAGGCGCGGCAACTGCGTGAGCCCGAGCAGGAATACCACCGAACCCAGGGCGTTGAGGAAAAACGCCACTCCGCTCAGCTTGCCGCGCGAGCTCTCGCGCGGGTAGTCGGCGAGCACGGTTGCGAGCATCGCGCCGAGCGCTGCCACCGCGCAGCCGAACACCACGCGGTAGGCAACCAGTTCGGGCAGGGAATCGGCGAGCGGATAGAGGAAATACGCGATCGAGATCAGCAGGAAGCCGCCCACATAGACCGGCCGGCGCCCAATGCGGTCCGACAGCGCGCCCCACCAGCCGATCACCAGCAGGATGATGACTTCCTGCCAGCCCTGCAGCAGGCCCGAGGCACGCCCGTGCTGCGCCTCCGGCAGCGACAGGTTCACGCTCAGGATGAACGGCGTCATCGCCGACAGGTAGGCGAACAGCCCGATGCTGACGAAGGCAGCAAAGAGGTAGGCCAATGCGTGTCGCGGCAGCACGCCGGGCGCCAGTTCGATAAAAGCCAGTCTGCGCGGTGTTTCGTTCGTCACGCTGTCCCCGTATTTTTCGTTGGCGCCGGGTCAGCGGCTGCTGCTCAGGCGCGCAGCATTCTCATGCCATTCATCGTCACGAGCAATGTGGCGCCCACATCCGCCGCCACCGCCAACCACAAGGTGGCCCAGCCCGGAATCGTGATCGCGAGGAATGCGAGCTTCAGGCCGAGCGAGAGTACGATGTTCTGCTTGACCAGCCGACGGGAACGGCGCGCGATGGCAAACGCGCGCGGCAGGATGCCGAGGTCGTCCTGCATCAGCACGACATCGGCGCTTTCCATGGCCTGGGCAGTGCCCGCCGCCCCCATCGCAATGCCGACATCGGCGCGCGCGAGCGCCGGCGCATCGTTGATGCCATCGCCCACCATCGCGACCTCGCCATGCCTCGCCTTCAGCAGCTCGAGCTCGCGCATCTTGTCGGCCGGCAGCAGGCCGGCCCGCACTTCGTCGATACCGGGGATGGCACGCGCCACGCGCGCCGCGACGCGTGGATTGTCACCGGTGAGCATGATGGTACGCAGGCCGGGGACTGCCCGCTGCAGCGCCTCGAGCGCGGCCGAGATCCCGGCACGCGGCTGGTCCTCGACGGCGATCAGGCCGACGAATTCGGCATCGCGCGCGACCAGCATCGTGGTGCGCTCCGCGTCGCGCAACACGGACGCCAGTTGCTCCGGCACCGGCAGCGCGAGGTCCGGCTCGGCGAACAACGCCTCGCCGCCGATCGCCACGCGATGCCCGCCCACCTCGCCCACGATGCCCCTGCCAGGCAGGGCGCGCACCGCGACCGCCTGCGGATGACGATGAGCCACGCCGCGCAGTTGCGCGGCATCGCGGATCGCCCTGGAAACGGGATGCTCCGAGGACTGCTCGACCGCCGCGGCGAGCGCCAGCACGTCATCGCAGGCCGCGCAGTCACCGTTCAGCGTATCGGGGTGCACGCAGTCGCGTCCCGCGAACGCGCTCACGGCCAGCACTCCCGAGGTGAGCGTGCCGGTCTTGTCGAAGGCGACCGCGCTCACGTCGGCGAGCGCATCGAGCCGCTCACCGCCCTTGACCAGCACGCCGAGCTGCGCAAGCCGCGTGAGGCTGCTGACGACGGCGACCGGAATGCTGATCACGAGCGCACAGGGGCAGGCGACGATCAGCAGCGCGAGACCGCGGTAGAGCCAGCCGTGGCCGCCCGCGTGGTCGAGCAGCGGCTGACCGAAGGCGAGCACCGGCACGAGCACCACCGCAATGGCGAGCAGCACGACCGCGGGCGTGTACCAGCGCGCAAAACGGTCGATGAAGCGTTCCGCCGGCGAGCGCTCGGCCTGCGCCTGCTCGACGAGACGCGCGATGCGCGCGATGGTGGAGTCTCCGGCGACGCGCAGCGCCTCGATCTCGAGCGCGCCCTCGCCGTTGACGGTACCGGCGAGCACGGTGTCGTCGACATCCTTGGCCACCGGCATGCTCTCGCCGGTGACTGCCGCCTCGTTCAGGCTCGATGCGCCGCCCACGACCCGGCCGTCGACCGGCACGCGCTCACCGGGCCGCACCAGCAGCCGCGCGCCCACCGTGACCGCATCGACCGGCACGGTCTCATGGTGATAGTGCTCGTGTCCGGCCTCGTGGTCGTGCGCCGAATGGGCGTGCGCGGAGTGTTCGTGCTTCGCCGCGGCCTCGTGGCTCGCACGGTGCAGGCGCATCACCGTCGCTGTCTGCGGCTGCAGCGCGAGGAGGCTGCGCAGCGAATCGCGGGCGCGATCGGCGCTGTAGGCCTCGAGCGCCTCGCCGAGCGTGTACAGCAGGATCACGGTCACCGCCTCGCCGCCGGCGTCGATCGCCAGCGCGCCGAGCGTGGCGATTGCCATCAGCAGGTCGATCGTGATGCGATGGCTGTAGAGCAGCGCGCGCAGCCCTTTGCCGAACACCGGCAGGCCGGTGACGAGCACGGTGAGGAGGAAGACCAGCGACAGGGCGCGTGCCGGCATTACGACGGGCGCCGCGAGCGCAAGCGCCGTGGCGGCGAGCACGACGAGGGTGGCAATGCTCGCGATGCGCAGCCGCGGCTGGCTCCACAGGAAGCGCAGGAAGCCGGCCAGCCCGCGGTGCTCCAGTCCGACGCTGGCGGCCGCCGGAGCCGCGCCCGCCGCGCTCTCGCCCTGCAGCCGATAGCCGAGCTGCGTGAGGCGATTCTCGATGACCTCGAGCGCCACGTCGCCTTCGATACGCATCGACTCGGTGGCGAAATCGACGCTGACGGCGCGCACGCCCGGCAGTTTGCGGATGCCGTCCTCGATCGTGAGGGCGCAGCTGCCGCAGTCCATGCCGGCAATCTTCAGTCGGGTGGCGGCGCTTTCCATGCGGCCATCCTGCACCTTGAACCCTGCTTCAAGGTCAAGTCGCAGCCTCGAGCGCCAGGAACAGCTGTGCAATCAGGAAGGCGTTGTCGCCGCGTGCCCGCAGCAGCAGACCGTCGGGCGTCGGCGCCAGGCTCACGTCGACGTGCACGCGGCAGCCCGCCTCGGCGAGCACCAGCTTCTCGAGCGCCTCCCGCACGGCTGCACCGCGGTCACGCACGAGGATCGAGTAGCCGTCGTTTTCCTTCCAGACGTGCAGGTGGCGGCCGCGCAGTGCCGCGAACACCTTGTCCTGTTCGACCGAGGCGAGCGCACAGCCGAGCCGCTTGATCAGCCCGTACATGGTCGAGGGCGCGGCCCGCTGCGGCCCGTGGCCGCAGACATGGTCGACGAGCCGGCGGTAAACGCGCGCGACGTCGTCGCCGCCGGCGTGGCCCACCCGCCTGGTCAGGTCGTCGAGGAACAGCTCGAGTTCGTGCCGCAGCACCAGCAATTCGGTCAGCCGGCGCTCGATCTCGAGAAAGCGCTGCTCGGCGATGCCGACCACACTCGTGCCGCGCCCGCCCTCCCCTGATTCGCCGGCAAGGAGCAGCCTGATGTCGCCGAGCGAAAACCCGAGCCGCTGCGCGCGATGGATGAACAGCAGCGAGCGCAGCGCGGTACGCGGATACAGCCGGTAGCCGGACGGCGAGCGCGCAGGCGCCGGCAGCAGGCCCTCGCGCTCGTAGAAGCGCAGCATCGAGGTGCTGACGCCGGCGCGCCTGGCGAGCTGTCCGATGGTCAGTTGCGAGCTTGCGGACGGATCCGCTTCTGCCTTGCGTTTCGCTACCATGTGTTGACCTTGAACTCTACTTCAAGGTGCAGGATCTGCCCAGCAATCACGGGGGTGACTGTGCTCGGGATCGACAAGCGGCTGATGGTGGCGTCCACGCGCCGATGGCTCGGCATCGGCATCGGCGCCGGCGTGCTCGGGCTGCTGGCGAGCCTGACCCTGTACTGGTTCATCGGGCGCGCGATCGACGCGATGGTGGGCGGCGACAACCTGCTCGCGACGTGGCTGCCCTGGGTGGGCGCGCTGCTCGCGGCCAAGTTCCTCCTTAGCTGGCTGTACCGCACCGCGCAGTACCGCGCCTCCTCGCGCACCAAGCTGACGGTCCGCGACCGCATCTACGAACATGCGCTGCGGCTCGGGCCGGCGGTGCTCGATCGCAAGCGCACCGGCGAACTGGTCAACATCGCGGTCGACGGCATGGACTGGATAGAGATGTACTACGGCATCTACTTCGTCCAGTTCGTGATCGGCATGGCGACCCCGCTGCTACTGTGCCTGTTCATCGGCTTCACCGACTGGGTCGTCGGCGTCGCGCTGCTCGTCAGCGTACCGCTCACGCCGCTGTTCCTCGGCATGATGGCGCGCAACTTCAGGAAGGCGAGCGAGCGCTTCGCGCAGGTCAATGCCGAACAGGGCGCCCGTTTCCTCGATTCGATCCAGGGCATGACGACCCTGAAGATGTTCAACCTCGGCAAGGTCCGCGGCGCCGAGATGCACGCTGCGAGCGAGCAGCAGCGCGTCGAGACGATGCGCCTGCTGCTCGTGAACCAGATGATGATCCTGTTCGTCGACTTCGACTTTGCGCTCGGCACCACCCTGGTGCTGACGGTCACCGCACTGCTGCGTCTCGACGCCGGCGCACTGACGCCGGGGGCGGTGGTCGCGCTGATCCTCGCGAGCGCCGAGTTCGCGAGGCCGCTCACACTCGTCGGTCAGTTCTTCTTCGCCGGTGCGATTGGTCGCGCCTATGCGAAGAAGATCGCCGCCTTCCTCGGCGAGCAGCCGGGAGTCGCCGACCCGACCGGCGTCGCCCCGCCGCCGCTCGAAGCGCGGCCGGTCCTGTCGCTCAGGAACATCGTGTTCCGGTTCGCAGGCGCCTCGCGCCCGGCCGTCGACGGCCTCTCCCTCGACATCGTGCCGGGCGAGACCGTCGCGCTGGTCGGCGCCAGCGGCTCGGGCAAGACCACCGTAACCAACCTGATCCTGCGCACGATCGCACCCGACGCCGGCGAACTGGCCCTCGGCGGGCGCAACGTCGCTTCGGTGCCCGCCGACTGGGTGCGCGCGCACCTCGCGCTCGTTCCGCAGGATCCCTACCTCTTCTACGGCACGATCGCCGAGAACCTGCGTGTCGCGAAGCCCGACGCAAGCGATGACGAACTGGTCGCGGCCTGTCGCGCCGCCAGCATCCACGAGCACATCGCGGCGCTGCCACAGGGCTATGCGACCCGCGTCGGCGAGCGCGGCCTGTCGCTTTCCGGCGGCCAGGTGCAGCGCCTCGCGATCGCACGTGCGCTGCTGAAGGACGCGCCGATCGTGATTCTCGATGAACCCACCTCGCAGATCGATCTCGAGACCGAGGCGGTGATCCACGATGCCCTCGGGCACCTCACGCGCGACAGGACCGTGCTGCTGATCGCGCATCGCCTCAGCACCGTCGCGCGCGCCGACCGTATCGTCGTGATGGGCGACGGCAAGGTGCTCGAGTCCGGCTCGCACCCGGAACTGATCGCGCGTGGCGGCGTCTACGCCGACATGGTGGCGATCGGCGGGAGCGCGGCATGAGCAAGCTGCAACTGCTGCGCCGCCTGCTCGCCTTCATGCGGCCGCTGAACGGCGTCATGCTGGTTTCGGTCACTGCGCGCACCGTGAAGCTGCTGATGCAGACGGCGCTGATCGCGTTTGCAGCGGCCAGCGTGGCGCGCCACGTCGCGGACCCGGCTGCCGGCGCGATCGGCCATGTGGTCCTCGGCCTCATGGGCTATGCCCTGCTGCTCGGCCTGTCGAACTACATCGAGACCTACACGGGCCACTTCGTCGCTTTTCGCCTGCTGTCGATGCTGCGCAACGAGTTCTACGACCGCATGGAACCGCTGGCGCCGGCGGGCACGGGCCAGCTGCGCTCGGGAGACGCCGTCTCGCGCGTCGTCAGCGATTGCGAGCGCATCGAGCCGTTCTACGCGCACACGATCGCGCCGGTGATCACGGCCTTCGTCGTGCCGGCGGTCCTGCTGTGGATCCTGGGCCACTACGTCCACCCGACATACGCCTGGACCCTGCTGCCGTTCATGCTCGCGATGGCGCTCGTGCTGCCCGTGGTCACCGCGCTGTCGGGCGGCCGCGGCAGCGAACCGTGGCGCCGGGCGCAGGGCGAAGTGAACGCCGCGCTGACCGACAGCCTGCAGGGCATCCGCGATACCGTCGCCTTCGGCTACGGCGACCGGCGCCGCAGGCTGATGTGGGAGATCGGCGAGCGCCTCAAGAAAGGCCAGGACGCGATGACGCGCGCAGACGCCCTGCAACGCGGTGTGACGGAGCTGGTGATCGCGACGGCGGCCATCGCCACGCTGTGGGTCAGCTGGGATCTCTACCAGGCCGGCGCGATCGAGCCGCTGCGCGACATCCCGATCGCCGTCGCCATCGCCATTACCGGCTTCAATGCCCCGCAGGCGATGAACAACGTGGTCGGCGATTTCCAGGTCGCGATGATTTCGGCGCGACGCCTGTTCGAGCTGATGAACCAGAAGCCGGCCGTCGAGAACCTGGTCACGAGCTCCCCGCCGCCGGCCGACGCCTCGCTGGCGCTGCGTAACGTGAGCTTCACGTACGACCCGGCGGCACAGTCCGCCGCGCCGGTGCTGCGCGACATCAGCTTCGAGGTCGAAGCCGGCCGCCACGTCGCGCTGGTCGGGTCGAGCGGCGCGGGCAAGAGCACGATCGCCAACCTGCTGCTGCGATTCTGGGATGCGACCGAAGGCACGGTCTTGGTCGGCGGGCGGCCCGTGCGCGACTACACCCTCGAGGACCTGCGCGGCCACATTGCCGTCGTCTCGCAGCGCAACTACACATTCAACACGACGATCGGCGAGAACATCCGCATGGGCCGACCCGACGCCACGCTGGCCGAAGTCGACGAGGCCGCACGACGTGCGCAGCTTGCGGACTGGATAGCCAGCCTGCCGCTCGGCTACGAGACGCAGGTCGGCGAAATGGGCAGCAAGATCTCGGGCGGACAGCGCCAGCGCATCGCGATCGCGCGCGCACTGCTGAAGGATGCGCCGATCCTGGTCCTCGACGAGGCAACCTCGAATCTCGACGTCGAATCGGAACGCGAGGTGAATGCCGCGATCCGCGAACTCGCGCAGGGACGCACCACGCTCACGATCGCGCACCGCCTGTCGACCGTACTCAGCGCCGACGAGATCCTGGTACTCGAGCACGGCCGCATCGTCGAGCGCGGCACGCATGCGACGCTGCTCGCGCAGCGCGGCGTCTATGCGCGCCTGTTCGAGCTGCAGCAGGACGAGGTGGACATGCGCATCGCCGGTCCCGCCGCGCAGGCCGCGCGCGGCACCAGCGGCCCTGCAATACCGTAGACTTGATGGCCCGCAAACCAGGGATTGGAAAGGCAGCAACTACGGGAGCCTCTCGATGCGCAAGCTGGTGCTGGTCGTCGTCGGCCTGGTGTTTACCGGGCTGGCACTGCTCGGCGCGGTGCTTCCCGGCCTGCCCACCACGCCCTTCCTGATCGTTGCGTTGTGGGCGTTCGCGCGATCGTCCCGGAGATTGACTCTCTGGCTCGAGCGCGTACCGATCCTGCAATCGGCATTGCGCGATGCACAGCGATTCGAGGAACGCCGCGAGCTGCGCCTCACAGTCAAGCTTGCGGCGATCGCCCTCGCCTGGGGTTCGGTCCTGTTCGTGGCCTGGTGGAAGCGCTCGCTGACCGAACCGCTGGTCGGCGTCATGGTGCTGGGTGCGATCGCGGGGACCGTGACGATGATATTGATTCCGACGGACCGGGAACCTCGCTAGCTCAGGGACAAAGCGCCCGCGCCTCCTCGGCGATGTGCTCGACGCATGTATCGATCTGCGCCGTGCGCGTGCGAAAGCTGAGCACGCATACGCGCGCGAGGAAACGGCCGCCGGCGTGGCAGCCGGTGATGAACACCCTGCCGCGGCGCGTGACCCGCTCGAGCAGCTCGCGCGTGGCCGCGTCCTGCTCCGCGCGCGTCGCACCGGGCCACTCGAGATGGAACGCGAACAGCGACAGCTGCGGCGGGGCGTCCATCACCACCTGAGGCAGCGCCGCGATGCGCCGCGCCGCATCGAGCGCGAGCGCGCGCTTCTCGGCGAGCGCGGCCCGGTAGCGCGCCGCGCCGAACAGCTTGAACGCGAGCCACACGCGCAGGCCCGGGAAGCCGCGCGAGAGGTCGGGGCCGTACTGGTGCGGATCGTAGAATTCGTCTTCGTGGCTCTCGGGCATGTAGCTCGCGGTCTGCGCATGGGCGGCCCGCAGCGTCTCGCCATCGCGGACGAGCACGGCGCCGGTGCCATAGGGCAGGAACAGTCCCTTGTGCGGGTCGAGCGTGAGCGAGTCGGCCTCGGGCAGCCCGGCGAGCAGCGGACGCAGCTCCGGGCACAGGTGGAAACTCGCGCCGTACGCCCCGTCGATGTGATGCCACAGCCCCTCGCGCCGGCAGAGCGCGGCGATATCGCGCAGCGGATCGACTGCACCGGTGTTGGTGCTACCGGCGGAGGACACGACAAGGAACGGCACGAGGCCCGCTGCGCGATCCCGCGCGATCGCCTGCTCGAGCAGGTCGGTGCGCATGCGAAACGCGCCATCCACCTCGATGGTGCGCACACGGTCGGGCAGGATGCCCGCGAGCTTCGCGGACTTGCCGACCGAGTGGTGCGTCTCGGTGGACAGGTACATGGTGCCGCGGCGCAGCTCGGGACCGAGATTCCGTTCCCGTGCGCAGACGATCGCGGCGAAATTCGCCATCGAGCCTCCGGTCGTGAACAGTCCGCGCGTGGTGGCGGGCAGCTGCATCCAGTCGCGCAGCCAGTCGAGGACGTTCGCTTCGAGCTGCACCAGCGCCGGCGCGGTAGGCCACACGCCGGTGTAGCGATTGACGCCGGAGGCGATGAGGTCGGCGAGTGCGCCGGGAAACACCCCGCCGCCCGGTACGTAGGCGAGGTAGCCGGGACTCGCGGTATTGAAACTGCGCGGGATCCACTCGTCGAACAGCGAATCGAGCAGCGGCTCCAGGGCCGACCCCTGTTCGGGCGCCGGCTCGCGCATCGCGCGGCACAGGTCCGCTGCGTCCATATCGCCGCGCACGGGCTGCTCGCCGATCGTCGCGAGGTGGTCCACGACACGCGCCATGACCGCGTCGCCCATGCGGCGCATGTCTCGCGGCGTGAACTCGAGGCTCGCGGGGTCGATCATTGTCGCAGGGCTTGCCGCCCAACCCCGATTGCCGATGCCGCGGGTCCAAGGCCGGTCACTCCAACCAATGCCAGCAGGCTGACCGCGCCCAGGTTGTGCAGCAGCACCGCGGGCAGGGGCAGCTTGCCCGCACCGACGAAGAAGAGGCCGAGCGTCACCACGCCCAGCAGCAGACCGGCCAGCGCCAGCGCACGGCGGCGTCGGCCGCGCCGCCACGCGAGCAGGCTGAGGGCGAGCACTGCCGCGGCCGCCACGATGGATCCCACCCGGTGGGCCAGCTGGAGGGGTGCTCCGGCAGCGCCGCTCGCGATGCTGCCCGGCGGCGGCAGCCGCCACGGATCGAGCAGCGCGAAGTTCCAGCCGCCGCTCGCCGTCAGATCCAGGCACTCGGCCAGTGCGCGACAGCTCAGCCCCGAGTGCGTCGCACTCACCATGGCACCAAGGGTGACCTGCAGCACCAGCAGGATCGCAACCAGGATCGCCGCGCGGGCCAGCATGGCATCGGCGGGTCGGGATGTACCGGTCACCGTGACCAGCCGCGCAGACAGCGCGAACATCGCGAAACCACCCAGCAGATTGCCCAGCGCCACGGCGGGCAACCGGGAACCCGGGGTCACCACGCCGAGCACCGCGAGCCCGAGGGCGATCGCGAGCATGGCGAGCGCCAAGGTGCCCGCGCGCCGCAGCGCCGGACGGGCCCCGAGGGCGGCGAGCACCATCGCGATCACCAGCACCAGCGTCACAGAGGCCACCACCCGGTGAGCCAGCCGCGCGAGCAGGACATCCTCCCCGGCGGCAACCACCTCACCCGACTGCGTGCGGGCCAGGTCCTGGCCATAGCAGGCAGGCCAGTCCTCGCAGCCGAGGCCCACTCCGCGCTGCCTCACGAACGCGCTCAGCACCACGATCAGCAGGGTCAACAGCAGGCCCCACTGCGCCATGCGTCGCAGCGTCCCGCGGCGTAGTTCGGGGTCGACTGGCGCGCTGGCCATGGTCTGCCTAGACCCCGCCCGACGGCAGGAAGGCATCCGACACGCAGGCGTCCTCGCTGAGTCCACGCGAGATGAACGCCGGCACCGCCGTCTCGACCATGCGAACCGAGCCGCACACGTATACCTCGTGGCCGCTCAGGTCCGGATAGTCCGCCAGCATCGCTTCGTGCACGAGCCCGCGCCGCCCGGACCAGTCGCTCGAGCTTTCCTCGGAGAGCACCGGGGTCACTCTGAAGTTCGGGTGCTCGCGCGCCCAGCGCTCGACCAGCTCGAGCATGTAGAGGTCCTTGCGTTCGCGCACGCCCCAGTACAGGTGCATCGGCCGATCGACACCGCGCCGGAACGCGTCCTCGACGATGCTCTTGATCGGGGCGAAGCCGGTTGCGCCCGCGACGTACAGGATCGGCTTCGGCCCCTCGCGCAGCGTGAAGCGGCCGAATGGTCCCTCGAAGCGCACACTGTCGCCGACCTGCATGGCCGTGAACACATGCGTCGTGAAACGCCCACCGGGGATCAGGCGCACGTGCAGTTCGATGTACTCGTTGTCCTGCGGCGTATTGGCAAACGAGAATGCCCGCCGCTGCCCGTCCTCGAGCACGATATTGATGTACTGGCCGGCGGTGAAATCGACGCGGTGCCGACCAGGGAGCGAAATCCTGACTCGCATCACGTCAGGGGACAGTTTCTCGAGGCTCGCCACCTGCCCGACATAGGAGCGCACACTGCTCGTGGCATCGGCGGCGAGTGCCTCGACTTCGATTTCGAGGTCGCTGCGTGGCGTCGCGCAGCACATCAGTGCCTTGCCCGCATCACGCATTGCCTGCGTCAGTACGCTCGGCTGGTAGGCGCCATGGTCCACGCTGCCGTTGAGCACGGTGCACAGGCACTCGCCGCAGCCGCCGTTGCGACACTCGTAGCGAAGCGCCACTCCAGCCCGCAGGCCGGCCTCGAGAATGGTCTCGCCCGCGCGCGCGCTCGCATGGCCCGGGCCCGGATGGATCGTGAGCTGGAACCTGCGCTGGGCGCCGCGGCGCCTCAGCGGCAGCCATGGAATGACGACGAGCAGGGCCGTGAGGGCTCCCGTGAGCAGCCACACCCTGTCGGGCGACCAGCGATACAGCAGCGCGAGGCCCCCGAGGTAGAACCAGTCGAACTCGAGCGCAGTGACCGCGGTGGCGAGGTCGGCCGCGCCGCCCTGGCTGAGAACCGGCAGCACCAGCGAGAGGGCGAGCAGCATGAGCGTGACGCTGAGCGCGATCACCCGCGGCGGCTGCATGCGCGCCTTGGGAACGCGCTGCACATGCACCAACATCAGCAGCAGCGACAGCAGCGGCACACCGATGTGGATGAACACCAGCAGTGAAAAGAAACGGTCGTTGATGCTCGCTGGATAGAGGACGTTGCGGATCAGCGCATCGAACCCCGGCAGGCGGGCGAGCCATTCGAAACTGCCGTCGATGACGAACTGGGCCAGCCTGTCCCACGGCAGCATGAAGCCGTTGACGCCTGCGGTGTAGACGAGCCAGATCAGCGCCACGCCGGTCAGCCACGAGAACGACCTGAAACCCCGCATGCGATCGAATGCGAAGTGGCGCATCAGGTGGATCATCATCACGACCACCATCGCGTCGGATGCGTAGCGATGGATGCTGCGCAGCACGCCACCGGCGAACCACTGCCTGTGGGTGAGCGCCTCGACCGAACTGTAGGCACCGACCACACTGGTGTCGAAGAACGCGTAGAGGTAGAGGCCGCTGCCGGCGATGATCCAGAAAAGGAAGAATGCGATCGAACCGAGGTGGTAGAAGGGGTTCAGCTGATCGCCGAAGGCGCGGTTGAACAGCGCCTCGACATGCATGAACAACCAGCGCAGCAGCGCCTGCAGCCTACCGATCATGGCGTCAGCCCCGCCGGCGCACCGCCGCGGTGGCGCATCGAGCCGGCGACGACCACGATGAACAGCACGCCGCCGATGATCGCAACGAGGCCGCCGAGTCCCATCAGTCCCATGCCGAAGACTTCGGCGGTGCTGCCGAGCACCTGCTCGGTCCCGGCGACCTTGCGCTGCACGCCGTAACCGCCCGACCAGACGAGGCCGATGATGTGCATGAGCTGCCCGGCACCGTAAAGAAACGGTTGCAGCACGGCGAGGCGCCCGCTCACCGCGCGATAGCCCAGTTGCGGCAGCAAGTAGTAGACGAGGCCCATCAGCGCCAGCGTCACGCCCACGGTGCTGCCGTGGTAATGCGCGGGGATCCTCACGTTGTTGCCGTTGATGAACACGCCGATCACGCCGCCCGCGGCGAACAGCAGCACCGAGCAGATCAGCGCGGCGCGCAGCGGTGCTTGCACCGCGCTCTGCCGCCGGCGCGCCACGACGTCGGCGCCGAGCGCGATCACGACCGCCAGACTGACCGGCAGGATGGACAGGCCGCCGCCGAATCGCATCGCCCAGGTATGCAGGTCGCGGTGCTCCACGGAGGCGATATCGTGCGCGAGATAGGCGTAAGGGGTAACGAACACGCTCGCGAGCGCCAGCGTGAACATCAGCAGACTCACCCGCGGGCTCAATGGCACGCGTGCACCACCGGCGCTGGCGAGCCACAACCAGCCGACCAGCATCAGCAGTGTCCAGGTGAACTGCAGCGCGTGGCCGCCACCCCAGAAGAGGATCTCGTAATAGGCTTTGCCGCCGAGGCCCGCCGGCATCACCGCGAACGACCAGCCGAACGCCAGCAGCGCCACGGCCGTGGACACCACGCTCGCGTTGAGGCCGAAACGCAACGCCCCGGCACCGCCGAATGTCACGCCGAGCCTGGGTGCGGCGATGAGGCTGCGCAGCACCAGTACCGCGACGCCCAGCGCCAACACGACCAGTCCCGCGATGAACCAGCGGTCGTCGAGCACAGGGATGTAGTTGGCCATGACGGCCTCACCCCGACCGAAAAACGGTGACAGCGACATCAGTGCGGCGCCGGCGACGCACAGCGCGAGCGCAGCCCACGCCCAGCCGAGCCCCCGTTCCGAGCCGTTGATGGTCCAGAGCAGGCCGGCGATCGCGACGAACCAGACCAGCACCGACAGGTCCACGTGCACCACCAGCGCCAGGCGAAAGAAGTCCGCCACCGGAAACCATTCGTTGATCACCGGCGTGCGCGACAGCACCAGCAGTACCGAAAAGAGCCCGGCGCCGACCAACGCCAGCAGCGCGAGCCACAACCAGCCGCGTGCCAGCGATCGCTGCGCACCCTCGGGGACCACGAGCAGGTAGTCGTCGAGCGAGGATGCGGTCGGGCGCACTGCGCGCAGCGGCGTGTCCAGCGGGGCTTCTGCGGCGCCGTTCATTGCAGCGTGATCCCGCCCTTTTCGGCGCTGAAGTCGATCACGAGAACCTGGGCCGGCCTCAGGTCGACCGTGTCACTGAGCTGGAAGT
Source organism: Steroidobacteraceae bacterium (assembly GCA_035342635.1). Classification (GTDB taxonomy): domain Bacteria; phylum Pseudomonadota; class Gammaproteobacteria; order Steroidobacterales; family Steroidobacteraceae; genus CADEFQ01. The sequence continues at coordinate 14,383 of DAOQXO010000031.1, forward strand.
CGAAACCCTCGGTACGCGCACTGTCCCTCAATCTGACGTCGAAACGGTGGGTGCCGGCGGGGACTTCGAAGCGCTGGTACACCGAGGCCGCGCCGTCGCGGGACATCCCGGCAGGTTGCGCCGTCTGGCGCAGTACGGTGACGCCGTCGACGTCGACCTCGACCAGGATGGGCGAACGTTCCCGCGGGCAGCTCACCGGCGCACGCATGTTCGGCGGCAGTTTCGCGAGCTCCTCCGGGTCCAGCCGCCGGCATGCTTCCAGTCGCTGGCCGTGGTGGATCAAGCTCAGTTTGACGAGCGCGTGATCCTCCGGCAGGTGCTGGTAGGACGGCCAGCGCGTGAACACGCCGATCACCACCGCGAATGCGACATACAGCATCGCCTGCCCGGCCCATGAGAACACTTTGCTCATCGCACTCCTCGCGCGGGTCGGCGGATCGCACCGGCCACGGCGGCGGGTGGCAGGTTGCGCAGGTCGCGCACGGCGGCCTGCAGCGACTTCTCCTCCCCGCGATCGGCCCATACGACCCGCAGCCGCTCGCGGGGCGCGCGCCTGCGCAGCCAGGGTTTGCGCTCGCCACTCAGACGCTCCACGGTCCACCGATTGCCGAGGCGGAACTCGCAGCCGCCCTCGCGGCAGCCCGTGATCAGCACGCCGGTGGCGCCGTGCCGCGCTGCATATTCGATGAACGACGGCGGCAGCATACCCGTACAGAGCAGGCTGAAGTCGATCACATCGGCACTCGCCAGCGCACCCACGTTCGCGCCGTGGTCGCAACCGAAGACCACGATCCGGCTGTCGCCATGCAATGCCGCGAGGCGCGCCTCGAGCCGTTCACGCAAGGCGCCGATCGGCGCCTGCGGCATGTCGATGCCCGGCGTCAGGGGCTCGACACTGCGAAACGGCGACGCGGGCGGGCAGGCGCCCGTGCAGATGCCGCAACTCGCGCACAGCGAAGCATCCACTATCGCGATCTCGTTGCCCGGCTTGCCGTCCGGATGCGGCGCCATCGTGATGGCCGCGTACGGGCAATCGTCGAAACATTGCCGGCAGCCGTTGCAGTTGTCGGCATCCACCCGGGCGACCTCGGGCCGTGCGGCGCGCGTTGCGAACGGCAGCGCGAACAACAGCAGCAGTGCGCCCGCCGACAGGGCCCAGACCCAGCCGGGCGAGGTGGCATACATCACCGGGAGCATGAACAGCAGCAGCCAGTCGATGGCGAGCGTGCCCTGCGCCACCGAGAGATCGGCCGGTGCCTGACTCATGACGGGCGCAACCAGTGCCAGCAGCAGCAATGTGGCCGAAGCCCCGGCCGCAAGCGCTCGCGACGGCAGCACTTCGGCGTGCGAGATGCGGTGCAGGTGAAACCACGCCGTGAACAGCAGCAACAGCGCTACGCCGATATGGACGAACACGAACAGCGAGAACAGGCGATCGCTCATGGCCGCGTCGTCGAGGAAATTGCGCGCGAATGCCGAACCGAAGACCGGCAGCCAGTCAAGCAGCTCCGCCGTGGCGATCGCGGAAAACTGCCCGAGCCGGTCCCAGTTCAGCCAGAAGCCGCCGACACCGCTGATCCAGATGAACATCAACAGCGGCACTCCGGTCAGCCACGAATAGCGCCGAAAGCCGCGGTAATGCCCGAGGAGCCACTCGCGCAGCAGGTGCAGTGCAGTGACGATCACGAAGGCGTCGGCCGCATAGCGATGCAGGCTGCGGAACACCCCGCCGAGCCACCACTGGTTGCGGGACAGATCGTCGATGGAGCGCCAGGCACCCTCGAGCGAAGTATCGAGCACCGCGTAGAGATAGACCCCGCTCACCGCGAGCAGCAGAAAGAACAGCGAGGCCAGCGCACCAAGGTGCCGCAGCGGATTCAGGGCGCCGCCGAACAGGGCGTCCAGGAACCGTTCGCAGTAATTCCAGGCCGCGAGGGCCGGCTCACGCATCATCCGCGGTTCACTGACCGACGGGCGAGCAAGTGGCTGCGCCATTCCGAAAGCGCGAACCAGAGCATCGCCAGGAAGAAGGTCACGCCGCCGGCAATCATGAAGTACAGCGTATAGTCCGCGCGATAGGTCCCGCTCTTCGGATCGTACACCGAGCACAGGATGCGCACACGATCGATCAGATCCGTGATGCCGACGCCACCATCGACGATCCGCGCGCCGGTGAGCAGTTGTTTCAACGGCTCGCCGAGTCGCTCGGCGGTGAAGCTGTCGCCGTAGACCTGTCGGTAGACCCGTCCCTGCGCATCCAGCATCGTCACCTGCAGGATGTGATCGAAACCACCACGTGTCGCCGCGAAGGTGAAGCCGAAGTCCCGGGCCAGCGCAGCGACATCGGCCGCGTCCGGGCTCAGGAATTCCCAGTTCGGATCCGAAATGCGCCGCTGCCGCGCGAATTCCTGCATCGCGGCCGGGGTGTCCTCCGGCTGGTTGAAGCCGATGGTGACCACGTTGAACTGTCGGTCGCCGAAGCGCCTGTGCATGGCGCGTACGGCCTGGTGCAGCACCTGCGTGCTGGCCGGACAGATGTGGTAGCAGCCGGTGTAGATGAAGCTCACCAGCAACGGGCGGCCCCGGAAGCTCGACAACTGGACAGGCCGCCCTTGCCGATCGCGCAGCGTGTAGTCGTCCGGCATGCGGCCCACGGCCGCCTGGCTGGCACGCAGCGCCGCCTCACCGTCGAGTCCCGGCGTCGTGATGGCGCCGGTCGGCAGGTCGGCGACGAGCGGGTTCGACCCGCTCGCCTCATGGACAGCCCACAGCGGCGTCCAGCCGCCGCTGCCGAGCGCAGCCAGCAGCAGCACGGGCAGCGGCGGGCGCCACCGGACGGGCATGTGCAGGTGCTTCATCGATCCTTGCCGCAGCGCAATCACCCGCGTCTGGCTGCGAGCGGCCGGCACGAACGGCGTGCCGTCAGCTCAGCCCCCAGAGTGTCGAGAGATACTTCCAGTTGATGAAGTAGTAGAGCACGAAGGCGATCAGGAAGACGACCGCGAGCACGAAAGTGCCTGGCGCGACGAAGCCCATCGAACCGTAGGTCTGTGCGGCGGCCGCGGGCGCCGTGGGCGGAATCGGGGTCACCTTATCGCTCTTGGCACCGCCCTCGAGCCGCTTGCCCCACAGGAGCGAGCCGACCGTGACGTAGATGTAGTTCGCACCACCGACGATTGCCGCGATACCGCTGATGCCGACCAGGCCCATCATCATGTAGGCAGCGCCAGGCCACTCGTACGCCAACGCGGAGCCGTCGAAGGCCATGTCCCAGTGTCTGCGGGAGACGCCCAGCGTGCCGGCACCCATCATGACGAGGCAGAAGAAGTACATCGAGAGGCCGAACAGGTAGGGCTGCCACTTCGCAAGTCGCGGCGCGATCATCTCGCGCTTGAACAGCACCGGAATCAGGTAGTAGGTCAGCGCCATGAACGACAGGGTCGTACCCACGACGACCGTGGCATGGAAGTGCCCGGGCACGTAGATCGTGTTGTGGATGATCATGTTGAGCTGCTCCGTGCCCATCATGACGCCCGAGATGCCGCCCAGGAAGCCGAAGCCGATGATCGAGATGAACACGCCGGAGAACACCGGGTTGCCCCACGGCGCCTTGCGCAGCCACTCGAAGAGGCCCTTCGTGTATCCCTTCTGGCGTTGCGCCACTTCCATGGCGCCGGGCACGGTGAGGCCGTGGATCATCGAAGCCAGGACCGCGAAATACATGAAGTAGCTGGTGTTGACGACTTTCCACTCCGTGCTCACGCCGGGATCGGCGAGCAGGTGGTGCGCGCTCGCCAGCTGCAGGAACAGGATGTAGAGCAGGAACGCGCCACGGCTGACGCGCTCCGACATCGGCCGCGCGCCGAAAACCACGGCGGCGACCAGATACCAGATCGAGATGTGCGCAGCGACGTTGATCTGCTGCGAGGAGTGGCCGAACGCCCACCAGATCACGCGGTACACCAGCGGATCCACGTGCTTGACGATGCCGAGCGCCTGCAGGTAGGTCGGGATCAGGATGATGGCGCCGGACACGATCGTGAATACCGCGATGATGCAGGCGGTGGTGGCGCCGAAGGTCACCAGCGGCACGGAGCCCTGGTAGGTCTTCTCGCGCCTCGCGATCACCAGTGTGCCGAGGAACACGAAGCAACCGATCAGCGCGCCCACGGCAAACAGGATCAGCCCGAGATAGAACGACGGCGCAGCCATCATCGGCACATACGAGGTCATCATCACGCTCGATGCGCCCTGGTACACGGCGATGTTGTTCACCACCGCGCCGACGACCATCAGTGCAAACGCAAGCCAGGCGATCCTCGGCGTCGCTATCCGGCAGCGCAGCAGCGTGGACGAGCAGAAATACAGGACGGCAATCTCGAAGAAGATGATCCAGAAGATCAGCATGTCGAGGCCGTGTGCCGTCAACACCTGGTAGAAGGTGGCGGCCTCGAGCCAATGCACGGCGGGCCAGCGCGTGAGCACCACACCTATGGCGAGGATGCCGCCGATGAGCAGGAACACCACCGCCGCGACGGCGTTGGCCAGTATCAGCTTTTCCGCCTGCGCCTCGAGCTGCAGGCCCGAGCGCGGGCAGATCCGGTAAGTCGTTGCGTGAGACATTGCCGCTCCCTTTTTGTCCTTATCGTACGTAGAGGCGGCTGACCATCATGTGGTGGCCAAGCCCGCAGTATTCATTGCATACGATCGAGAATTCGCCGCTCTGGTTGGGCGTCACTGTCAGCACATGCTCGTAGCCGGGTACGACCTGCACATTGATGTTGCTCGGCTGCAGCGAGAACCCGTGGTTGTAGTCGAGGGCGGTGAGGTGGAGGCGATAGGTCTTGTCTTTTTCCAGCTCCAGAATCGGCCAGAAGCTCCACAACCGGGCGATCAGGTAGACGTCGCTCCCGGGAGGAGGCGCGACCACCGGAACCTCGAGATCGGTCTCGGTACGAACCGTGTACTGGTCGACCATGGCCTGCGTCTTGGCGATGAACGCATCGGGCGTGGTCTTGTAGGTCTCGGTCGAGAGGTTCTGCTCACCGTAGACGTGCCACAGCACCATCATGAAGAACATGATCATGCACCAGACGAACGACAGGGCGATCCAGGTGCCCTCGACACGATCGATCGGGTGCTTCCACCACAGCCGGTCTGCCGGCGGCAATATTGCGCTCATGGACGCGTCCTCCCCAGATCATTTGCCATGTTCTTGTTTGCCATGTTCGTGTTACGGGTGCGCGACGCATTCTTGCGAATGCGCCCGATGAGCTGACGCACGGCCTATGGCGCAGCCGGTATCGTCAGGATGTCGATCACGCCCCACAGCACGTAAACGATCATCGGGACCATCACTCCGAGGAACAGCAGCAGGAACGGATTGTCGAGGAGCTGCTGCATCAACGGGACCTTCTCGTCGTGTTCGTGTCGGTCGTCGTCACTCATGAGAAGAACTCCAGCAAGGCACTGTGAGTGGTGCGTTATCGGCGATGCACAATGCATCTTCGCACGTAGATACGTGGTAGGGGGGCCCCCGTCCCTGATCTAAATCAAGCCGGACCACGCTACTGACTGGTCAGAACCGCCTGAGGCGCCAGGCACCGGTCGGTCAGTCGTGCAGCGACTTGACGTACTCGGCGACCGCCTGCAGCTCGTCGGCTTTGATCATCGGCCAGGGGGTCATCAGCGGCGAGCCGCCATGCTTCGCGGCACCGTCGTGCACGATGGCCTTGATGTCATCGATGTCACCCTTGGTGCCGTTGCCGTTGGCATCGTATTTGAATGCGCCGACCGAGAAATCGAGCGGCTTCGGATTCAGGGCAACCGCCGCCGGGCCATCACCCTTGCCCTTGGCACCGTGGCAGGTCGCACAGTACGTGTTGTAGACCTTCTGACCCGCGGCATTCGCGACTGCGGCTGCAGCGGCAGGCGCTTCGGTCGCGGCGGCAGGTGCCTCGGCCGCGGCGGCAGGTGCTTCGGTCGCGGGGGCAGCCGCCGCATCCGGCGCCGCGTCGGCGGCATCTGTCGTCGGGGCGGGCTCGTCGGCCGCCACCATCGGCTCGGCCACCGCGGCAGCCTCCGGGCCGCTCGCGGCCTGGGTGGTCTCGGCGGATTCCTTCTTTGCGCAACCCTGCGCGACAAGCAGTGCAGCCAACGCAACCGACAGCATCGAACCCGAGGTGACAAGTTTCATAGCTCGCTCCTGGCTTTCGGAAGATGGTGCGCGGGGGAAATGTCGCGACGCGCGCAGCAGAAGTCTGCCCCAAAACCGCCGGACCGTACAGGGCGGAATGCCAGGCGGGCGCGAGCCGCCGTCAGAAGTCGGCCGATGGTGGTGGATGACTGAACGGCGCGGTCATGCGCCCGCCCTGCTTCGCTATGCGGCCGCTCTTCATCACGAAGTCGACCTGCAGCAACCGGGCCACATCTTCGAGCGGGTCGCCGGCGAGCGCGATGAGATCCGCGACCCTGCCCGCCTCGAGCGTGCCGACGTCGGCCGAAAGTCCGAAGAGATCGGCCGTCGTGATCGTTGCACTGCGGATCGCGTCCATCGGCTGCATGCCGAACTTCACCATGAGCCCGAACTCCTTGGCATTGTCGCCATGCGCAAAAGTGCCGGCATCCGTGCCGAAGGCGATCCTGACGCCGGCGGCCAGGGCGCGCTCGAACGCCCGGTGTTCGCCGCGGATGCGTACCGACTCGGGGTTCGGGATCCTGAAGATCGGCGGCGGGTAGCTCGCCGACAGGGTCGGCACGAGATAGGTGCCGGCCTTTCTCATCAGCGAGAGCCCTTCGTCGTCGACGAGAAAGCCGTGCTCGATCGAGTCGACGCCCGCGCGTACCGCCTGCTTGATCGAGGTCGCGGAGTAGGCGTGGGCGGCCGCCTTCAGACCCACGAGATGGCTGGTCGAGACGATCGCCTCGATCTCGTCCGGGAATAGCTGGGGCTCGAGCCCCGTGTTCCATGAAAAGCCGCCGGTGGACGTGAACTTGATGACGTCGGCGCCGAGCTTGTACTGGTACCGCACCGCCTGCCGGCATTCGCTCGCGCCATCACAGGTGCCGTCATGCAGGCGCGAGTGCGGGTCGCCGGTTGCATCGAGCGGCAGGGAATCGCCATGACCACCGGTGACGGCGAGCGCCGAGCCCGCGACGAGGATACGCGGGCCGATCATCCTGCCCGCCTCGATTGCATCGCGCACGGCGAACACCGCCTGGTCGTCGGAACCTAGATCGCGCACGGTCGTGAAGCCTGCCGCGAGCGTGCGCCGCGCGTACACCATGGCATTGACGGCAGCTTGCGCCGGCGTGCGGCCGGCGCGATTGCCGCGGCCGCTACTGCGCCGACCGAACGAAGGCTCGTCGATCAGATGTACGTGCGCGTCCATCAGTCCGGGCAGCACGTAGCGATCGCGCAGATCGATGACTTCGGCGTCCGCGCCGGACCCGAGCCCGGCCGCCGCGGCATCGAGGTATCCGTGCCTCACGCCGACGATGCGATCGTTCTTCACGATGATCGTCATTTCCCGCTCGGGTGCGCGGCCCGGCACCGCGAGCAGCGTACCGGCGTGCACGAGGGCGAAATGATCGGGTGACGCGGTCAGCGCCGGCGTCGTTACCGAGAGTGCGAAAGCAAGGCAGGTTCCGGACAGTATTCGTCTCATGGGGTCCCTCCACGCCCGCCATCTTCGTCGCAAAGCGCACCGCAGCGGTCAGTCTCGGGCCGATCGCGACCGCCTGATGGAACTACGCGGTTAGAATCGCCCGCGGAGGCCCCATGCACTACCTGCTCTTCTACGAATTCGTTCCCGATTACCTCGAACGCCGCCAGCCACTTCGTGCCGGACACCTGTCGCTCGCCTGGGCGGCGCACGATCGCGGCGAGCTGGTGCTCGCCGGGGCGTTCGGCGGCGACCCGCCCGGTTCCGCATTGCTATTTCGAGGCGAGAGCCCGGCGGCGGCCGAGCAGTTCGCGAAGGCCGACCCCTACGTGACCGCCGGGCTCGTCACCCGCTGGTGGGTGCGGCCGTGGACCACGGTGGTCGGCGAGACTGCGGCGAACCCGCTGCGTCCCGAGCCCTGATCCGGACGCAGGAAATGGACGCGTGGGGGGTGGATGGTGCCGCTTGTCTGATTCGAACAGACGACCCCATCATTACGAATGATGTGCTCTACCAGCTGAGCTAAAGCGGCGCGGGGGCGCGAATTCTAATGAATGCCCCAGGACGAGGCAAACCGCACTAGTTGCGCGGCGCGGCCTTGCGCAGGCGGATTACGACATCGATTCCGGCCACTTCCATGCCGTCGGGCACGGCGGGCAGGCGGCTGAAACCCACTTCCGGCACCCCCACGTCGAGCAGCGTGCCGCTGTCGACGTCATGGAAGTGGTAGTGCGCTTCGACGTTCGAGTCGAACCAGGCGCGCGATCCGTCGACCGACAGTGGCCGGATCAGCCCGCGGTCCGCGAACAGATTCAGCGTGTTGTAGACGGTCGCCTTGGACACGCGCGCGCCAGCCTCCTGAAGTTGCGCGAGCAACTGCTCGGCCGTCATGTGTTGCGGCGCGGCCAGCAGAATCCCTGCAATGCGCAGGCGCTGGGCGGTCGGCAGGATCCCGTGCGCTTCGAGGCGGCGGGCTATCTCTTTGTTCGGCACAGGGCAATTATACGAATCTGTGGATTTACATCGCAAATGCGACTCATTTGCGATGTTGGCGAGGACTATGTTTTCGCCATGTGCGCCAACTCCCTGCCCCGCCGGCCGGTCGGTTTCACCATCTGGGAACTCGCCACCGTCATGGCCGTGGTGGCTGCCCTGCTGGCTGCTGGAGCACCGGGTTTCGCGCGGCTGCGCGCAGCGGCCGGCGTCACGACCAACGCCGACCGGCTCATGGGCGCGATGCATTTCGCCCGCAGCCAGGCCATCCTGACCGGCAGGCCGTTCGTGGTCTGCCTGTCGGCCGACCTGGCCAGTTGCGTCGGTCGCGGCGCACAATCGGGGCGGGCCTGGATCGTGTTCGAAAATGCGCACGCCGAATTCACGCCGGTGCGCGATGCCTACGAGCCCATCGTTCGGCAACACCAGCTGGGCCGTCCCACCGAGATCCATGCCTCGCGCGGCGCCGTCACCTTCTGGCCCACCGCGCGGGCGGGCACCACCAGTACCTTCGAGGTCTGCAGCCGGCTTCCCGGCGTGGCCTCGCGCGCCGTCATCGTCAGCCAGACGGGGCGACCGCGGCTGCGGGTCGGCCTGCCCCGCGGGACACGATCGCGCTGCCCACCGTGACGCCGCCCGTCCGCCGCCGGCAGCCGATCGTCGGATTCCGTGAGCCCTTGCCGCGCACGGGGCTATAGTTGTTTTTATGGGGGGAAGTTCCGTTCGCATCCGGGGTTTCACGCTGCTCGAGCTGATGATCGTGGTGGCGCTCGCCGCCGTCATCCTCGCGATCGGCGCGCCGAACTTCGGCGAGTTCCGTCGCAATGCGCGGCTTACCGGCGACGCCAACGATTTCCTCACCGCCGTGCAGGTCGCGCGTACCGAAGCGGTCAAGCAGCAGCGGCCCGTCTCGTTGTGCGCCACCGACGACCCGCAGGCGGCCGATGCAGCCTGCACCGTGTCTGCCGACTTCGGCGGCTGGCTGGTGTTCACCGATCCGGATACCGACTGCTCACCTGCCGCGACCACCGACATCACGCTCAGGGGCGGGCGAGCCGTCGCCGATCGCGG
>DAOQXO010000032.1:0-23818 GCA_035342635.1 Steroidobacteraceae bacterium
CAATGCCTCCGCGCGCATGACGCGCCTGATCAACCAGCTGCAGGACCGCAACGCCGCGCCGAACGCGCAGCCGGTCGATCTCGCCGGACTGGCGCGCGGCGTCGCCGGGCGCTGCGCCGATCGCGCACCGGTGCCGCTGTTCGCGGAGCCGTCGGAACAGTCGGTGGTGGTGCGCGCGGATCCGGATCGTCTCGCGTCGACGCTCGAGCATGTCGTCCGCAACGCGCAGGATGCGTGCGAGGCGGGCGACTCGATCACGATCGGGCTCGCCGCGGACTCGAGCCGAGCCCGGCTCTCGATTACCGACACCGGAAGGGGCATGGAGCCCGGTTTCGTGCGCGAGCGGTTGTTCCGGCCCTTCGACAGCACCAAGGGCCCGAAAGGCATGGGAATAGGGGCTTTCCAGGTCCGGGAATACGTGCGCAGCCTCGGCGGCGACGTGGAAGTGCAAAGCAGTCCCGGTACAGGGACGCGATTCGACATTATCCTTCCCGTTTCCGATGGATCCCATGATTGACGCGAAGCGAAAACTGCTGATCGTCGAGGACGACGCAGGGCTGCAGACGCAGCTCAAGTGGACCTTCGACGACTTCGAGGTGCTGCAGGCGAGCAACCGCCAGGAAGCGCTCGCGCATCTGCGCCGCAGCGAGCCGCCGGTGGTGCTGCAGGACCTCGGCCTGCCGCCCGATGCCGACGGTGTCAGCGAAGGGATGGCGACCCTGAAGGAAATCCTGAGCCTCGCGCCGCGTACCAAGGTGATCGTCGTGACCGGCAACGCCGACAGGGACAGTGCAGTGAAGGCGGTGGGCTTCGGCGCGAGCGATTTCTACCAGAAGCCGCTCGACACCGATGTGTTGCGCCTGATCGTCGATCGCGCCTTCCGGATCCACGCGTTGGAGGAGCAGAACCGCGCACTGCGCGACAGCCAGGCGAATTCGCCGCTCAAGGGCATCATCGCCACGGATGCGGGCATGCTGCGTGTCTGTCGCATGGTCGAGAAGATTGCGCCGACGAGCGTGTCGGTGCTCGTGCTGGGCGAAAGCGGCACCGGCAAGGAACTGATCGCCCGCGCCATCCACGACCTCAGCGAACGGCGCAAGGGCCGCTTCGTGGCCATCAACTGCGCGGCCATCCCGGAGCAGCTGCTCGAGAGCGAGCTGTTCGGTCACGAGAAGGGCGCCTTCACCGGCGCGATCAAGACGACCCCCGGCAAGATCGAAGTGGCCGACGGCGGTACCCTGTTCCTCGACGAGATCGGCGACATGCCGCTGCCGCTGCAGGCCAAGCTGCTGCGATTCCTGCAGGCGCGCGTCATCGAGCGCGTTGGCGGGCGCGAGGAAATCCCGGTCGACGTGCGCATCGTGTGCGCGACGCACCGCGACCTGAAAATGCTGATTGCCGAGCAGCGCTTTCGCGAGGACCTCTTCTACCGCCTGAGCGAAGTGTCCGTCACGCTGCCGCCGCTGCGCGACCGCCCGGGAGACGCGGTGGTGCTCGCGCATGCCTTCCTCGGGCGCTTCGGCGCCGAGCAGGGCCACCCGCGGCGCGGCTATACACCGCAGGCGATCGCGGCGATCCAGGCCTATCCGTGGCCCGGCAACGTGCGCGAGCTCGAAAACAAGGTGAAGTCGGCCGTGATCATGGCGGAGGGGCCGCTCGTGACGCCCGAGGACCTCGGGCTCGCCGACGCGCAGGCCGATGCACTGCTGTTCAACCTGAAAGAGGTGCGCACACGCGCGGAGCGGCAGGCGATCCTGCAGGCGCTCACTCTCACCGACGGCACGATCTCGCGTGCGGCGGACCTGTTGGGCGTGAGCCGGCCCACGCTCTACGACCTGATGGACCGCTACGGCATCCGCCGAGACGATGGCGAGGCCTGAACTGCCGGCAGGCGTCCTCCTGAGCGCCGTCGTGTCCATCGCGACGATCGCGCTGTGGCCGACCGTCGAATCGCTGTGGAGCCTCTGGCGCTTCGTCCACGACTACCAGCATGGGCCGCTGATCGCGGCGATCGCGATCGGCTGGCTCGGGCTCGTCGCCTGGCGTCAACGCGGCGCCCGCGTCGCATCGAGTCTCGCTGGCGCCGCGACCCTCGCCGTCCTGTTGTCTGCCTGGCTCGTGGCCTATACGGCCAACAGCCAGATGATCCATCAATTGCTGTTCCCGCTCATCGCCTGGTCTGCCGTGTGGGCGGCGGTCGGCTGGCGGCATGCCCGCCCTGCCATGGCTCCGATCGCCTTCTTCTACTTTGCCACGCCAATCTGGAATTACGGCGTGCCTCTCCTGCAGCGACTCAGCGTATTCGCCACGGAGACCGCGCTCGCCTGGATTGGCGTACAGGCACAGGTCAGCGAGTTCAGCGTCAGGATTCCCGGCGGGACCTTCGAGATCATCGAAGGCTGCAGCGGCAAGCGCTACTTCATGGTCGCGCTGGCCATCGCGGTACTGGCGGCCAACGTCTACCACCTGCGCGCCTGGCGCGCAGTGGCCTATGTCGCCGCCTGTGGCCTGCTCGCGATGATTGCGAACTGGATACGCATCGTCATCGTGATTCATGCGGGCGACACGTACGGCATGCAGACCTATCTGGTCGCCGTCGAGCACAGGACGCTGGGGCAGGTGATTTTCGCCATCCTGCTGGGCAGCGTGTTCCTGCTGGCACACTGGCTTGCGCGTCGGCATCCGGCCGCGCGGCCCGGCGCTACGCGGCCCGACGCCGCGCCGGTCGACGCGAGTCCGGCGGCACCGGTTGGCGTCTGGCGGGCGATGCTGCCCGTCGCGCTGCTTACCATCACTTTCGTGATGACCCTGGCCCAGGCAGAAGTCCTCGAGCCGGGTTCGCCGCCCGGACAGCTGCCTCTCGCGACTGGTGCCTGGCAGGGTCCAATGCCGGGCGACCATGCCTGGTCGCCCCGTTATGCCGGCGCGGCCGGCGAGCGTCGGGCGGCGTATGCCTCGAGCGCCGGTCGTGTCGAGGTGTACGTGAATTCCTACGGCGAGCAACGCCAGGGCAATGAGCTGATCCAGTACTCGAACACGCTGCTCGCGCCGGGGACATGGCGACAGGCCTGGCCCTACAGCACGCGCACGCTTGCTGCAAAGCCGCCGCTGGCGGCATTCGAGGCCCGCGCCCAGGACGGCAGTCTGTGGCTGCTGGCCTATGTGTTCGACATTGGCGGGCGACGTACGACCACGGACTCGCTTGCGCAGCTCTACTATGGCCTGCAGTCGCTGCGCAATCCGGCGCCGTCCGGTGTCGTGGCGCTCGCGGTTCGCTGCGGTGCTGATTGCAGCGACGCCCAGGCACTGGCCGGCACTTTCTGGGACGATATGTCAGGACGAATACTCGGCATGATGCCGGTTGCGGGGACAGACAGATGAAGCACTCGTATTTGCCCTCCCTGGTCACATTGATGGTCGCCGCGTTCCTCGTCGCCGGATGCGATCGCATGATGAGTACGGAGGCCCGCATCGAGCGTGCGCAGGGCGCATTCGCGGCCGGACGCGATGGCGATGCGATGGCCGACGTCAAGATCGCGCTCGAGAGCGAACCGCAGAACATTGCGGGCCGCGTGCTGCTCGCGCGCCTGTCGCTGCGCCAGGGCGATGCCGCGACCGCACGCAAGGAGATCGACCGCGCGATCGAGGCCGGCGCCGATCCGGTGAGCCTCGCCGAACTCGACCAGGCCGTGCTACTCGCCCAGGGCAGGTACCCCGAGGCGATTGCCGCCGCGCGGGCAGACACCGATTCGGGCCCCCGACGCCATGTCGTGATTGCCCGGGCGCAGCTGGAACTCGGCGATAACGATGCGGCCCGCGAGGCGCTCGACGCGGCGCTCGCCGCCGCGCCCGACGATCGCGATGCGCTGCTGGTCGAGGCGCGGTGGTTATGGGCCGTCGGCCGCCTTCCCGAGGCCGCCGCGGCACTCGATCATCTGCTCGGCAAGCACCCCACATTTGCCCGCGCGGGGCTGTATCGCGCGCGCTTCGCGATGGCCATAGGCGATGCCGCGCGCGCGCGCGAGGCGCTCGAGATCGCCCACACCCACGGTGCGCAGCAGCTCGATGCGCCGGAGCGCTTCACCGTACTCGCGAGCCGCGTCGAGAACAGCATCGCGCTCGCCGATATCGCCCGCGCGGAGTCCGAACTGCAGCCACTGGCGCAATGGGCGCCCGACTCGTTTCCGACACATTACCTCGCCGCGCGCGTGGCTTATGCGAAGCGCGATTTCTCGGCGGCGGCGGCGGAACTGCAGCGCGCGCTGTCGGCGGATCCGGAGAACCCGGCGGCACAGATGCTGCTCGGGGCCGTACTCACGGAACAGGGGTCGCTCGAACAGGCCGCCAGCGTGTTGTCGCAACTGATCGCCGCGCAGCCAGCCAATGTCGAGGCGCGCAAGCAGCTGGCCCGCGTCTTCCTGCTGCGCAAGGACCCGGTCGCCGCGCGGCGCATCCTGGCCGACGTGCCGCAAGGGGCGGTGCGCGATGCCGGCGCGGACTGGATGAGCGGCTCGATCGCCATGATGAGCGGCGACACGGAAGAGGGCATCGCGAGTCTCGAGAAGGGTGCCGCGGAAGCCCCCGACAACATGCCGCTCAAGCTCGACCTGGCCCGTGCGTATCTGCTCGGCGGCCGGCGCAGCGAGGCGGTCGCGCTGCTGCAGGCGATTCCGGAAAGCGCCGGGGGCCGTGTGCGCGGCCAGTTGCTGGTACTGGCCGAAGTGGCCGGGCAGGATGCCGCCGCCGCACAGGAGTCGATCCTCAAGCTCGTGCGGCAGAGCCCGCAGGACATCCAGCTCAAGGTGGTGGGCGCCGCTTACCTGCTCGGCAGCGGCAACAGCGCCGCGGCGGGCGAACTGTTCGAGTCGGCGTTGCAGGCCGATCCGCGCAATGTCGACGCGCACATCGGCGTCGCCACGGTTGCACTGCAGGGCGGACGGACCGGGGAAGCCGGAGAAGTCTTTCGCAAGGTACTCGCGATCGAGCCCGCGAACGAGCGCGCACACATCGGGCTCGCCGCTATTGCGCTGGCATCAGGGGATCGTGCGGCCGCCTCGCAGGCCCTCGAACAGTCGATCAGCGCCAACCCCGCGGCGGTCGAATCACGCCTGCGCCTGGCGGAGATTGCGCTCGTCGACAAGGATCCGGCCAGGGCCGGTTCACTGCTCGAGCAGGCGCTCGCGGTTACCGGCTCTCGCGCGACGACACTCGATCGCGCCGGACAGTTGCTGCTGCGTCATTCGCAGTTCGATGCCGCCCTGGCGCGCTTCAATGAGGCGGCAGCCCTGGGCAGTGAGCAAGCCGTCGTGAATGCCGCGATCGCGTTGAACGCGATGGGACGCGTCGATGACGCACGAGCGCGGCTCGAGTCGGCAATCCGTGACCGGCCAGCCTGGGCGGCGCCGACCGCGCTGCTGGTGCAGCTCGACGCGGGACAACGGCAGTTCGATCGTGCGCTCGCGCGCATCGCGGCTTTCGAGAAGGCGGGTGGCCCGCCGGCCGCGGGGAACGAACTGCGCGGGGAGGTCCTGTCGATGGCCGGCAAGCCCGCCGCCGCCGCCGAGGCCTATGCCCGCGCGGCAAAGGCGCGGCCGAGTGCAGCGCTGGCGATCAAGGGGTATCGAGCCGCGCGCGCCGCGGACAGTCCCCGGCCAGAGGCGATACTGGCGGCCTGGCTCGCCGACCACCCGCGCGACCCGATGGTGCGCCTGAGCCTGGCGGAGCATTACCAGCAAGCGGGTGATCGCAGGGCGGCGATCGCCGAGTACGAAAAGGCGATCGTGGCCTGGCCGGGTGCCCCGGCGCTGAACAACCTCGCCTGGCTGTATTACGAGGCGAAGGATCCCCGGGCGCTGGACCTGGCGCGCCGCGCCCACGAGGCGGCACCTGAAAGCGCTGATATTTCTGATACTTATGGATGGATCCTGCTGGAAAGTGGCAGAATAGAAGAGGGTCTCGCAATACTTGAGGAAGCCGCAAGAGGCATGCCGAAGGCCGGAGAGATCCAGTACCACTACGCCGTGGCACTCGCCCGGAACGGTAAAAAGGAGGCAGCCGCCACAGTGTTGAAGCGGGTTATTAGGGAGAATGAGAACTTTCCATCACGGCGCGATGCCGAAGCGCTGCTGAAGACCTTGGGGTGAAGGGGCCATGCGCAACGTGAAATCCTGGATTCTGCCGATCGCTGCGTACTTCATGCTGCTCGGAGCGTCGGCCTGCGCGCAGACGCCGGCCACCGCAGGCGAAACCCCGCCGGCTGGCGAGGCACCGTCGGCTGCCGATGCGCCGCCGGCCATGCCGGCGCAGACCGTGAGCCCGGACTACATCATCGGCCCGGGCGATACGCTGCAGATCTTCGTGTGGCGCAATCCGGAGTTGTCGACTTCAGTCCCGGTGCGCCCGGACGGCAAAGTGTCGACGCCGCTGATCGAGGACATGGTGGCCGTGGGCAAGACACCCACCCAGCTGGCCCGCGACATGGAGGCCGAGCTGTCGGAATACATCCGCAGCCCGCAGGTCAACGTGATCGTCACGACACCGCTGAGTGCGTTCAGCAAGATCACCGTGATCGGCCAGGTGGGCTCGCCGGGCGATGTGCCCTATCGGGAAGGCATGACCGTGCTCGACGTGGTGCTCGCGGCCGGCGGGCTCGGTGAGTTCGCGGCGGGCAATCGCGCCAAGCTCGTGCGCAAGTCGGCCGATGGGAAGACGACGGAGCAGCGCGTGCGCATCGACGATCTCGTCAGGAAGGGCAAGCTGAAGGAAAACGTCGCGGTCCGGCCCGGGGATATCCTGATCGTGCCGGAATCGTTCTTCTGAGGCCCAGCGAATGGACTTGCGTGAACTGCTGAACAAGGTCCTCGACGAGCTGCGTGGCGCATGGCGCTTCCGCTGGCTCGCCATTGCCGTGGCGTGGCTGATCTGCCTGGTCGGCTGGTTCTACGCGATGACCATCCCGAATACCTACCAGGCCAATGCGAAGGTCTATGTCGATACGCGCGGCATACTGCGCCCGCTGCTGCAGGGCCTCGCCATCGACCCGGACGTGGCCTCGGGGCTCGATCTCGTGCGCCAGGCGCTGCTCAGCAGGCCGCAGATCGAGCAGGTGGCGCGCGAAACCGATCTCGACCTGCGCGCGACCACTCCCGCGCAGAAGGAAGCGCTGATCACCAGCATCCGCGAGCGCATCACCATTGCGGCCGGCGACCTGCGTGCGCGCACGACCCAGGGTGAGGGGCTTTATTTCATCAGCTTCCAGGACGGCAACCGCGACAAGGCGATCGAGGTCGTGCAGACGCTGCTCAATGCGTTCGTCGAGAATGCGCTCGGCGAGAAGCGCACCGGCCAGGAAACCGCGCAACGCTTCATTGAGGAGCAGATCGCGGAGTACGAGCAGCGCCTGCGCGACGCCGAGCAGCGCCTCGCGACCTTCAAGCAGACGAATGTCGGCCTGATGCCCGACAGCACCGGCGACTACTTCGGCCGCCTGCAGCAGGAAACGATCGACGCGGAAGCCGTGCGCACGCGGCTCGCCGTGGCGGAGAGTCGCCGCGCGGAGATCGAGCGGCAGCTCGCGGGCGAGGAGCCGTTCCTGTTCGGCTTCGATTCGGGCGCCGCGACCGCAGCCTCAGCTCCGGGCGCCGGCGACGTCACGTTCCGGATCCAGGAACTCGAGCGCCAGCTCGATGAACTGCTGCTGCGCTATACGGACAAGCACCCGGAGGTGCTGGCTACCCGCAAGACCATAGACGAACTCAAGGCGCGCCAGGAGGAAGAGCTGGCGCGCGTCAGGGCCGGCCAGCAGGCTACCGGCAGCCTGTCGTCGTCGCTGAAGTCGAACCCGGTGTACCAGAGCCTCGAGCTGGAGCTGAAGCGTACCCAGGTGCAGGTGGCCGAACTGCGTCAGGAACTCGCGCAGCGCAACGGCAAGATCGCCGCGCTGCGCCGTCAGGTGAATACGGTGCCGGAAGTGGAGGCAGAGCTCGCCCGGCTGAATCGCGATTACGAGGGTATCCGGACGCAATACAACGAGCTCGTGCAGCGGCGTGAAACCGCCATGCTGTCGGAACAGGCGGACAGGACGGGCACCGTGAAGTTCGACATCATCGAGCCGCCGGCTGCACCTCTCGATCCCGTGTCGCCCAATCGTCCGCAAATGATTCTGATGATGCTGCTCGCGGGTCTCGCCGCGGGTGCCGGTGTGGCCTGGCTGCTGAACCAGCTGCGCCCGGTCTTCCACACGGTCCGCGCGCTCACCGAGGTGACCGGCCTGCCGGTACTGGCCGCGATCAGCCGCACCTGGGTGGATCGCCACCGCCACCAGCGGCGCCTCGAGCTCCTCAAGATATCGGCGGCGGCCCTGCTGTTGTTCGTGGTCTTCGGCGCGGTGATGTCACTGCAGGCCACGGCGGCGCACTACCTGCAACGACTGATCGGCTGAGCACCCATGAGTATTGTCGAACGCGCACTGAAGCGATTGCAGGACTCGGCCCAGGCCGGAGCGAAGCCGCCGCGGGCACCGTTGCCCCCGGTGGGACGTGTCGTACCCGCGGTCACCGTGCCCGGGCCCGCGTCCCATGAATCGCAGCCGCGCAGGGAGATCGGCAACACCGCGAAGTCGGTTCATATCGATTTCGACGCCTTGCGCCTGCGGGGCCTCCTGCCCCCGGAGCATCAGCAGCGCCAGCTTTCGCACCAGTACCGCATGCTCAAGCGGCCGCTCCTGAAGGCGGCCTTCGATGAAGTCACCGCCGCGGGTGTCACCTCGGGCGCATCGCCGCGCACGATCATGGTCACGAGTGCGCTGCCGGGCGAGGGCAAGACCTTCACCACGATCAATCTCGCATTGAGTCTCGCGCTCGAAAAGGACCACCGCGTGATCCTGATCGATGGCGATGCGCCGAAGCCGCATGTGAGCCACACATTCGGCGTCGCGAGCGAGCCGGGCCTGATCGACGTGCTGACCAACCCCGACATTCCGGTCGAGTCGGTGATCCTGCCGACCGACATCGCGGGGCTGTACATCGTGCCGATCGGCCAACGGAGCGGCTCGACCACCGAGTTGCTCTCGAGCGCGCGCATGCGCCAGGTCGTGGCGGAGCTGCAGGCGCTGGACGACTATGGCATCGTGCTGTTCGATTCGCCGCCGATCCTGCTGACGAGCGAGGCGCAGGTGCTCGCCTCGCTGTTCGGCCAGATCGTGCTCGTCGTGCGCGCCGGCGTGACCCCGCAACAGGCGGTCACCGATGCACTCGGCATGATCGGCGAGGGGCCGCGAATCGGTCTGGTGCTGAACCAGGCGCTGCACGACAACAATGTCGGCGGCTATTACGGTTACGGATACGGCGACGGATTCGTCGAATCACAACAAGCGGGGCAACATGAATCGTAAGGGAACGTCCGGGGGCGCGCGCGCGTTGGCGTGCGCGTCGTTGCTGCTGCTTTGCGCGGCCGCCGGCGCACAGGAGGTCGACCTGGCGCTGTCCATCGGCGCCTTTCATTCGGACAACATCGGGCGCACGAGCGTCGATGAGCGGTCCGAGACCGTTGGCGAGGCAGGTCTGCAGTTCGGCATCGCGCGCGATCAGGGCCGCCTGACGGCCGACGTCTCGGCGGACTTGCGCTACCGCAAGTATTTCGACAATGCCTACGACGAGGAGCTGATGGGCGGTCTCTCCGGGCTGCTGACCTACCGGTTCCTGCCCGACCGGTTCAGTTGGGTCGTGCAGGACAACTTCGGCAAGGCGCTGATCGATCCGCGTGCCGTCGAATCGCCCGACAATCGGCAGAGCACCAATTACTTCAGCACCGGCCCCGATTTCCGGCTGCCCGTGGGGGATCGCACGGAGATCCTGCTGTCGGGCCGCTGGTCCGATGCCTCGTTCAGCGAGAGCAATGCGGACAGCCAGCGCCTGACCGGAAATGTCGGACTGGTGCGCCACTTGGGCACGGATTCGTCGCTGTCGCTGAACGCCATGGCCGAGCGGGTGGAGTTCGACGACGAGATATTCAACAGCAACTACGATCGCCAGTCCGCCTTCATCGGCTACGACACGCGTGGGGCGCGCACCGTGGTCAGCCTGCGGGCGGGTTATACGGCAATGCACGACTTCGGCGACACGACTGACGGGCCGCTGTTCGACCTGACCGTGGCGCGCGAACTCTCGGCGCGTTCGACCCTGACACTGAACGCGGGCACGAACCTCACCGATTCCGTCAATGCGATGCGGCGCGACCAGGATATTTCCGGCGTATCGGTCGAAGGGGACATCGGCATCGTGTCGGGCGATCCGTTCCAGTCCGATTACGTGTCGATCGGGCTCGCGCTTGCTGGGGTGCGCACGTCACTGGACCTCGTCGCCGACTGGCGTGCCGAGGACCACGAACGGGACGCGGTCCTGAATCGCGATTCCATCGGCGCGGCGGCCACGCTCACGAGGCGCCTGAGCCCGACTCTGTCGATGAGCATCTACGGGCGTTGGACCTCCGAGGATTTCTCGGACTCCGACGTCGAGTTCGACGAATGGCTGTTTGGCGCGGATCTCGACTGGGAGTTCGCGCGCCGCTTCGGACTGACGTTCAGGGTCGACAGGTATGAGGGCAGCGGCGACACGCCGTTCGGCACGGACCAGCGTGACTATACGGAGAACCGCTACGCGCTGGACCTCACCTACACCCCGCGACGCTGAAGGCAGACAGGTGGTGTTGCAGCAGGCGATCCAGAATGCCTTCTCGATCGACGTGGAAGACTACTTCCATGTCGAGGCGCTCTCGTCCGCGGTCGATCGGTCGCAGTGGGACAGGCTCGAGTACCGGGCCGAGGCGAGCACGCGCCGCATCCTCGAGATCCTCGCCGGGGAGGGTATCCGCGCGACTTTCTTCATCCTCGGATGGGTGGCGAAGCGTTCGCCCGCGCTCGTGCGCGACATCCACGCGGCGGGCCACGAAGTCGCCTGCCATGGGCTCACCCATCAGCGCGTCTGCACGCAAACGCCGCAGGTCTTCGAGGCCGAGACCCGCGAGGCCAAGCAGCGACTCGAGGATGCCACCGGCGTGGCCGTGCGCGGCTATCGCGCGGCCACCTATTCCATCACCAAGGATTCGCTGTGGGCGCTCGAGATCCTGGAGCGCGTCGGCTTCAGCTACGACTCGAGCATCTTCCCGATCCACCACGACCTGTACGGCATACCCGGTTCGCCACGTTTCCCGTACCAGCCCGAGGGCCGCAGGCTCCTCGAAGTGCCGATCACGACCGTCGAGTACCTCGGCCAGCGCCTGCCTGCGGGCGGCGGCGGCTATTTCCGGCTGTTGCCGTACTCGCTGTTTCGCGCGGCCGTGAGGCGCGTGAATGCGCGCGATGGCAAATCCGCGGTGTTCTACTGCCATCCGTGGGAGATCGATACCGGCCAGCCGCGCATCGGGGGGCTTTCGGCCAAGTCGCGCTTCCGCCACTACACCAATCTCGATCGCATGGAGAGCCGCTTGCGCCGGTTGCTGCGCGATTTCCGCTGGGGACGCATGGACGAGGTGTTCGGTGTCGCCTAGCGCGGGCTCCGGCTCCAGTGCATCGCGCCTCGAGGTCCAGCAACTCACACCCGACCTCAGGCACGCATGGGATGACTTCGTCGCCGGACACGAGGACGGCACGTTCTTCCATCTTTCCGGCTGGGAAGAGGTGCTGCGCCGCGCGTTCGGGCACCGCACGCATTTTCTCGCTGCGACCCTGAATGGCGAGATGCGCGGCGTGCTGCCGCTCGCCGAGGTAAATAGCCTGCTCTTCGGCCATTCGCTCGTCTCGACGCCGTTCTGCGTCTACGGGGGGATCCTCGCGGCGGACGCGGAGGCGCATGCCGCCCTCGAAGCCCGCGCCTGCGAACTCGCGCGCGAGCTGAAGGTCGGCCATCTCGAGATGCGCAACCGCCGGCGCCAGCATCCCGACTGGCCGTCCAAGGATCTCTACGTCACTTTCCGCAAGGCGATCGCGGAAGAGGCCGAGCAGAACATGCTCGCGATACCGCGCAAGCAGCGCGCGATGGTGCGCAAAGGCATCCAGAAGGGGCTGCGTTCCGAGATCGATGCGGGCGTGGACCGGCTTTACGCCATGTACTCCGAGAGCCTGCGCAACCTCGGCACGCCGGTGTTCGGCAAGCACTACCTCGAGATCCTCAAGGACGTTTTCGGCGAGGACTGCGAAGTGCTCACCATCGTGAACGGCGACGAGCCCGTGGCGAGCGTGCTGAGCTTCCATTTCCGCGACGAAGTGCTGCCGTACTACGGCGGCGGCACGCGCGCCGCACGCTCGGTGTCGGGCAACGACTTCATGTACTGGGAAGTGATGGAGCGCGCGCGGCAGGCCGGGCGCCGCATCTTCGACTACGGGCGCAGCAAGCGCGGCACCGGCTCCTTCGATTTCAAGGCCAACTGGGGCTTCGAGCCCGAGCCGCTCCACTATGAGTATTACCTGGTCGGCGATCGCGAAGTGCCGAACCTGAGTCCGACCAATCCGAAGTACGAGCGCATGATCCGCCTGTGGCGCCGCCTGCCGCTCGCGCTGACCCAGTTGATCGGCCCGCCCGTCGCGAAGTATCTCGGGTAGCGGCCATGTGCGGCATATACGGTGTCCTCGGTCTTGCCGGCGATGCGCGCCACCCGCCGGAGCTGCTCCAGCGGATGGGTGCCGCGATCCGTCATCGCGGCCCCGACGACGAGGGCAGCTTCGCTGAAGGCCCGATGCTGCTCGGCATGCGCCGCCTGTCGATCATCGACGTGGCCGGCGGACACCAGCCGATCGCCGGCGAGGACGGCAATGTCGTCGTCGTCTGCAACGGCGAGATCTACAACTTCCAGACCCTGCGCGCCGAACTCGAGGCGGCGGGGCATCGCTTCGCCACGCGCAGCGACACCGAAGTCATCGTCCACGGCTACGAGCAGTACGGCGACGCCTTCCTCGCGCGGCTCGAGGGCATGTTCGGGCTCGCGGTCTGGGATCGCCGGCGCCGTCGGCTGCTGCTGGCGCGCGATCCGCTCGGCATCAAGCCGCTCTACTACCACGAGAGCGCGGGCCAGCTCGCGTTCGCCTCGGAGGCCAAGGCGCTGCTGTGCGTGCCGGGCATCGAGGCACGCATCGACCGCGCGGCGCTCGCGCAATACCTGTCGGTCGGCTATGTCTGCGCGCCGAACGCGCTGTTCGCCGGCATGCGCAAGCTTGCGCCGGGTCACATGCTGGTGGCCGAGGAGGGCCGCGTGGCGGTGAACCAGTACTGGCGCCTTGACGCGGGCATCGATGCAGCGCGCAGCGAGCAGTCGTGGATCGACGGGCTGCGCAGCGAGCTCGAGCGCTCGGTACGCGAGCAGATGGTCAGCGACGTGCCGATCGGGGCGTTCCTCTCCGGCGGCATCGATTCGAGCGCGGTCGTCGCTTTCATGTCGCGGCACACCGATCGGCCCGTGCGCACTTATTCGATCGGCTTCGCGGGCTCCTCGGGCGCCGCGCTCTACAACGAACTGCCGCACGCGCGCGCCGTGGCCCGGGCCTTCGGTACCGAGCACAAGGAAATCCTCGTACAGCCGGACGTGGCGGCGCTGCTGCCGGGCCTGCTGTCGCACATGGACGAGCCGGTGGCCGATGCGGCGTTCATCACCACCTATCTCGTGTCGAAGTTCGCCCGCGAAGACGTCACCGTGATCCTCTCCGGCGTCGGTGGCGACGAACTGTTCGGCGGCTATCGCCGCTATCTCGACGAGCACTACCGCCGCCAGTACCAGCGCATCCCGCGCTTCATTCGCCGCTCGATGATCGATCCGCTGGCGCGGCGGCTGCCGAGCGACCGGCATCACCGGTTGCTCAACGAACTGCGACTCGCCAAGGCGTTCGTGCTGGCCGACTCGCTGTCGTTCGAGGAGCGCTATCGGCGCTACATGGAAGTGTTCAGCGCGGACGAGCGGGCGGCACTGCTGCTCGGCGAGCCGCCGGCCTTCGACGACTGCATCGCCCGTGCGTTCGCGGCGTCGAATGCCACCGATCCGCTGCGACGGCTGATGGACGTGGATCTCGCCACGCAGATGCCCGAAGACCTGCTGATGCTCACCGACAAGATGAGCATGGCGGTCTCGCTCGAGTGCCGCGTGCCGCTGCTCGACCAGCGCCTGGTGGAGTTCGCCGCGCGCATGCCGGGGGCGCTCAAGGTCCGCGGTGGCGACCTCAAGTACGCGATGAAGCGTGCGCTCGCCGGCATCCTGCCGGACAGCATCCTCAATCGCGAAAAGCGCGGCTTCGGCGCGCCGATCGGCGCCTGGTTCAAGCAGGAACTCGCCCCGCTGGTCGCCGACCTGCTGTCGCGCGAGACGATCCTGCGGCGCGGCCTGCTCGACCCCGATGCGGTAGCGCGCACCATCGCCGAACACGAACAGCAGCAGGCCGATCGCACCGATCACCTGCTGGCACTCGTCAATCTCGAGGTCTGGGCGCGCCTGTACCTCGATGGCGCCAGCGTGGCCGGTGTCACGGAGGACCTGAAAGCGAAGCTCGCCGCATGAAGGTCCTGTTCGTGTGCCATCGCGTGCCGTTTCCGCCGAAGCGCGGCGGCAAGATCCGGCCCTTCAACATCATCCGGCACCTGACCGACGCGGGCCATGAGGTGACCGTGGCCTCGCTGGCACGCAGTGCCGCCGAGCTCGAGGAGTCGCGGGGCCTTGCGCAGCACTGCGCCGAGGCCATCGTCGAGGTGATCCCGGATCGCGTCGCCTGGCCGCAGATGGTGGCGCGTCTGCCGACCGCGAGCCCGTCGAGCTTCGGCTATTTCTGGTCGCGCAGGCTGGCGCGGCGGATCGAGGCGGCCGCGAAGGCCACGCGTTTCAATCTCGTATTCGTGCATTGCTCGTCGGTCGCGCCCTATGTGGAGCGTCTCGCGGCGCCGCTCAAGGTCCTCGACTACGGCGACATGGACTCGCAGAAGTGGCGCGAGTACTCGGGTCATCGTGCCTTCCCGCTCTCGATGGGCTACTGGCTCGAAGCGGTAAAGCTCGAACGCCGCGAGCGCCAGCTCGCCGATCACTTCGACCTGTGCACCTGCACGACACGCGCCGAGCTCGAGTCGCTGCGGGCGCTCGGCGTGTCGACGCCCTCGGACTGGTTCCCGAACGGCGTGGATGCCGGGTTCTTCGCACCCGACGGGGAGGGCTACGACACCGATCTCCTCGCCTTCGTCGGGCGCATGGACTACTACCCGAACCAGCAGGGCGTGCTCGGCTTCTGTCGCGACGTGCTGCCGGCGCTGCAGGCGAAGCGACCGGCCGCGCGGTTTGCGATCGTCGGGGCGGATCCGCCGGAGCACATCCGCGCGCTGGGAAAATTGCCGGGCGTCACGGTCACCGGGTCGGTGCCCGACGTGCGCCCGCATGTGCGCCGTGCTGCGCTCACGATCGCGCCGCTCGCGATCGCGCGGGGCACGCAGAACAAGATCCTGGAGTCGATGGCGATGGGGGTCCCGGTGGTCTGCAGTCCGCAGGCTTCGGGCGGTGTCGATGCGGTGGCGGGTGAACACCTGCTCGTGGCATCGGGCACCGACGAATGGGTCGCCGCCATCGATCGTTTGTTGGGAGACGCGGACGCGCGCCGGCGCTTGGCGGCCGCCGGTCGCGATCGTGTGTTGAGCCATCACAGCTGGGCGGCATCGATGCGCCGGCTCGATGGCCTGATCGAGGAAGCAGGTAAATGAAGATCAGTATTTTCGGCCTGGGCTATGTCGGTGCGGTCTCGATGGCCTGTCTCGCGAGGGATGGCCACGAGGTGACCGGCGTCGATGTCGATCCGCTCAAACTCGAGCTGATCCGGAGCGGCAAGTCGCCGATCGTCGAGGAGGGCATCCAGGACCTGACGCGCGATGTCGTCGCGTCGGGCAAGGTGAAGGTCACCGACGACGTGGCCGCCGCGATCCAGGCCACCGAGCTGTCCTTCGTCTGCGTCGGCACGCCCTCGAGCCCGAACGGCAGCCAGGACATGAGCTACATCCGGCGCGTCATGGAGTCGATCGGTGAGGCGCTGGCGAAGAAGTCGGCATTCCATACTGTCGTGCTGCGCTCGACCGTGCAGCCCGGCACGCTCGATGAACTGGTGCGCCCGACGCTGGAGAAAGCGAGCGGCAAGGTGGCCGACAGGGACTTCGGTCTCGCCTTCCAGCCCGAGTTCCTGCGCGAGGGCACCTCGATCAAGGACTACGACCGCCCGCCGATCACGATCGTCGGCACGCGCTCGACACGCGCCGCCGACGCGCTGCGCGCGGTGTTCGGACATCTGCCGTGCGAGTTCGTCGTCACCTCGGTCGGCGTCGCCGAGATGCAGAAGTACGCCGCGAATGCCTTCCACGCGGTCAAGATCACTTTCGCGAACGAAATCGGTCGCCTCGCCAGCGCGGTCGATGTCGATGCCCGCGAGGTGATGGCGCTCATCTGCAAAGATACGCAGCTCAACATCTCGCCCGCCTACCTGCGGCCGGGATTCGCGTTCGGCGGCTCCTGCCTGCCGAAGGACCTGCGCGCGCTGACCTACATGGGCAAGACGCACGACGTCACCACGCCGATGCTCGGCGGCGTGCTCGGCAGCAACCGCGCGCACATCGACCAGGCGATCGACCTGGTGATGCGGGGCGAGACGCGCAAGGTCGGCATGATCGGCCTCAGTTTCAAGAAGGGCACCGACGACCTGCGCGAAAGCCCGCTGGTCTCCGTGGCCGAGCGGCTGATCGGCAAGGGCTATGACCTGCGCATCTACGACCCGGAAGTGAACCTGTCGCGCCTGATCGGTGCCAACAAGCGCTTCATCGAGCAGAGCATCCCGCACATCGGCAAGCTGATGGTCGGCTCCTGCGAGGAGGCGGTGAGCCACGGCGACACGATCCTGGTCGGCCTCGGTGGCAAGGACATCGAAGCGGCACTCGCGGCGACGCTCGAACCGCGTCATGCGGTCGTCGACGTGGTGGGCATTGCGATGCGCGGCGGCAGAGCGGGGCGCTACTCGGGCATCTGCTGGTAGGCGCATGGCCGAGGCTCCCCTCATCGCGCATGTCATTTACCGGCTCGACTACGGTGGGCTCGAGAACGGCCTCGTGAATCTCGTCAACCGCTTGCCGCGCGCGAAGTACCGGCACGCCATCGTGTGCCTCGCCGGGTTCACCGACTTCCGCAAGCGCATCCAGCGCGACGATGTCGAGGTGATCTCGATCGACAAGCAGCCGGGCAAGGACCCGGCCGCCTATGGGCGACTGTGGCGGCAATTGCGCCGCCTGCGCCCGGCCGTCGTGCACACGCGCAATCTCGGCACGGTCGACCTGCAATGGGTGGCGCTGGCGGCTGGCGTGCGCCACCGCGTGCACGGCGAGCACGGCTGGGATGCCGCGGACCCGCGGGGCGAGAGCCCGCGTGCACTGCGCATCCGGCGCCTGTGCCGCCCCGCGACGCAGCGTTACGTGGCCGTCTCGAAGGACATCGAGCGCTGGCTGCAGGAGCGCATCAAGGTGCCGCCGGGGCGGATCCGGCAGATCTACAACGGGGTCGACGTCGATCGCTTCTCACCCGAGGGACCCTTGCCCGCGGACCTGCCCTGGGCCGTGCAGGGCGCCGAGCGCCCCCTCGTGATCGGCACCATCGGGCGGCTCGACCCGATCAAGAACCAGGCGGCGCTGCTCGAGGCTTTCGCACGGCTTGCCAAGGCGCCGGAGGCGCCGCAGGGTCGTCTCAGGCTCGCGATCGTGGGGGACGGCCCGGAGGCCGGCCGGCTGCGCGAGCGGGCCCAGGCGCTCGGTATCGCGCCGCTCGTGTGGATGCCAGGGATGCGCCCGGATGCCCCGGCGCTGCTGCGCAGCTTTGACATATTCGTGCTGCCCTCGCAGAACGAGGGCATTTCCAACACCATCCTCGAGGCGATGGCCTCGAGCCGCCCGGTCGTCGCCGGGCAGGTCGGCGGGAATGGTGAACTGATCGAGCAGGGTGTCAGCGGCACCCTTTACGATCCGCGCGATCCCGCCGCACTGGCTGCGGCGATCGCCCGCTATCTCGATGACGGCGGACTGCGTGCGGCGCACGGTGCGGCCGGCCGCGAGCGTTGCCTGCGCGCGTTCGCGATGGACTCGATGGTGCAGGCGTACACCGGCCTCTACGATGGCCTTCTCACGGATCACTGACCCATGTGCGGACTGACCGGAATCGTCGATCTCAGGGGCCGTCGCGAGCTCGACCGCGCGCTGCTGCGGCGGATGAACGACTCGATCCAGCACCGCGGACCGGACGGTGAGGGCGAGCACCACGAGCCGGGCGTCGCGCTCGGACACCGGCGCCTGTCGATCATCGATATCGCGACCGGCCAGCAGCCGCTCTACAACGAAGACGGGTCCGTCGTCGTGGTCTACAACGGCGAGATCTATAACTACCAGTCGCTGATTCCCGAGCTGCAGGCGCTCGGGCATGTGTTTCACACCAAGAGCGACACCGAAGTCATCGTCCACGCCTGGGAGGCCTGGGGCGAGGACTGCGTCACGCGCTTTCGCGGCATGTTCGCGTTCGCGCTGTGGGACCGCAATCGCGAAACCCTGTTTCTCGCCCGCGACCGGCTCGGCGTGAAACCGCTGTTCTACGCGCTGTTGCCGGATGGCCAGTGCGTGTTCGGCTCGGAGCTGAAGGCACTCCTGCTGCACCCGGGCGTGACCCGCACGATCGACCCGTGCGCGGTCGAAGAGTATTTCGCCGTCGGCTACGTGGCCGAACCGCGCACGATCTACACGAGCGTGCGCAAGCTTCCGCCGGCGCACACGCTCGTGATCAGGCGAGGCGAGACGGCGCCCGCGCCGCGCGAGTACTGGGACGTTCGCTTCTCGCTCGACAATCGCATCGGCTTCGAGGACGCGATGGCCGAGCTCGACCGGCGGCTGCAGGACTCGATCCGCCTGCGCATGATCTCGGAAGTGCCGCTCGGCGCATTCCTCTCGGGCGGCGTCGATTCGAGCGCGGTCGTAGCGACGATGGCGCGCATCAGTGACGCGCCGGTCAATACCTGTTCGATTTCCTTCGACGACCCCGCATTCGACGAGACGAAGTTCGCGCAGATGGTGGCCGATCGCTACCAGACCCGGCACTACGTCGACCAGGTGGCGAGCGACGACTTCGGCCTGATCGACACCCTGGTCGGCCTCTACGACGAGCCCTATGCGGACAGCTCCGCGATCCCCACCTACCGCGTGTGCGAGCTCGCCCGCAAGCACGTGACCGTGGCGCTGTCCGGCGACGGCGGTGACGAGAGCTTCGGCGGCTATCGCCGCTACCAGCTGCACCTGATGGAAGAGAAACTGCGCTCGGCGCTGCCGCTCGGCTTTCGCCGTCCGGTGTTCGGCCTGCTGGGTCGGCTCTATCCGAAGGCGGACTGGGCCCCGCGCGTCTTCCGCGCCAAGACGACCTTCGAATCGCTGGCACGCAACTCGGTCGAAGCCTATCTGCAGAGCGTGTCGATCGTGCGCGCGCCGATGCGCGCGCGGCTGTTCTCGGGAGGGATGCGCGCCTCGCTCGGCGGTTACCGGGTCGACGACCTGTTCGCCCGCCATGCCGCCCGCGCCGGCACCGACGATCCGCTCGCGCTGATCCAGTACCTCGATCTGAAGACCTACCTGGTGGGCGACATCAACACCAAGGTCGATCGCGCCAGCATGGCGCATTCGCTCGAAGTGCGCGAACCGCTGATGGACCACCCGCTGGTCGAGTGGCTCGGGACCTTGCCGAGCAGCTTCAAGATGCGCGGCGGCGAGGGCAAGCGCCTGCTCAAGAAGAGCATGGAGCCGTGGCTGCCGCACGACGTGCTGTATCGCCCGAAAATGGGTTTCGCGGTGCCGCTGGTCCGCTGGTTCCGCGGCCCGCTGCGCGAGACCGTGCGCACGGCGGTGCTCGGTGACACGCTGCGCGATACCGGCCTCTTCGAGCCGCGCGTGCTCGAAGAGATTGTCAGCGCGCACGAATCGGGCAGGCGCGACTACAGCGCGCCATTGTGGACGCTGCTGATGTTCGAGGGCTTCCTGCGACGGGGCGCGGCGGCCCGGTGAGCGGATTGAAGATCCTGCACGTGCTCGACCACTCGGTGCCGCTGCAGAGCGGCTACGCGTTTCGCACGCTCGCGATCCTGCGCGAGCAGCGCCGCATCGGCTTCGAGACCGTCCATGTCACGTCGACGAAGCACTACGGGGCGAGCGCCGACGAAGAAGAGGTCGACGGACTCACGTTCTTTCGTACGCGACCGGCAGACTCGCTGCTGCGGCGCCTGCCCGTGGTCAACCAGGCGATGGTCTCGCTCGATACCGCCACGCGGGTCGAGGAGATCGCCCGCCGTCTGGGTGTAGACGTGATCCATGCCCATTCCCCGGCGCTGAACGGGCTTGCGGCGCTCAAGGCGGGTAGGCGACTCGGCCTGCCCGTGTTCTACGAGATGCGCGCCTCCTGGGAAGACGCGGCCGTGGACCATGGCACCTCCCGCGAGGGGAGCCTCCGCTACCGCGCCTCGCGCGCGCTCGAGACGCGCGTGTTCCGCCGCGCGGATGCGATCACGACGATCTGCGAGGGACTGCGCAGGGACATCGTCGGGCGCGGGATCGCCGCCGGCAAGGTCACCGTGATACCGAATGCCGTCGATGTGGCCGAGTTCGACGCTGCTGTCGAGGCGAACGATGCACTCGCGCGCGAACTGGGTCTCGGGCCCGGCCCGGTGCTCGGCTTCATCGGCTCCTTCTACGCCTACGAGGGCATTGATGTCCTGCTGCGCGCGACTCCGGCAATCCTTCAGGCCTTCCCGCAGGCACGCGTCCTGCTCGTGGGCGGCGGCCCCGCGGAGGAATCGTTGCGGCGCCTCGCCGCGGAGCTCGGCATCGCCGAGCGGGTGCACTTCGCCGGCCGCGTGCCGCACCGCCTCGTCAGCCAGTACTACGCGCTGATCGACCTGCTGGTCTATGCCCGCCATTCGATCCGGCTCACCGAGACGGTCACGCCGCTCAAGCCGCTCGAGGCGATGGCGATGCGCCGCATGTTCGTCGCGTCCAATGTGGGCGGTCACCTGGAAGTGGTGCCCGCCTCACTGCGCGACCGGCTGTTCCGCGCGGGCGATGCTGCCGACCTCGCGCGCGTCGTACTCGAGCAGCTGGCGAAGCGCGCCGACTGGCCGCGCAGCGCGGAGGAGGGGCGGCGCTACGTCGAGCGGGAGCGAAGCTGGCGACAGTCCGTCAGTGCCTACCCGCGGGTCTATGACGAGGCGTTGAAGAGCCACCGCGCGCGATGAAGATCGCGAGTGTCTGCCGGGTCCTGCCGACGCCGGATAATCCGGCGGCTGGTGCGTTCGTACTGCGACGACTCGCGGCGATGGCGGGCAAGACGCGGCTGCGCGTGATCCAGCCCGTGCCGCACCTGCCGCTCGTGCGCCCGCTGCCCGCCTGGGCGCGCGAGCCTGCGCATATCGCCGGCGGCGTTACGATCGAACACGCGCCCATGACCTACCTGCCGGGCCTGCTCAAGTCGCTGGACGGGCGCTGGCTCGAGGCGAGCGTCTATCCACGTCTCGCGGCCCTGCAGGCCGCGGGCGAGCTGGATCTGGTCGATGCCCACTTCGGCTATCCCGACGGCGTCGGCTGCGTGCGCGCTGCGAGGCGCCTCGGCATTCCCGCGTTCATCACGCTGCGCGGCATGGAGGTCGACGCCATCCGCCATCCCCGGATCGGTCCGCAGCTCGCCGAGGCCCTGCGCCAGGCAGCCGGCTGCATCACCGTGAGCCATGCGCTGCGCGATCTCGCACTCGAGGCAGGCGTGCAACCGGATCATGTGCTCGTGGCGCCCAACGCGGTCGATCGCGCGTCGTTCCACCCGGGTGATCGCGCCGCGGCGCGAGTCCGGCTGGGGCTGGAACCGGATGCGCCGCTGATCGTCAGCGTGGGGTACCTGATTGCCGGCAAGGGGCACGGGGTCCTGATCCGGGCATTGGCGAGGTTGCGCGAAACGCTTCCCGACGCACGCCTCGCCATCATCGGCGGGCCTGGCTACGAACCCGATCATCCGCGCGTGCTCACCGAAATCGCGCGCGAGGCCGGCGTGCAGGGAGCGGTGCGGTTCGTCGGCGCCGTCAAGCCCGACGCCGTCGCCCTATGGTTGCAGGCGGCCGATGTGTTTGCGCTCGCCACCGAACGCGAGGGCTGCTGCAATTCGGTGCTCGAGGCACTGGCAGTCGGCCTGCCGGTCGTGACGACGCCTGCCGGAGACAACCCGCGCTTCGTTCACAACGGCGTCAACGGCCAACTGGTCGGCATCGGTGATGTGGCCGGGACCGCGGCCGCGCTCGCCTCGGTGCTCGACCGGGCCTGGGATCCCGAGGCCATCTCGCGAGCGCTGGCTGTCGGCAACTGGAGCGACGTGGCCGAGCAGGTGCTCGGCTTCATGGCCGCTAGGCGCAGGCGAAGTGCCGCTCCCGGTAAGCCTTGACCATGCGTGCGGCGTAGCGCAGCGGGCTCTTGTCCCACGGCGCGATGCGCGGGATCTGGAAGGGGTCGGACTGCGCCGTGGCCGCGCCCCAACTCGTCGACACCGCGAGCTCGAATCCGGCATCGCGCACGGCGCGCACGTGCTCGCTGGCGTAATCGCGCACCGGCCTGCCGTTCGGGTACGCAAAGCTGAGTACCGGCTGTCCGGTAATCGCTTCGAGCCGCTGCCTGCTCTGCACGATTTCGTCGCGTGCGGTCGATTCCGGAATCCGTGCGAGGATCGGGTGCGTCATCGTGTGCGCGCCGATCTCGATGCCCTGGCGGGACATTTCCGCAACCTGCTCGTCGGTCATCATGAGATCGACGCTGCCGGTGGCGTTCACGCGCTCCACCAATCGCTCGGCGGCCTGTCGACGCTCGGTGGGAGTGAGGTACTTGAGCCGATCCACCACCTGCTGCGCGGCCTGGATGCGCGCGCCCGCATCCGTGAGAGCCACGCGACCGAGTCCTAGTTCGGTCAGGTCGAAGTCGGCGGGCGCGACGCGGCAGGCCTCGAAAACGAGGTCGTTGAACATGGCGCCGCCGTTCAGGTAGGCCGGTGCGACGAACACCGTGGCCGGCAACCCGCGTGCGCGCAGCAGCGGCATCGCGACCGTGAAATTGTTCGCATAGCCGTCGTCGAAAGTGATGCAGACGGCGCGCGGGGGCAGGCTACCCTGGCGCAGGCGCGCGACCGCTTCACGCAGCGGCAGCACCGTGAAGTTCTGCGCGAGCAGGTCCATGAGGCCCGCGAACGCGGCCGCATCCGGTTCGCTCGGCAGCATCGGATCGGGCGCAGGCAGGACCCGGTGATAGATCAGCACGAGGAGCGAAGCACTCGCACCACGGCGGGAAAGCAGGGAACCCGCGCCGCGGACAAGGCCTGATTCGATGCCGGAAATCGCGTTCATGGACGGGTCATATCAGAGCGGATCAACAATGCGGGCATGATATCCGTGTTCTGAGAGTGTTTGCTTCTGGCGACATGGTGCAATTTGTGGACTGGTTCACTAACTTAGGCGCCTGTTCGCATTTGATGGATAGCCCGGGAGGGGGGACACTTCCTGCCGTGGCACAGAGCGCGCGCACTCGCGCGGGAGCAACTTGATGAAGCGCAGAGATTTCCTGGTGACCACCGCCGGCATGGCGGGCGCCGCGATTCCCGGTATTGGATTTGGCCAGATCAAGCCCTGCCCGCCTCCGGGTGTAGGCATGGGCGGTGGCACTTCCGCCTCGACGCCGTGCGCAACGCCGACCGCCGCGGCGGATTGGCAGGCGCGTATCAGTGG
>DAOQXO010000033.1:0-23013 GCA_035342635.1 Steroidobacteraceae bacterium
CGCTCGCGGTCGAGGTTGAAGCCGCTCGCCTTGTAGCCGCGCGCGTATGAGGCGTAGCCCATGGCGTCGTCGGTGAAGCGATAGGCCAGCTTGGCCGTGCCGCTCCACTCGCCCTCCGAGATCTTCTGCGAGTGCGAGAAGTCGTTGTACAGCGGATCGCTGAAGTTGGCGCAACCGAGCGAGCCGAGGCCCGCGATGATCGCCGCATGCGAGGCGGCCGGAATGCCCGCCCCGGCCAGGATCAGCGGCAAGATGGGCGCACGCGCACGCACCGCCGCGCAGCCCACGCCGTCGCCAATGTTGTCGTAGTTCGAGGTGAGCTTCTTCTCCTCGTCGGTGTAGCGCAGACCGAGCGTGAGCTCGAGCTGGTCGGTGATCGCCAGGCTGTTGTTGGTGAACAGCGCCCAGCTCTTCGAGCTCTGGGCATAGGTGTCGTACGAACCGAAGCCGAGCGTGTAGGAGGTGCCCGGAGCGCGGCCCAGCAGCGGCGAGAGCAGCGCCGTGGACGCACCCTGGGTCAGCAGCAGGCTCACGTAGGGCTCGAACTGGCTGTCGTAGTTGAGCGCATTGATCGATTCGAGGTCCTCGTCCGCGTAGAAGGCGCCGGCCAGCCAGGTGAGCCGGCCGTTCTGCCCGGCGATGCGCAGTTCCTGGGTCAGGGTCTCGAACGTGTTGCTGTAGTTCTTGGAATCGCGGAACAGGATGCCGGCACCGCTGAAGTCGCTGTCCTGGCCGTTCTCGGTCTCCCAGTTGCGCCAGGCGGTGACCGAGGTCACGGTCGCGCCGCCCGCGAGGTCCCAGTCCATCTGCAGCGACGCGCCGTGGTCGCGGATGTCCTGGATCGTGTCGCGATTGGCGTAGGCCCTGCGCTCGAACGGATCGGCGGGCACGGCGATCGCCCCGCCCGAGAGCGCGGCGACGATGGGGCCGGTCGGGCCGGTCACGTACTGCACGCCGAGGCAGCAGCTCTCGTTGCGCTCCGACCAGTCGGCGATCAGGCGCGCCTCGAAGTTGTCACCCGGCCGCCACAGCAGCTGGCCGCGCACCGTGTTGACCTCGCGATCCATGTCCGTGGTGTCGCCGCGCCCGCCGATGCCGGTGCCGACATCGAGCAGGCCGTCGTACTCGCGATGGGCGAGGAAGATGCGTCCGGCGAGCTTGTCGCCGGCGATCGGCCCGGTCAGCGCGAACGACTGCTCGAGCAGGCCGTAGTTGCCGGCGCTCAGCGCGACGTCGGCGTCGACATCGAAACTCGGCGCCTTGGTCTTGACGTTGATGACGCCGGCGGACGTGTTCTTGCCGAACAGCGTGCCCTGCGGGCCCTTCAGCACTTCGATGCGCTCGAGTTCGCCGAGATCGCCGAAGCCGACGCCGTTGCGGGGCCGGTAGACCTCGTCGATCACGACACCGACAGAGGACTCGAGGCCGATATTGTCGCCGACCGTGCCCATGCCGCGGATGCGCGCCGTGGTGCTGGTCTCGTTGCTGGTCGAGGTGACGATCAGGCCCGGTACGAGGAGCGTGAGATCCTTGATGTCGTGCACGCCGCTGTCCTGCAGCAGCTGGCCCGACACCGCCGTGACGACGATCGGCACGTCCTGCACGTTCTGCTCGCGCTTCTGCGCGGTAACCAGCACTTCGTCGAGTGTCCGGCCCCGCTCCGAATCCTGGTCCTGTGCGACGGCTGTGCCACCGCAGGCCAGGGACACCGCCGCGCAGCCGAGGATGGCGCGCATGACCCCACGTAGTGACCGCATGTCTCTACTCCTTGATTGGTTCAACCGGTACTTGTTCCGTCGAATATACGACTGCCCACTTGCCCCAGATGATAATCGATATCGCCGAAGGCGAGCTCGATCATTGTCAGGCGTTTGAAATAGTGGCCCACGGCCAGTTCGTCCGTCACGCCGATGCCGCCGTGCAGTTGCACGGCCTGCTGGCCGACGAGGCGGGCAGCCTCGCCGACCTTGACCTTCGCGGCCGACACGATGCGCCGCCGCTCATCGCGCGTGGCGTCGGCCAGACGGCTCGCGGCGAGCAGCGCCATCGAGCGCGCCTTTTCGGTCTCGAGCAGCATGTCCGCCATCCGGTGCTGCAGTACCTGGAAGCTGCCGATCGGCACGCCGAACTGCCTGCGGGTCTTGAGGTACTGGCCGGTCGCCTCCAGCAGCGCGCCCATCGCCCCGACGGCCTCGGCGCACACCGCCGCGATCGCCGCGTCGATCGTGTACTCGATCGCCTCGGCGGCGGCGCCCTCCCCGCCGAGCAGCGCCCCGGCGTCGACCCGTACCTGGTCGAGGCGGATCGTGGCCGCCCGCTGCCCGTCGTACTGCGGGTAGTCGCTCACCGCGAGACCCGGCGCCCCGCGCTCGACGAGGAAGAGCGACAGGCCGCGCGGCGTCCTCGCCGACACGAGCAGGCGGTCGGCGGCCGCGCCGTGCAGCACAGAGTGCTTCTCGCCCGCGAGGATCCAGCCCGCGCCCCCGGGGCGCGCCTCGGTGGCGACCGCATCGAGCGCGTAGCGACCGGCGGATTCGTAGTGCGCCAGCGCGAGACGGCATTCGCCGGCGGCCACGGCGGGCAGGATGGCCGCGCGCTGTGCATCGCTGCCGATGCGCGCGACGAGCCCCGCGCCCATCACGACGGTGGCGAGGTACGGCTCGAGCAGCAGTGCGCGGCCGCACTCTTCCATCACGACGAGCACGTCCATCGCGCCGCCGCCAAGGCCGCCATGCGCCTCGGGCAGCGGCAGCGCGAGCGCGCCGAGCTCCGCGAGCCCGCTCCAGGTCGCCTCGCTCCAGCCGCTGTCGCTCGCGGCGATTTCGCGCCGGCGCTCGAAGCTGTAGTCGGTGCGCAGCATGCGCTGCAGGCTGTCGCGGAACTGCTGCTGCTCGTCGGTGAGAGTGATCAAGGTCAGAACCCGAGGATGTGGCGCGCAATGATGTTGCGCTGGATCTCGTTGGACCCCGCGTAGATCGACGCCTTGCGGAAGTTGAAGTAATGGCCGGTGCCCGGCTGCGGATAGCGCATCGCGCCGTGGCCCGAGGCGCGCATCGTCTCCTCGGTCAGCGCCTGCTGCAGGTCGCTGCCCATGATCTTGAGCATCGAAGCCTCGGGTCCGGGCGCGCGGCGCTGCTGCTCGAGCATCAGCACGCGTACGTTTATCACCTCGAGCGCCATCAGGTCGATCTCGAGGCGCGCGATGCGGTCGCGAAAGCGCGGGTCGTCGACGAGCGGGCGCCCGTCGTTGCTGCGCTCGCGCCGCGCCAGTGACTTCAGCTCGCCGAGCCAGCGGCGGCAGTGGCCGACGCCGGCATTGCCGGTGCGCTCGTGGCCGAGCAGGTATTTGGCGTAGGTCCAGCCCTTGTCTTCCTCGCCGACGAGGTTTTCCGCCGGGACCTCGACGTCCTCGAACCAGACTTCGTTTATCTCGTGCCCGCCGTCGAGCATGATGATCGGGCGCACGCTGACGCCGCGGCTCTGCATGTCGACCAGCAGGAAGGAAATACCCTCCTGCTGGCGTCCTTCGGTGGAAGTGCGCACCAGGCAGAAGATCCAGTCGGCGTAGTGCGCGAGCGTGGTCCAGGTCTTCTGGCCATTGACGAGGTAGTGCCCGCCGCGCCGCTCCGCGCGCATCTTGAGCGAGGCGAGGTCGGAGCCGGCGCCGGGCTCGGAATAGCCCTGGCACCACCAGTCCTCGCCCGACAGGATGCGCGGCAGGAACCGCTGCTGTTGCGCGGCGTTGCCGAACTTCATGATCACCGGCGCGACCATGCGGATGCCGAAGGGCAGGATGCCGGGGGCGCCGGCGAGCGCGCATTCCTCGTCGAAGATGTGCTGGCGAATCGCGCTCCATTCGCAACCGCCGAAGGCTGCGGGCCAGTTGGGCGCGATCCAGCCGCGTTCGAACAGGATGCGATGCCAGGTGAGGTATTCCGATTTCGCGAGGCGCTCCCCCGCGACCACCTTGTTGCGCAGGCCCAACGGCAGCTTGGCACGCACGAACTCGCGCACTTCGCTCCGAAAAGCCTCGTCCTCAGCCGAGAATGCGAGTTCCATGTGTCGCTGGCGCGACGCCCCTCCCGATGCCCTCCGGGTAGGGTAGAAGCGGGCGGTTCATCTCGCAAATAAATATTGCACATGGTCATTCATGCACAGATTGCATCCCCGAAAATTTGATCCCGGCGGGGTACAACCCTTAGGCTGGACGGCTTCGGCAGATTGCAGGACGGGGAGTATCGAGGCATGGGTGTGACCACATACGAGAAGCACGGCAAGGTCGCCGTGATCACCATGGACAGTCCGCCCGTCAACGGTCTCGGGCAGCCATTGCGCGCCGCGCTGCTGAAATCGCTCGACAAGGCACTCGCCGCGCGTGGCGTGAAGGCGATCGTGCTCATCGGATCGGGCAAGGCGTTTTCGGCGGGCGCCGATATCCGCGAGTTCAATACGCCGAAGTCGTACGCGCCGCCGAACCTGCTGACCCTGCTCAGCGCGTTCGAGGCGAGCACCAAGCCGGTAGTCGCGGCCATCCACGGCTCGTGCATGGGCGGCGGCCTCGAGCTCGCGCTCGCCTGCCACTACCGGGTCGCCCTGCCCGATGCGCAGATCGCGCTGCCCGAGGTGAAGCTGGGCCTGCTGCCGGGCGCCGGCGGCACCCAGCGCCTGCCGCGCGCGCTCGGTCTCGAGGCCGCGCTCAACATGATCGTCTCCGGCAGCGTGGTGCCCGCGAAGGCATTCGCCGGCAGCGCCCTGCTCGACGATATTCTCGAGGGCGACCTGCGCGCGGGCGCGATCGACTACGCCACGCGCCTCATCAAGGAGAAGCGTCCGGCGAAACGCGTGCGCGATCTCGCGGTGAAGCACCCGAACCTCGAGGGCTTCCTGATGTTTGCGCGCAATACCGTCGAGAGCGTGGCCGGCCCGTGGCCCGCGCCACGCAAGTGCGTCGAGGCGGTCCTTGCGGCGGCCACCACCCCGTTCGAAACCGGCATGGCGACCGAGCGGCGGCTGTTCAGCGAACTGATGCAGAGCCCGGAGTCGAAGGCGGCGCGCCACATCTTCTTCGGCGAACGCGCGGCCGCGAAGATCCCCGATGTGCCCGACTCGACACCGACCCGCCCGATTGCGCGCGCGGCGGTGATCGGCGCCGGCACGATGGGCGGCGGCATCACCATGAACTTCATCAATGCGGGCATCCCGGTCACGCTGCTCGAGATGAAGCAGGAAGCGCTCGATCGCGGCCTCGAGACGATCCGCCGCAACTACGGCGGCGCGGTGAAGAAGGGTCGCATGAAGGAAGCCGACGT
Organism: Steroidobacteraceae bacterium; assembly: GCA_035342635.1. Lineage (GTDB taxonomy): Bacteria > Pseudomonadota > Gammaproteobacteria > Steroidobacterales > Steroidobacteraceae > CADEFQ01. Next base: position 5,310 of record DAOQXO010000033.1, read on the forward strand.
GGAATCGCGCATGCAGCTGATCACGCCGGCGCTCGACTACGCGGCGATCGCGCAGGCCGACATCGTCATCGAAGCGGTGTTCGAGGAGATGTCCGTCAAGCAGGCCGTGTTCGAGAAGCTCGATGCGGTGATGAAGCCGGGCGCAATCCTTGCCTCGAACACCTCCACGCTCGATCTGAACCGCATCGCCGGGTTCACCAACCGGCCCGGCGACGTGATCGGCACCCACTTCTTCAGTCCGGCCAATGTGATGCGCCTGCTGGAAGTGGTGCGCGGCGCGAAGACCGCGCCCGACGTGCTCGCGACGGTGATGCAGCTCGCGAAGAAGATGCGCAAGATCGGGGTGGTCTCGGGAGTCTGCGACGGCTTCATCGGCAACCGCATGCTCGAGCAGATGGGGCGCCAGACCCTGTTCCTGCTCGAGGAAGGCGCGCTGCCGAAGCAGGTCGACGCCGCGATGGAGAAGTTCGGCTTCGCGATGGGGCCGTTCCGTGTCGCCGACCTCGCCGGCAACGACATCGGCTGGGCGATCCGCAAACGCCGCTACGTCGAGAAGCCGCTGGTCACCTATTCGCGCGTCGCCGACCGGCTCTGCGAGCAGGGCCGCTTCGGACAGAAGACGGGCGCCGGCTGGTACGACTACAAGGAGGGCGATCGGACCGCGCGACCGTCGGCCGCCGTCGAGCAGATGATCGTCGATTACTCGAAGGAAATCGGCGTGAAGCGCCGTGCGATCAGCGATGAGGAGATCGTGGATCGCGTCGTGTACGCGCTCGTCAACGAAGGCGCGAAGATCCTCGAGGAAGGCATCGCGCTGCGCGCGTCCGACATCGACATGGTTTACCTGAACGGCTATGGCTTCCCGCCGCACCGCGGCGGGCCGATGCTCTACGCCGACACCGTCGGCCTCGACGTGGTCGTGCGGCGCATGAAGCAGTTCGCGCGCAATCCGCACGGTGATCCGCTCGCCTGGGAGCCCGCGCGCTCGCTGGCGAAGCTGGCCGCCGCCGGCAAGACATTCAGCTGATTCCGGGGATACCGCAATGACCGACGCCGTTATCGTTTCGATTGCCCGCACGCCGCTCGCCAAGTCCTGGCGCGGCAGTTTCAACATCACGCACGGCGCCACGCTCGGCGGCCATGTCGTGCAGCACGCGATCGCGCGCGCCGGCATCGACCCGGCGGAGGTCGAGGACGTGCTGATGGGCTGCGCCTATCCGGAAGGCGCCACCGGCATGAACGTCGCGCGACAGTCGGCGCTGCGCGCCGGTTGCCCGGTGACGACCGGCGGCGTCACGATCAACCGCTTCTGCTCCTCGGGGCTGCAGAGCATCGCGATGGCCGCCGCGCGCGTCATCGTCGAGAAGACGCCGATCGTGGTCGCGGGCGGCGTCGAGGCGATCTCGTGCGTGCAGAACGAGATGAACACGCACATGCTGCGCGAACCCTGGCTCGCGGAACACAAGCCCGATCTCTACCTGCCGATGCTGCAGACGGCGGAGAACGTGGCCAGGCGCTACTCGATCTCCCGCGAGCGGCAGGACGAGTATGGGGCGCGCAGCCAGCAGCGCGCGGCCGCGGCGCAGGCGGCCGGGCTGTTCGATGCGGAGATCGCGCCGATCACGGTGACCGCGGGCTATGCGGACCCGAAGACGCAGCAGCTCGGCACGCGCGAGGTGACCGTGGCGAAGGACGAGGGCATCCGCCCCGACACCACCTTCGAGGGCGTCTCGAAGATCCGCCCGGCGATCCCCGGCGGCGTGATCGCCGCGGGCAACGCGAGCCAGTTCTCGGACGGTGCCGCGGCCTGCGTGGTCATGGATGCCACGCTCGCCGAGAAGCGGGGCATCCAGCCGCTCGGCATTTTCCGCGGCTTCACCATGGCCGGCTGCGAGCCCGACGAAATGGGCATCGGGCCGGTGTTCGCGGTGCCGCGCCTGCTCGAGCGCGCGGGCCTGGGTATCGACGACATCGGACTGTGGGAACTCAACGAGGCGTTCGCGGTGCAGGTCATCTACTGCCGCGACAGGCTCGGCATTCCCGACGAGCGCCTGAACGTCAACGGCGGCGCGATCGCCGTCGGCCACCCGTACGGCGTCTCCGGCACGCGCCTCGCGGGGCACGCGCTGATCGAGGGCAAGCGTCGCGGCGTGAAGTATGTCGTCGTGACCATGTGCATCGGCGGCGGCATGGGCGCGGCAGGCCTGTTCGAAGTCGTCTAGGCCATGGCGCGGCCGTGGCTCGAGTCATACCCGGCCGATGTGCGCTGGGACATCGATGACCAGCCCGCACCGGCCTGGCGGATGCTCGACACGGCCGTCGCGAGCTGGCCCGATCATCCCGCGCTCACCTTCTTTGCGCGCAAGCTCAGCTATCGCGAGCTGCACGCGCTGGTGGATCGCGCCGCCGCGGGCCTGCAGCGCCTGGGCGTGCGGCCGGGCGATCGCGTCGGACTCTATCTGCCGAATTGCCCGCAGTATCCGATCGCCTTCTTCGGTGCGCTCAAGGCCGGCGCGATCGTCGTCAACTATTCGCCCCTCGATGCCGAGGCCACGCTCGCGCGCAAAGTCGAGGACAGCGGCACCGACGTGCTGGTCACCCTCGACCTCGAGGTGCTGCTGCCGAAGGCCGAGAGCCTGCTCGCGGGCACGCGCCTCAAGACCGTCATCGTCGGCAGCCTCGCCGATTTCGCAGGTGTGCCGATCCCGCCGCAGTGCGAGGTACCGCGCGACGCCGCGCACCTGCGCTTCCTCGAGCTGCTCGACAACGACGGCCGCTACACGCCGCAGCCGATCGACGATCCGGCGACCCACATCGCGGTTCTGCAGTACACCGGCGGTACCACCGGCGTACCGAAGGGCGCCTCGCTGACCCACGGCAACATCTCCATGGCCGCCGCGCAGTGCGTCGAGACGACCCGCGCCGAGCCGCGCTCGATGCTGCCGGGCGAGGAGCGGATGCTGCTCGTGCTGCCGCTGTTCCACATCTACGCCGAACTCATCATGTTCCTCGGCATCAGCCTCGGCACCGAACTCGTGCTGCACCCGAAGTTCGATGTCGCCGCCGTGGCCAACGACATTGCGGCGAGACGCATCACCGTGATGTTCGGCGTGCCGACGATGTTCCTCGCGCTCGCCGCGCATGCGCGCGCGCATCCGATCGACCTTTCGTCGCTGAAACACTGCGGCTCCGGCGGCGCGCCGCTCGCGCTCGAGATCGTCGAGCAGTTCCGCCAGCTCACCGGCGTGCAGGTCACCGACGGCTGGGGCATGAGCGAGACCACCGCCGCCGGTACCTTCACGCCGCGCCACGGCCTGCAGAAGCCCGGCTCCTGCGGCCTGCCGCTGCCGCGCGTCGACATGAAGATCGTCGCGACCGACGATGCCGGGCGCGAGCTCGCGCCGGGCGAGCTCGGAGAGATCTGCATCCGCGGGCCGAACGTGATGCGCGGCTACTGGCAGCAGCCGCAGGACACCGCCGCGGCGTTTACGCCCGATGGCTGGTTCCGCACCGGAGACGTCGGCTACATCGATGGCGACGGCTGCGTATTCATCATCGAGCGCTGCAAGGACATGCTGCTCTGTAGCGGCTACAACGTCTATCCGCGCGTGATCGAAGATGCGATCTACGCCCACCCCGACGTCGCCGAGGTGTGCGTGATCGGCGTCGCGGACGAGTACCGCGGCCAGTCGCCGAAGGCCTTCATCAGGCTGAAGGACGGCGCGCCGGAGCTCACGCTCGAGGCGCTGCAGGAGTTCCTCTCGGGTCGCGTCGGCCGCCACGAGATGGTGCGCGCGCTCGAGCTGCGCGCCGAGCTGCCGAAGACCCCGGTCGGCAAGCACTCGAAGCTGGCGCTGTACGAGGAGGAGCGGCGCCGGCGCTGATGCGGCCGCCACCCGCGTATACTCGGCGGCAGTTCTGGGCAGCTGGCGACAGACCCGCGCGATGTACCTGTCGTTCTTTGGACTCCACGAGAAGCCGTTCTCGATCACCCCCGATCCGCGCTACCTCTACCTGAGCGAGCGCCACGCGGAGGCGCTCGCGCACCTGCTGTACGGAGTCAGCGAAGCCGGCGGCTTCGTGCAACTGACCGGCGAGGTCGGCACCGGCAAGACGACAATAGTGCGCTCGCTGCTCGGCCAGATCCCGAAGAACGCCGAGGTCGCGCTGATCCTGAATCCGCGCATGACGGCGCCCGAGTTCATGCTGACGATCTGCGAGGAGCTCGGCATCGGCCTGCCCGACCGGGCAGTGGCGAGCCACAAGGATCTCGTCGACATCCTGAACCACTACCTGCTGCGCGCGCATGCCGAGGGGCGACGGGTCGTGCTGCTCGTCGATGAAGCGCAGAACCTCGACGCGACCGTGCTCGAGCAGGTGCGACTGCTGACCAACCTCGAGACGGCGACGCAGAAGCTGCTGCAGATCATCCTGATCGGCCAGCCCGAACTGCGCGAAATGCTGGCGCGCGCCGAACTGCGCCAGCTCGCCCAGCGCATCACCGGCCGCTATCACCTCGACCCGTTGTCCAGGGCCGAAGCGTCGGCCTATGTGCTGCACCGCCTGCGCGTGGCGGGCGCCACCACCGAGATCTTCACGAGCGGCGCACTCGCCGAGGTCTACCGGCAATCGGGCGGCATTCCCCGGCTCATCAATGTGATCTGCGATCGCGCGCTGCTCGGCGCATACACGCAGGACCGCCATCGTGTCACCGCGACGATCGTGCGCAACTCGGCGAGTGAAGTCTTCGGTCGGCGCATCGCGCCGGGCTGGCTGCCCTGGGCCGCGGGCGCCGGAGGCGCGCTGGTGACGATCCTCGCCGCCGTGGCGCTGTGGCAGTCCGGTGTGCTCGATCGTGGCGCGCGGGATGCAGCCGGCGCGCTCTCCGGGGCGTCGGGCTCGGTCGCGGCAATCCCGGAAGCGTCGGTCGCGGCCGAGCCACCCGCACCGCCCGCGCCGTCCGTGCCGTCCCTGCCGACACTCGGCCCGCTGCTCGCCGGTGCAGGCAGCGCAACCGGCAGCGACGCCGCCTACTCCCGCCTGCTCGCTCGCTGGAACGTCACCTACACACCCGGCGCGGGCGATGCCTGCGCGCAGGCGGAACTCGCCGGCCTGCAATGCGTCGCGCAGCGCGGCTCGTTCGCGCAGCTGCGGGTTCACGACCGTCCCGCGTTGCTGCTGCTCGGTGACGAACAGGGCGGCGCGCACCAGGTCGTGCTCACCGCGCTCGATGGCGACACGGCGCGACTCGACATCGGCGGCGCCGAGCACACGGTCGGCATCGCCGACCTCGCCCGTTACTGGTTCGGCGACTTCGTAGTGTTGTGGCGCCCGATTGCATTGCCGGTCAGGGCGCTCGCGCCGGGCATGTCCGGCGACAGCGTGCTGCAGCTTCGGCGGAGCCTCGAGCAGGTCGCGGGCTTGAGCCCCGCAGATGCGTCGAGCGATCGCTACGATGCGTCGCTCGTGCGGCTCGTGGAGGATTTCCAGCGATCGCGCCGCCTGCACGTCGACGGCATTGCCGGCCTGCAGACGCAGCTCGCACTCGACGCCGCGATGCCGGCCGCCGGTACGCCGCGGCTCATCACCGCCTCCGCCGGGGAGGGCTGATCGGTGTCGTTCATCCTCGACGCGCTCAAGAAATCCGACAGCGAGCGCCAGCGCCAGAGCGGACCGGCGCTGTTCGAGATCCGCAAGGCGCCGCCGCGCGGCGGGTTGCCGTTCTGGGCGATCGCGCTCGGCGCGCTGCTGCTGGTCAATCTCGTCGTGCTCGCGTGGTTCATGATGCGCGAGCCGCAGACGGCGCCGGCGCAGCAAGGGGCGCCCGCCACCGCGCCACGTGCCGACGCCCCGGCGGCTGACACGCCAGCCGCTGCCACCCTCACGCCAACGCCCACCGGCACGCCGGTGCCGGCGGGCTCGCCGCCAGGCGTGGCGCCGCAGGCTGGCACCGCACAGGTGCTGCCACCGCAAGTGGCCGCCCCCGCGCCCGACCTCTCGGCGGGCGCCGCCCTGGCGCAGGACGATGCCGCCTATGCCCCGCCGGACTACAGCGGCAACCCCGCCGACTACGAACAGGCGCTGCCCGTCGGCCCGGCGCCCGACGCAGCCACGCAGGCAGCGGAGCGCGGCATGGTGCCAACCCTCGAGCAACTGCCGCCCGCGATCGCCAACCAGCTGCCGCCCCTGCGCCTCGACCTGCACGTGTATGCGACCCGCGCCGCCGACCGCTTCGTCATGATCAACATGCGGCGGCTGCGAGAGGGCGATGCCACGCCGGAGGGCATACGCCTCGAGGAGATCACGCCCTCGGGCGCCGTGATGTCGTTCCGCGGCACGCGCTTCCAGCTTGAGCAGCACTGACCCACGCACCCAGGTGCCCGGGCGCGACCCGCTCGACGGCGAGTCGCTCGCCGCCGCGCTGCGTGCCGGCATCTACCGGCTGTTCGCGCGCACCGATCACCTGAACAGCATCAATGTGTTCCCGGTGCCCGACGGCGACACGGGCACCAACATGGCGATGACGATGTCCGCGGTGCTCGCGCGCCTCGACACGCAGCGCACCGCGCACGCCGGCGAGCTGCTGGCGCGGGTCGCCGACGCCGCGATCGACGGCGCACGCGGCAACTCCGGCGCGATCCTCGCGCAGTTCCTGCACGGCGTCGCCGATCGTGTCGGGCCGCTCGCCACGATCGGCGGCACCGAGTTCGCGGCCGCGACCGACACCGGTGCGCGCTATGCGCGCGACGCGGTGACCGAACCGCAGGAAGGCACGCTGCTCAGTGTGCTGGCCGCGCTCGCCGCCGAGCTGCGCCGGGTCGCCGCCGGCGGCCCCATCGGCGTCGGGCAATCCCTGCGCGAGACGCTGCCCGCGCTGCGCGCGGCGCTCGCGGCCACGACCGGCTCCCTCAGCGTATTGCGCGCGGCCAATGTCGTCGACGCCGGCGCGGCGGGCTTCATCGAGATCGTCGAGGGCATGTCATCGTATCTCGAGACCGGCGAGATCGGCGCCGCGGTCACACCGCCGCACGATGCGGTGGAAGCCATGTCGGCAGGCGGTGCCGAGGGTGCGCACCGCTACTGCACCGAATGCATGGTCAGTGGCGAGGGCGTCGACCAGCGGCGCCTGCGCGAGGAACTCACCACGCTCGGCTCGAGCCTCGTGATCGCCGGCACGCGCAGCAAAGCGCGTATCCACATCCACACCAACGAGCCGGCCCGGGTCTTCGACGTGGCGGCACATTTCGGCGCACTCTCGGGGCAGAAGGCCGACGACATGCATCGTCAGGCCCACGCCCTGCATCGCACCGGGGCGGCGCGCGTGGCGATTGTCAGCGATTCGGGCGCCGACATTCCCGAGGAGCTGCTCGAGAAGCTCGACGTGCACATCGTGCCGCTGCGCGTGCACTTCGGCGCACGCAGCTATCTCGACAAGGTGTCGCTGTCGCCGCAGGAGTTCTATCGCGAACTGGCGACGGGCGGGGTTCATCCGCAGACCTCGCAGCCGCCGCCGGGCGACTTCCGGCGCATGTACGAGTTCCTCGCCTCGCACTATGCGCACGTCGTGTCGATCACCGTGAGCGGCCGGGTGAGCGGCACCCACGCGGCGGCAAGCAGCGCGGCGACACGCGTTGCCGGCGGAAAGGTGACCGTGATCGACAGCCTGAACGCTTCACTCGGCCAGGGGCTGCTGGCGATACACGCGGCGGAGTGCGCGCTCGCGGGCTACGACGGCGCGCAGCTGGTTGCCGCGGTGGAATCGATGCGCGCGAAGACCCGCACCTGGGCCCTGCTCGTGCGACTCGATTACGCGGTGCGCGGCGGGCGTGTGACGCCGCTAGTGCAGAAGCTGTCACGCGCGCTGCGCTGCTCGCCGGTGCTCACGAACCTGCCGGACGGGCGGGTCAAGCCGCGCGGCGCGCTGTTCGGTCGCGGCGACCCGGTGCCGCGCTTCGCCCGCTTCGTGGCGCGCCGCCTGCGTCGCGGCGTGGCCTACCGGATCACGGTGGGCCACGCGGACGCGCAGCGCGAGGGCGAGCGACTGCTCGACGCCCTGCGCAGCTGCGTGCCGCAGGTCGAATCCGCGCACCTCACGCCGCTCGGCACCGCCCTCGGCGTGCATGGCGGGCCGGGCATGCTGGTGGTCGGCGTGCAGGAGTACGCGGCGCCTACTTCAGGACGAAGGTGACCTTCAGCCGCACGCGGTATTCGATGATCTTGCTGTTCTTGACGTGCACTTCCTGGTCCGCAACCCAGGCCGACTGGACGCCCGTCAGGGTCTTCGTCGCGCGCTTCACGCCCGTGGCGATCGCATCGTCGAAGGACTTCGTCGAGCTGGCAATGATCTCACTCACCTTGGCTACTGACATGGGAGGGTCTCCTTCAGCTTGATTTGACATCCTAACCCAGCGCCGCGATGGCCGCGCGATCCAGCCGGTACACGGTCCACCCTGACAGGGGGCGTGCGCCGAGGCCGGCATAGAAGCGCTGCGCATCGACATTCCAGTCGAGGACCGACCATTCCATACGGCCACAGCCCCGCTCGGCTGCGCGGCCTGCCAGCTCGGCCAGCAACGCACGGCCGATGCCGTGGCCGCGCTGCGCGGGCAGCACGAAGAGATCCTCGAGGTACAGCCCCCGGCGGCCGAGAAAGGTCGAGAAACTGAAGAAGTAGAGTGCAAAGCCCACCGGCTCGCCCGCCCGCTCCGCAATCAAAGCATGCACCACCGGGTCGGGCGCGCCGAGTTCGGCGGCGAGCTGCGCTTCGGTGGCGACCACTTCGTGCGCCAGCTTTTCGTACTCGGCGAGGCCGCGGATCAGCGACAGCAGTACGGGCGCATCGGCGGGCAGCGCCGGACGAATGCGGGGCTCACTCATTCCGCGATGTACCAGCGTCCGTCGATCTTCTCGAGCACGAAGTGGTCGTACGGCAGGCCGCGACCGGTGATGTCGTAGCGCGCACGCGCGCCGTCCTGTTCGTAGCGCGGCGAGGAGCCATCGACGATACGCAGCGTGGCCACCAGCATTTCGCGCATCGAATCGCTACGTTCGCAGGACTTCACCAGCGTACCGAGCGCGCGCGCGGAGGTGGAACGGCGGAAATTCGGGCTCATGTACTCGCCGTAGTACTCGTCGCAATGGCCGCCGAGCAGCGCGCCGGCGGCGCTCGAGAGCAGGCTGCGGATCTCGGGTGAATTGACGGCCTGCGCGGCGCCGGGCGCCGCGCTCGCGACGGGTGCCAGGGGCACGAGTCCGGTGGCGGGTTCACGGCCGTCGAGCAGGTCCTCGATCTGCGCCTCGACCTCGCTCGGCATGGCGGCCTTCCATCCCCTGCCCTCCGCCATCAGGGTCACGAGCGTGACCACGCGCATCTTGCCACGGCCTTCCGGCTGTTCGCCGCGAATCACGATATGCACGATGTCGTCGCCGTCCTTGACCGCCTCGAGGCCCTTGACCTTCGCGAACAGGCGGCCCGGATAGCGCAGGCGCTTGCCGAAGGCCGCGAAGAAGGACTGGTCGGTCAGGCGCTCGATGTCGCCGAGGTTCGACGCCTCGCCGAACAGCCGGCTGCGCACGCGGTGATCGCCGACCGCGGCATCCGCGCGCAGTCTCGCGGTGATGCCGGCGCGCACGCGGCGCAGTTCATCGGGATGCAGGCTCGCAGCGATGGCCTGGGTGTTGCCGGATGCGACCGCCGCGAGGAACTCCTGGGCGGCGCGCTCCTGCGCACCGCTGACGCCTGCCGACCAGGCCGCCGGCGCGATGAGCGCGAGGACCAGAAGAGTGACTATGCGCACGTTCCTGACCATACCGCGATCATAGCCGCTCGCCCGAACTGTGACGCGGTTCGCGTTTCCGCCGCCTTTCGTCGGGTCCCCCGCGTCGCCCGTCGGCGGGCTATCGCGGCGACGACGGCGATCACAGTATCTTGCCTGAATCCCCTGTAAATCCGCGGCATTGGATTGGAGCGCGCCGTGGCCAGCAGGACCGCAGAACAAGCAAGCAGGGAGGCGACCGCTTTGCAGTCGGGATTCGCTCCTGTCGGTGCGCCGGCGGGCCTCGTCGCGCTCACGCGCGACCCTGCGCTGGTGGCCGCCCTGCGCGTGCTCGTCGAGGACGGACATCGCTTCGAATTCGTCGCCTCCGACACCGCGCTCAGCGATCACCTGATGGCGAGCCAGACGCGCGCGGCGCTGATCGACAGCGCCGCGGCCAGCGTGCCGGTCGCCGAACTCACCGCGCGACTCAAGGCACAGTTCCCGGATCTCGTGCTGGTGGTCGCCGGCACGGGCGCCGAGCAGGGCGTGCTCGCGCCGCAGATCACCGACGGGCGCGTGTTCCGCTTCCTGCACAAGCCCGTCTCCGCGCAGCGCGTGAAGCTGTTCGTCGAATCCGCGTTCCGCCACAGCGGCGCACTGCCAGCGGCACCAACGGCCAGCCCGCCCACGCACTCCTCCGGCGCCCGCTCGCGCACGCCGCTCGTGCTCGGCGCCCTTGCGCTCGCAATCGTGGCGGGCGCGGCGATCTGGTGGACGACGCGCGAAGCGCCGCCAGCCGCGGTCGCGGTCGACGCACCAGCCGCCGCGCCACGCAGCAGCGCGCCCGCGAACGCGCAGCCCGCGCAGGCCGCGCCTTCGGATCTCGATCCCGCCACGCAACGGCTGCTCGAACGTGCCGACGCCGCGCTCGCCTCCGGCCAGCTCGTATCGCCTCCCGGGGAGTCAGCGGCGGACCTGTACAAGCTCGTGCTCGCGAAATCGCCCGGACACACGCGCGCCACTGCCGGGCTCGATGACATCGCCAATCGCCATCTCGCGCAGGCCGAGCAGGCAATCGTCGCCGAGGAACTCGATGAGGCGACGCGGCTGGTCGATGTCGCGCGCGCCGTGCTGCCGGATCATCCGCGTGTCGCCTTTCTCGCGACGCAGATCGGCAAGGAGCGCGAGCGCCAACTGCTCACCGTAGCGCGCCAAGCCGCCGCCAGCGGCAACCTCGACCGGGCGATCGCGGTGCTCGAGAGCGGATCGTCCGGCGGGTCCGAGCTGATCGGCGCTGCCAGGCGCGAACTGCAGCAGCAGGAGATCGACCTGCAGGCCGCCAATTTCCTCGCGCTCGCCGACGCGCGCGTGCGGGAGGGCGCGTTGCTTGCGCCGGCACAGGACAATGCCCGCTACTACATCGAATCAGCGCGTGCGCTCTCGCCCGAACACGCCGGACTGCGCGAGGCGCTGCGGAAACTGCAGGCCGCGCTGGTCGACGATGCGCGCGCCGCGATCAGCGCGGGAGATATCGCGGCGGCGGAACTCCGCATCACGGCCGCTCTGGACAATGGCGTCGCGCATGGCGAACTCGATGCGCTGCGAAGCGAACTCGCCGCCGCCAGGGTCGCGCTCGAGGCGGACGCCTTCACCGCGCTCGGGCAGCGATTCAATGCACAGCTGCGCGCCAACCGGCTGCTCGAGCCCGCCGTGGACAGCGCACTCGCGCTCTATGCGCAGATGCGCGAGGCGAATGCGCAGCATCCCCAGACCCTGAACGCGCGCAATGCGCTCGGCGGCAGGATGCTGGCCGAATCCGGCGCCGCGCTCGCGCGCGGCGATATCGCCGGCGCGGAGCGCTGGGTCGGCGAGGCCGAGGCCATCGGCTTTACGGGCCTCGAGCTCACGAATGCGAAGCGCGACATCGCCACCCAGCGGACCCGCGCCCAGCGCCTGAACGAAGCCGTGCCGGTGAGCCAGCTGACCCGCACGCGCATGCTCGAGCCGCGTTATCCCGCCGCCGCGCTGGCCGCGGGCCAGGAGGGCTGGGTCGACCTCGAGTTCACGGTCACGCCTACCGGGACCGTGGAAGATGTGCAAGTCACCGGGTCGAGCCCGGCCGGTGTGTTCGACGAAGCGGCGAGCGATGCGCTGTCGCGCTGGCGCTTCCGGCCCGTCGAAGCCAACGGCGTCGCCGTGCCGCAGCGCGCGAAGCTGCGCATGCGCTTCGATCTGCAGTAAACGGCAGTCCCGTGCCCTGCCGCGTCATGATCATCGACGACGACGCCCGCTACGGCGCGTGGCTGACGGCGCATGTCGGCGCCGTGCTGCCGGACGCGCAGGTCGAGTTCGTCGACATCCCCGAGTTCGAGCAGCGACGCGCCACGGTGCGCTTCCAGGACTGGGACGTGCTGCTGCTCGCAATGAACTTCGGCAACAGCCCCGAGGATGCGGCGGCCGAGGGGCTCGGCTGGCTGCGGCGCCTGCGGGACCAGACCCTGCTGCCTCCCATCATCGCCATCGCGGCAGGCGGCAATGAACTCACCGCGGTGCGCGCGATCCGTCTCGGCGCGAGCGACTACCTGCCGAAGCATCTTCTGACTCCGAGCCGGCTCAATACCGCCATCAAGATCGCGCTGCGCGCAGTCGAGCGCAGGCGCGCCGCGGACCGCTCACGCAAGAGCGAACCGGCGCCCGCGCCGCGGAGCGTTCCACCCGGCGGGCGTGCCCGCCTGCCGCGCAGCCTGATCCCGCGTTACGCCATCCTCGACGTGCTCGGCGAGTCCGATCGGGCGGTCGTGTATCTCGCGACCAGCTTCGAGCTCGACTCACTGGTCGCGCTCAAGGTGACGCGCACCGGTGACGACAGCCTCCCCGCGGTCGATGGCGCGCCCCGCGAACGCACGGTGCGCCAGGACTTCGCGCGTGAATATGAAGTGATCTCCTCGATCCACGATCCGTCGGTGATCGACATCTACGACTACGGCGTGCACGACGGCCTCGAGTACCTCGCGATGGAGTATTTCCCGCGCGGCGACCTGAAGGCGCGCCTGCAGCACCCGATGGATGCCGGCGATGCGCTCGATTACGTGCGCCGCATCGCGCGCGCGCTCGGGGTGGTGCACGCCGCCGGCCTCGTGCATCGCGACCTGAAGCCGCCCAACATCATGCTGCGCGAGAACGACGAGGTGGTGCTGATCGACTTCGGACTTGCGCGCCAGATGCATGCCGAGATCACGACCACGAGCACCGGCATGCTGCGCGGCTCGCCTTATTACATGAGCCCCGAGCAGGCGCAGGGCCTGCCGCTCGATGCGCGCAGCGACCTGTACAGCCTGGGCGTCGTGCTGTTCGAGATGCTGACCGGCCGCAAGCCGTTCACCGGCTCGAGCGCGATCGAGGTGTTGCAGCGCCATGTCACGGCGCCGGTGCCGTTGCTGCCGGCGGAGCATGCCCACCTGCAGCCGCTGATCGACAGGCTGCTCGCGAAGACTCCGGCGCGACGCTACGCGAGCGCCGAGGAGTTGCAGGTGGCGCTGGCGCAGGCCGCGGGCCCGGATGCCGGCCGTGCCAGTGCGGGCGCGCCGGCTCGCGTGCACGATGTCGCCGTCGAGGTCAGCGACGACGACCACGAGACGCCGAGCGCCGCGCTCGCCTGACACACCCCGGCGAGCTCGCGGCCCGCTACGGCCGCTTGTCGCCCGCGTGCCGGCGCCATGGTCGAGAACTCAGGTCTTACCGCGCAGCAGCCATAACAGGATGCGTGGCTTCAGCGCGAGGCGCAGCAGCGCGCGCAGTTCGGGAGCCCCGGCTCGCATCTCGCAGGGGAGGTGCCCGGCGAGCCCCGCGAGAAGCAGATGTTTCCCATCCACCTTCACGGACTCCACGTGCACATCGATGCGCATGGCGGGCGTCTTCACCAGCATGTGACCACGCCTTCCATCACCCGCTGCTCGCGGCCGAAGTGAACCGTCTGCAATTGCCCTACTGTCCGCATCACCGGCGTATTCACCTGGTTGATCGCCATCCTGCCCGGCGCCTGCGGTTGCACGGCGCGCCGCTTGCCCCGCGCCCGATCAGGCGGGGCTCCCCGGCTCAGGCCCCGATTACTTCACGTCGCCCAGTTCTTCTGCTGTACCGCGTTGCGTCCTGCGGCTCGGCCCGAGATCATCGCTTCGGTCAGATACGAGCCGTTCTGGTACAGATCGGAGAACATCGAACCCAGCTCGCCAGCCTCGTACAGGCGCGGAATCCGCTTGCCGCCGTGATCGAGCACCTCCGACTCGATGTTGCGCCGGGCTCCACCGCCGGTGCACACGATCGAGGGGACGACCTCGATCGCGTAGTACGGCGGTTTCGCGATCGGCTGCAGGGTCTGCGGCTCGCGGCCGAATTTCGCGTCGTGACCGGCCGCGCACGCTTCGTTGTACTCGCGCACCGTCGCGGCCACGCTCGCCGGGTCGCGATCGATCTTCCGCGCGAGCTCTTCGATGGAGTCCGCCTTCACGATCCAGCCGGCGGCGACTTCCTTCGAATTGTCCTCGCTCCACTCGTAGCCTTCCACTATCGAGTTCCAGGTCATGATTCCGATGACCAGGCAGGTTCCCTGCCGCGTCGCCTCGTCGAAAATCATGTGCATTCGACCCACGCGCTGGTGCGGCGGATCGATCCACTCGCCATGCTCCCTCACCTTGTAGTGGTTGAGCCGGTACTCTGCGGTCTCGTTGACAAAGCGCGTGTTGTCCTGGGCGATGTCTATCCAGCTGAAGGCCTGGAAGAACAGGTGACGCTTGAACACCGTGTTCCTGCCGGGATAGCGAAAGCCCGGCCAGATGCCGGAGGACTGGACACGATTGCGCAGGTGCCACATGTCCGCTCCTGCCTTCTGCAGGATCTTGATGCCGTCGCCCGTGTTGCCGGGCGTGCCGAATGGCAGCACGTCCGTCATACCGTTGTAGTCTCGCAGCATCTGCATGTTGTTCTCGAAGCCGCCGATCGCCATCACTACCCCGCGGCGAGCGCGGATCGCGCGGCGCTTGCCGCCCTACTCGACGATGACGCCGAGCACCTCGAGCGTGTCGGGATCCTGCACGAGGTCGACGAGCGCACATTCAAAGATACGGCGGACGCGAGGACGCAACGCCACGCACTTGTCAAAGGTGAGCCAGGTGCCGCTCGGCACCGGCAGGATCGTCGCGACGCGCTCGACTGCGGCCTCCGCGCCAAGCTCCGGGAACTCGTTGACGGTCTGGTCATCGCACCAGCCACCGCCATGCACATAGCGGTTGCCCGCCTCCTTCGCCCGCTCCTCGATGTACGGCTCGAGCGCGACCAGCTGCTCCGCCCAGCTCCGCAGCATGTCTTCGGGAATGGGGTTCGAGCGGCTCATGTTCCGCTGATAGCTGATGAGCGCCTCGACGTTCTTCGAGATCAGTAGCGTCTGACCCGAGACGCGGCTGTTCCCGCCACGCAGCACTTCCGGCATCTTCTCGATCATCAGGATGTCTGCTTTGGGATCGCGGTCGTGCGCCTCGATCGCCGCCGCGCAGCCGGCTACGCCCGACCCCGCGATAACCACATCGGCCTCGTCATCCCAACTCTTGACACTCGCAAGGCTCGCCATCCTCGCTCCTTTGATGCTCGTCGGCTTTGCTGGATTGGAGCTTCGATATCACCAGCCGCTCGTATCATAGTCAAGCAGCATCGCAGACCGATTTGATATGCCTGTTATGCATATATGTTTTCATCGAGACCGGGCATCGGAGCACCCGGTTCTATTCAGGACGTGCCGTTGCCAGGAATTGCGCGCGTGACCACTCGGTGCGGTGTCCGAAGCCACGACTGTTGTCGATGAAGCGCACCTGGACCGCCGCGAGTTCGTACCAGCTCATGCGCGAGAGGGCGCGCGCGATCGCGCCGGAGGCCGCTTCGGAATCCGATGCATCAGGAAACTTCGCGGCATATAGCTGCTGCGCCGCGGCGAGCTCGGCGCCCTTCAGCTCACGGCCCGTCGCGGTCATCTGGATACCCTTGATGGCGGACCACTCCGCGTAGTCCTCGTGAATCGTGACCGCCACCCGGGGATCAGCCTCCATGTTGCGGCAGTGGCGGCTATGAGGAGCGGAGAGGAAGTAGAGGTCGAGCCCCCGATTCGCGTAGAACGTCGCGGCAGCGGCCGGGCCATTTTCACCGACGGTTGCGATCGTCATCACACGGTGGGCCCGGAGATACTCGAGCACTCGCGCACGCTCGTCCATGTCGATTGCTCCCGGAAGAGAGGACTCTCACCCGCTCCTACGAAGCTGCCGGGTCCGGAGGGCGATCATTTGTATTGACGCCCTCCCAGCGCCTCATCCCCGGCACGTCAATATCGAAGAGGTCGAGCACGCGCCCGACGCTGTGATTGACCACATCGTCCACCGTCGACGGCCGGTTGTAGAAGGCGGGGATCGGCGGCGCGATGATGGCTCCGAGCGTCGCCGCCTCCAGCATCAGCTTGCAGTGCCCGGCATGCAGGGGAGTCTCGCGCACCATCAGAACGAGCCGCCTCCGCTCCTTCAGCACCACGTCCGCCGCACGCGTCAGCAGGTTGTCGCTATGCGAGCACGCAATGGCCGACAGTGTCTTGATCGAGCAGGGTGCGACGATCATGCCCAGCGTGCGGTACGAGCCGCTCGAAATGCTGGCCGCGAGATTCCTGGAGTCGTGCACCTGGTCGGCCAGAGCCTCGACCTCGGGCAACGACCAGCCCGTCTCGAGGAAGACATTGAGCTTGGCCGTATTGCTCATGACCAGGTGTACCTCGACGCCTGGCACTTCCTTCAGCATCTCGAGCAACCGTATGCCGTAGATCGCGCCACTCGCGCCGGCGATGCCGATGATCAGTCGACGATGTCCACTGGGTTCCTGCATGTCATCTCGTCTCTTGCTTCACCCGACCGCGCAATCGGCTGCGGATCCGGAGGCGCTGGAAGAACTCGAGCATCGCCCCATCGGGCGTGCGCACCGAGAATGAAACGACTTCGCCGTACGGCGCAAGCTGCAAGGTGGCCGGCTCCGCGTATAGCTGCCCGCCGCGCCGGACGAGCGCATCGGCATACGCGTTCGCGTCCGCCACCGGGAAGCGCCAGGACAGCCAGCCGAGATTTGGAGCCACGCAGGCTCCGGAGAAGTCGCGACCCTGCAGGTCCGGCATGCCGATAGTCTCGAGCGAGCCGTCGTTCAGGCCCTCCGGATGCACGATACCGCAGCGACGTCGCGTCACCAGCGCGTGCGGCATCGGAATGCCGAAGATGTTCTGTCCCGGCTCCACGACGCCGTTCAGGTCTCCCTCGGCCATGTATTTCCAGCCGAGCACGTCGCAGAACCAGCGGTGTGTTGCGTCGTAGTCTTTGACTATCAGCGATGAATTGAACACGCGGCTGAAGCCGCGGTACCGCGGGAAGCTCGCCTGTGGCGCCCGCCTGGGCTGCAGCACGGCGATCACGAGACCGTCCGGCCCCGTGGCCACCACCTGACTGACGTCGAAGCCGCCCCACCCGTAATCCACGGGATCGCCATAGGCTGTCCAGCCCAGTGCCTGCAACTCGCGGTACACCTTGCGCACGTCCCTCGCGAACACGTCGACGTCGAAGATGCCGCCCGTGTCCCAGGTGCGCCCGCTCGAGCGCATGATCTGCTGCGATACTCCGTGGAATTTGACCAGGCGCACGTAGCCCCTCACCTCCCTCTCGGGCACGAGCAGCCACTGTTCGATGCGCCGGCAGTGCCGCGGCACGTGCCAGGCTTGTCGCTGCTCGCGAGGGGCATCAGGGAGCTTGCGGACAGACCAGCCGCCGATCGCCGTGAAAACGCGAACGATACGCCTCGCATCGGAGACACTCGCGACCACTTCCTGCATGCCGGCGAATGGGGTGATGTTCATGTTGCTCGGGGACCGCTTGCCT